>JBIJBO010000211.1:0-5287 GCA_044345215.1 Prosthecobacter sp. | reverse complement strand
TGGGCACGGCGGCCGCGCAGAGTGCGGGCAGTGACTACAAGGCTTTGGTTTGCATCTTCCTCAACGGTGGCTATGACTCCAACAACCTGCTGATCCCGCTCGCCGGCAGCGCCCGCACGCAATACGAAAGCGGGCGCGGCATTCCCATTTATGCGGGCGGCTCGGGTGGCATTGCCGTCCCGCTCGCCGACCTCACCGCCGCCGGCACCCAGATCACTCCGGACAATCCGGTGGGCGACTACGAGCACGCCAGTGGCTACATTGGCGCCGATGGCAACGGCAACCGCTTCGCGGTGCATCCGGGTGCAGCTTCGTTGAAGACCCTGTTCGACGCCGGGGAACTCGCCTTCATCAGCAATGTCGGCGTGCTCACCCAGCCGAACGTCACCCGCGCCAATTTCGGCAGCCTGCCGGCCTCGCAGAAGCCGCCGCAGCTGTTTTCCCATTCCGATCAGCAGGTGCAGTGGCAGTCTTCCATCCCCGACAAGCCTTTCCAGAGCGGCTGGGGCGGCCGCCTGGCGGACGTGCTCGACGGCGTCCACAACACCGACCCGGATGCCCTGTCGATGATGGTGTCGGTCAACGGCTTCAACAGCTTTCAGGTTGGCGTCAGTCAGCAGCCCTACATCATGGGCACCGGCGGGGTCACGCCTTTTAGCGGGTTCAGTGGCGGCAGCCCGAGCCGCAACTATGGCACCGGCCTGACGCATGCCACGTCGACCCTGCAGCCCTACAAGCAGTACAATGTCTACAAATGGCCCGGCGTCAGCGGATCGAACTACCAGAACAACAACGCCGGATGGCGACTTGCCGCGCTCGAGCAGTTGATCGACATGAGCCACGCCAGTTTGTTCGACGAGGCCTACACGAAGATTGCGCGGAACGCGCGCGTCGCCGAGGGCGTTGTTGGCGAGGCGCTGGCACTGACGGACGCGGGCAACAGCACGACCACGCTGGACAGTCATTTTACCAACGCCTTCACCGGCACCGGCATCAACGGCCTGACCAATGGCTTCGCCGCGCAGTTGCGCATGGCCGCCCGCCTCATCGTTGGCAACACCGCGCTGAATAACAAGCGCCAGATTTTCTTTGTCCAGCTCGGCGGCTGGGACACCCACACCTCGCAGATCCCGGTGTTGAGCGGCGCGGCGCGCACCGACCAGGGCTACTACAGCCTCATGCTCCAGCTCACCTGTGCCATGAAGGCCTTCCGCGATGCCCTGGCCGCCAATGGCATGTGGGACAAGACGCTGGCCTTTACAGCCTCCGATTTCACCCGCACTTTCACTCCGAACAAGACCGACGAAACGGGCGGCTCTGACCACGGCTGGGGCGGTCAAATGATGGTCATGGGCGGCGCGGTCAACGGCAAACGGGTTTTTGGCCAGTATCCCAACCTCACGGTCAACGGCGGCATCGATGTTCAGGGCAACCGCGGCCGATGGATTCCGACGACCTCGGTCGACCAGTATGCCGCCGTCATCGCCAAATGGTTCGGTGTCGACAACAGCCAGCTCGCCTCAATCTTCCCCAACCTGGGGCGTTTCAGTGATCCCTTCAATCCGGCGACCCGCCTGCAGTTCGTCAACTTTTCCGCCTGAGAGCGCCACGGCAAACGTTTCGAAGGCATGCCTGAACTTCCGAAGCGCCCCGCCACGTACCTCGTTGCCTTGTTGCTGGCCGTGCTGGGCATTCTCGCCGCCTGGATGTTCAGCGCTGTCACCTCGACGAAGGTTCGACGTGCCGCCGCCGAGCGCGGCCGCGAGGCCACTGCCTTGGCGCGTCCGCCGGAGCCGGGTGATCCGCGTCCGCCGCCCGCTGCCGTGTCGTCCACCGCGATGGACCCGCACCTGCGTGAGCTGGGCCTCAGCCTGAACTCGCCCGACCAAGAACCGCAGCAGGATCTGGAGATCCTCAACGAACTGCTCGGCCTGCACCAGCGTGCCATGGGCTCCCATCCCTCGGGCGACAACGCGGACATTGCCGCCGCACTGGTCGGGGCGGGGCCGGACGGGGTTTTCCTGTCGCGCACTGCCAAAGCCCTGCGCGATGGCCAGATCATCGACCGCTGGGGATCGCCCTACTGGTTTCATCCGGTGGCCGCCAACCTCACCGAGATCCGCTCCGCCGGCCCGGATCGGCAGCTGTTCACCGGTGATGACCTCGTCGTCAATCCCAGTCCGCCCGGACTGGGGGCCTCCCCTGGTGAGGCGCCGCCCTGAGCCCTGGCAAGGCGGCCGGGGTGAATTCGTCATTGCCACACCGCCGGATGTGTTTCAAGCTCGCGGCCCATGAACCCGTCCAGCACGACCCCGGCCTCACTCGCTCCCTGGTGGAAAGAACTCAACGGCTACCATTGGTTTGTCTTCACGATGGCCTCGCTGGCCTGGCTGTTTGACTGCCTGGACCAGCAGCTCTTCCTGGTGGCGCGCCCGGCTGCCATGGCCTCGCTGCTCAAGGAGGGCATGGATCCGAAATTTTATGGCGGCCTGTCGACGACCTTCTTCGTTGCCGGCTGGGCGATCGGCGGTCTCATTTTTGGCGCCGTCGGCGACCGCATCGGCCGGGCCAAGACGCTGGCCCTGACCGTGCTCATCTACTCGGTCTGCACCGGTCTCTCGGCTTTCTCGATTGGTTTCTGGGATTTTGCGGCCTACCGCCTGATCACCGGGTTCGGTGTGGGTGGCGTCTTCGGCCTGGCTGTCGCCCTCGTGGCCGACTCCCTGCCGGATCGAGCCCGCCCGCACGCCCTGGGCCTGCTGCAGGCGCTTTCAGCGGTCGGTAACATCACGGCGGCCAGCATCGCCATCATCGTCGGCTACCTGCAAATCCAGGCGATTGAGAGCGGTGTCGCGGCGAAGACGGACATGTGGCGCACGATGTTCCTGATCGGCGCCCTGCCGGCCTTCATGGTGGTGTTCATTCAGATCAAGCTGAAGGAGCCGGAGAAGTGGGTGAAGGCGCGTGCCGAAGGCAAGGCCACAGGCGTCAAGTTCGGCAGCTACAGCGCCCTGCTCGGCAAACCCCGCTGGCGCAAGAACGCCTTGGTCGGCATGTTCCTGTGCATTTCCGGGGTCATCGGCCTCTGGGGCATTGGTTTCTTCAGCCCCGAACTCATCAATGACGTCATCGGCAAGGCCCTGGTCGCCGACAAGGTGCCAGACGCCCTCGTGCCCGGCTGGAAAATGATCTGGACCGGCATCAACATGATCATGCAGAACATTGGTTCGTTTTTCGGCATGATGGTCTTCACCTGGGCCGCCAGCAAGTATGGCCGCAAGCCGGTGTTCGCGGTCGCTTATGTCTGCGCCATGGCCAGCACCATTCTGGTCTTCCGGTTCCTGGACGATCGCAGCGACATTTTCTGGATGGTGCCGCTCATGGGCTTCTTCCAGCTCTCGCTGTTTGCAGGTTACGCGATCTACCTGCCTGAACTTTTCCCGACCAGCCTGCGCAGCACCGGCACCAGTTTCTGCTACAACGTCGGTCGCTTCATCGCCGCCGCCGGTCCCTTCCTGCAGGGCAGCCTGACCGCGATCTTCGCCGCCCATGCGGCCACCGCCGACGAGAAGCTCGATGCCTTCCGCGATGCCTGCACTTGGATGAGTCTGATCTTCCTGCTCGGTCTGATCATCCTGCCCTTCGCCCCCGAGACCAAGGGCCGCGACCTGCCGGAGGAGTGAGCATGACACCGGCTGAACTTGCCGCCCTTGAAACCGCGCCTCCCGGCCTGAGCCGGGAGGCCCTGGCCCTTTGGCACGCCAAGCAGGACCGCTGGGACGCCGCCCACGACATCGCCCAGGAGATCCACACGCCGCTTGGCTCCTGGATCCACGCCCTGCTGCACGTCATTGAAGGCGATCAATGGAATGCCGACTACTGGTTCGCCAAGGCCGGCAAACCCTCGCACAGACCCCAGCAGATCGACGCCCTCTGGGACGAGATCGCCCGGACGGTGCTCTGAGCCTCAGGCCGCCGCACCGATCCATCCGCGCAGGTCAAAATCGTCGGCGATCTGGTCCGCCTGCCAGCGGCCATCGGCGTTGAGGCGGAAGCTGCCGATCCATTTCTGGTGCCAGGACTGCGGTTCGATCAGGCTCAGTTGATGCTTGCCCTCGACCTCGTAAAGGTGGTAGGTCTCGCCGATCACCGGTTCAAAGCCGAAGCGCGCCTCGTAGATGAGCTTGTTCCAGTTGAAGGCGTCGATCACCGCCAGGTAGCGCTCGCGCAATTCAACCAGTTCCTGCTGCAGTTCGCGTTCGACCCTTGAAATGCCGCGGCTTTTGAAGCTGGTCAGGTCCTGCGGCACAATTCTGGCTGCCAGCCGGGAGGCCGGGTAGGGCAGGTAGTTGGCGCGGGGTTCGACCTGGGCGAGGTCGCGGTCGATCGGGTCGGTGTCCATGGGAGCAACA
Source organism: Prosthecobacter sp. (assembly GCA_044345215.1). Classification (GTDB taxonomy): domain Bacteria; phylum Verrucomicrobiota; class Verrucomicrobiia; order Verrucomicrobiales; family Verrucomicrobiaceae; genus Prosthecobacter. The sequence goes on along the minus strand of JBIJBO010000211.1, from coordinate 875 downwards.
GGATACGGCCGCCGGCTGCCACTGGTTGGCATCGTCGCCATGATAAAAATACGGGAAGCTGTCACCCGGGCGCAGGACACTCCCCGACTGATGCCGTTTTCTTCATCATGAAGCTGCCGCTCATCTCCGGCCTCGCCTGCATGGCCGGCCTGCTCTCCGCTCAGGATGGCATCGCCACCAAGACGACCTACGCCAAGGCCTATGGTCCCACCAACAACGCGGTCATGGTCGATCCCGCCAAGGACCTGCCGCGTTACCCGGCCGTTGAACCCGCGGATGCCGTTGCCACTTGGAAGGTGAAATCGGGCTTCAAGCTGGAACTGGCGGCCCATGAACCGCTGGTGCGTGACCCGATCGCCCTCTGCTTCGATGAGCGCGGCCGCATGTTTGTCTGCGAGATGATCGACTACTCGGAGATGCGCGATGTTACCCCGCACCTGGGACGCGTCTCAATGCTGGAGGACAAGGATGGCGACGGCTTTTATGAGAGCGGCAGCGTTTTCGCCGACAACCTGCCCTGGCCCACCGGGCTGATCTGGGCGAACGGCGGGCTCTATGTGGGCGCCACACCCGACATCTGGCGTTTTGAGGACAAGGATGGCGATGGTCGGGCGGAGGTGCGCGAGAAGGTGTTCACCGGTTTCGGCACCGGCTTGAAAATCCTCAATGTTCAGGGCCTGATGAACAGCTTCCAATGGGGGCAGGACGGCCGGGTGCACGTGCTCGCCGGCGGTGGCAACCGCGGCGTGGTCAGCAGTCCGAAGCGTCCCGACTTGCCGGGGCGCGAACTCGGCGGCAAGGACTTCTGGTTCGACCCCGTCACGCTCGACTTTGGTCTCGTGGGCGGCGGCGCGCAGTATGGCATGAGCTTTGAC
>JBIJBO010000210.1:0-5307 GCA_044345215.1 Prosthecobacter sp. | reverse complement strand
CGTCGCGAGGCGCGGCCGGCCGGTGCCCTGCCACGGTTCGAGGACACGGCCTTGTTGCTCGATGCCGCCGCGGCCAGGCGTCTGCAGGGCGATCCTGCGGCGGCCGCGCGGTTGGAAGCGCTGGCCCTGCACCTGCTGCCACCGCGTCTGCCGGAGCCGATCCAGCAGCGCGTGCGCGCGGCGTCTTGGCGACTGGCCGAGGCCGGCCTGGCTCCGCCGGCGGTTTGGCGGGTGCGACTCGAGGATTTGCCCTTTCCCGGCGATCCGCCCAGCACGCCCAACGGCGCGGAGGCCGCGCGCCAATGGGACGATCCGGCGGATCCTTCCCCGCAGCGCTTGCGGGCGCTCACGAGCGAAGATCCGGACTGGGCCGTGCTGCGCGCGGCGGGTGTCGTCCTGCAGCATCCGCTGGCCGCGCTCGCCTGGGTGGCCAAGCGTGCCCAATCGCACCAGGTGAAAAAGCAGCACGAGCTGCTCGACGCTGCCGTGCGGTTGGCCTTCCGCCATCAGGCCCTCGGCAGTCTCGGCCGACTGCTGGCGGTGCGACCGGGGTCGCTGGAAAACGTGGTCAACTTTGCCCGCGCCCTGCGCGCCAGCCTGCGCGGCCTGCCCTTCCTGCGCGACGAGGAAGCCTGGGCGGCGGCGCAGTCGCACCTGCGCCAGGCCTGGGGTCGGCTGGAGACTGAGATCGACGAGGCCGAGCTGCGCTTTTTGCTGCACGAGACCCTGCAGGATCGTTTGACCACGACCCTGCGTCGCCTGCCTTCCGAGTGGCGGGTGGCCGCGCTGCGGCATCGTCACGGCCGGCGCACGCCCTCTGAACTGGTGCGCGAGATCGAGGCGGATCTCCGGCGCATGAACCTGCTGGAGCACCAGCGGCGGCTGGAACACTGGGAGTTGGCGGCGACGCTGCGTGAGCGACCGGAACTCGCCGGCACGGTCTGGGTCAGTGTCGCCGGTCCTGGGGATCCGGCCAGCGGTCGCTACAGTGTCCTCGTGCTCGGGTCGCGCGGGCAACGGATTCTGCAGGGGCGCCTGCGGGCCGGCGCTGCGGAAGCGGCTGCGCTGGCGGCGATGATCGCCGAGGCGGTGCAGGCGGTGGCGGAGGACCCGGAATGGATCATTCTGGCGACGGATGCCGTCTGGCAGACCACCGCCTGGGAGACGCTGTTGTTTCAGACCGGTCTGACGGCGGCCGTGGCGCGTGTGCCCGGCTGGGAGTGGGCCTATCGGGTTTGGCGCGAAGCGCCCGCCGAGCCGGTGCCGGCCAGTGTGTTGCGACCCGAGAACGCCGCGCTGCCGGATCGGTTGCCGGTGGCGGTCCGTGGCTGCTGGTTGCTGGCTGGTGCGGAGCCTGCGAATGCGGCCACGCGCTGGCTGCCGGTCGACGGCGAGGGGCCGGCCCAGCGCTCGCTGGCGATCGGCGCCCACGCGCAGGTGATCAGCCTGGGGCCCGTGGTGGCCGGCGAAGTCTGGGGTGAGGACCTCATCGCGCTCAGCCTGGCGCAGGGCTGTCGGGCCTTGGTGGTGCCAGTTGTTGCCCTGGCGTCGGCGGAGCAGGAAGCGGCGCTGCAGGAGCTTGAAACGGGTCTCGAGGGCCTGCAGCAGTTGTTGGCGACCGGGAAGTGGCGGCTGTATGGCCTGCCGCCCGGGTGGGAGACAGGCTCGGTGGGCAAGTAGGCGCCCGCGGCCCTGAGCGCCTTCCCGGCGTATGCCTCGACGTTGCGAGATAAACCGCCCCCGATGCCGGCGTTTTTCTCAGACATGTTGGCCTCGCGTCGTTCCTTCCTGCAAAGCACCGGCTGCGGTTTCGGCTGGCTGGCCGCCTCGGCGCTGGCCGGGGCCCGCGCCGCCGTGCCGGGTCCGCACCTGCTGCCGCGTGCCAAGCGGGTCATTTTCCTGTTCATGCAGGGCGGGGTCAGCCAGGTGGACTCCTTCGATTACAAACCGCGCCTGCAGCGCGACGACCAGAAGACGCTCGACCTGGCCGATCCGCGCACGGTGGCCAAGACCGGCATGGGTGCGCCGCAGAAGTTGATGAAGCCGCTGTGGGAGTATTCCCAGCACGGCGAGACGGGTCGCTGGGCCTCGGGCCTGTTCCCGCACATCAATCGCCACGTCGACGACCTCTGCTTTCTGCACGGCATGCACACCGAGGGCGTCGCGCACGGACCGGCCACCCTCTTCCTGCACACCGGCACCACCAGTTTCATCCGCCCGAGCATGGGCTCCTGGGTGATGTATGGCCTGGGCTCGGAAAACGAAAACCTGCCCGGCTTTGTGACCATCAGCCCAAGCCTCGGCAACGGCGGACCGCGCAACTACGGCAACGCCTTCCTGCCCGCCGTCTTCCAGGGCACGCCGGTGGGCCGCAGCGGCATGCCCGCCGCCCAGTCCGGCATCAAGAACATCGCCAACAGCGTCTGGACCCCCGAGCAGCAGCGCCGCCAGTATGAACTTCTCGGCGCTCTGGGGCGTCGCCAGGCGCGGCCAGGCGACACGGAAATCGAGGCGGTGCTGGAGAGTTACGAACTCGCCTGGCGCATGCAGCAGCGCGCGCCGGATGCGCTTGACCTGGCTCAGGAATCGGAGGCCACCCTCAAGCTCTACGGCATCGGCGACAAGACCACCGACAACTACGGTCGCCAGTGCCTGATGGCGCGCCGGCTCGCGGAGCAGGGCGTGCGCTACATCCAGGTCAACTACGGCGACAACTCCAACAACCCGGCCTGGGATCAGCACAGCAACATGCCCAAGCATGCCGACCACGCCGCGGCGGTGGACAAACCGATCGCCGGCCTGCTGCAGGATCTCAAGCAGCGCGGCCTGCTCGAGGACACCCTGGTCTGGTGGGGCGGTGAGTTCGGTCGCACGCCCTACTCGCAGAGCAATGGCACCGGCCGCGATCACAACCCGGGCGGCTTCACCGTCTGGCTGGCCGGCGGCGGCGTGAAGGCCGGCTTCGCCCATGGCGCCACCGACGACATCGGTTTCCAGGCCGTCGAGGGCAAGGTGCACATGCACGACCTGCATGCCACGATCCTGCACCTGCTCGGGCTCGATCACGAGCGCCTGACCTTCCGCCACGCGGGTCGCGACTTCCGTCTCACCGACGTGCACGGCCATGTCGTGCGCGAGATCCTCGCCTGAGGCGGGTTTCGGTCAGTTGCAGGTGCGTGGTCCCGTGCAGCACCCGCCGCCTCGGCCGCGTTCTTTGTTCGACAGTCACGCATCCCTTGCTCTCTTGCCGGCTCCTTCCTTTTGACCATGCCTTCCCCCTCCGACCTCTTCTCCCTTCAGGGCCAGACCGCCGTTGTCATCGGCGGCACTGGCGAACTCTGCGGCGCCATCGCCGAAGGCTTTGCCGCCGCCGGCGCCGAAGTGGTGCTGGTCGGTCGCGACCCCGCCAAGGCGGACAAGCGTCTGGAAGCCATTCACGCCGCCGGTGGCCACGGTTACTTCGTCGCCGCCGACGCCGCCCGCAAGGCTGCCCTCGAAGCCCTGCTCGCCCAGGTGATCGAGCGCTCCGGCGGCTGCCAGATCCTGGTCAACGGCGCCGGCGTCAATTCCGCCACGCCCTTCCTCGACATCAGCGAGGACGAATACGACCGGATCATGGCCATCAACACCAAGGGCGTCTTCCTCGCCTGTCAGGTGTTTGGTCGCTACTTCGTCGACCAGCAGGTGCCGGCCTCGATCCTCAACCTCGGTTCGATGTCCGGCCTGCTGCCGCTCAGCCGCGTCTTCACCTACTCGATGTCGAAGGGCGCCGTGCACAACCTCAGCAAGAATCTCGCGCGCGAGTGGGCGCCGCTCGGCATCCGCGTCAACACCCTCGTGCCCGGCTTCTTCCCGGCCGAACAGAACCGCAAGGTGCTGACCCCGGACCGCGTCGCCAAGATCATGGGCCACACGCCGATGAACCGCTTCGGCAACGCCGGCGAACTCGTCGGTGCCGCCCTGCTGCTCGCCGCCAACGGCGCCGGCTCCTTCATCACCGGCCATGAAATGGTCGTCGATGGTGGCTACAGCTCGATGACGATCTAAGCGCATGCGCCTCGGCCTGTTCATTCCCTGCTACGTGGACCAGTTCTACCCGCAGGCCGGGCTGGCCACGCTGCGCCTGCTGGAAAAGCTCGGCCACCAGGTCGAATGTCCCGCCGCCCCCGCCTGCTGCGGCCAGCCGCTGGCGAACTCGGGTCACGCCGCCGAGGGCGAGGTCTTCCTCGATGACTTTGCCCGCGCCTACGCCGGTTTCGACCGCGTGATCGCGCCCTCGGCCAGTTGCCTGCTGCACCTGAAGGAGGGCCTGGAGGCGCGCGGCCACGAGCTGGCGCACCGGCTGCACGAGCTCTGTGAATTCCTGCATGATGTCGAGCAGGTGCAGTCGCTCGATGCCGTCTTCCCGCACCGGGTTGGCCTGCATGCCGGCTGCCACGGCCTGCGCGGGCTCGGCCTCGGCCGGCCGAGCGAGTGCATGGTGCCTGCCTTCTCCAAACCCGCCCGCCTGCTGCAACTGGTGCAGGGCCTGGAGCTGGTGCCGCTTGACCGACCCGATGAATGCTGCGGGTTCGGCGGCAGCTTCGCGGTGTTCGAGAGCGATGTCTCGGTCGCCATGGGCCGCGACCGCGTCGACGACCACGTCCGCCACGGCGCTGAATTCATCACCGGCACCGACCTGTCCTGCCTCATGCATCTCGGCGGCCTGCTGGCGCGTTCGAGCCCGCAGGTGAAGGTGCGGCACATTGCCGAAATCCTCGCCGGCGAACCCTGATTCACGCCATGGTCACGACGCATCCCACCGCCGCCCGCGACTTCCTGAACGATCCCAAGCGCGCCGCCTGGCATGACCAGACGCTGTGGATGGTGCGCGCCAAGCGCGACCGCATGGCGGCGACCTTGCCCGAGTGGGAGGAACTGCGCGAGACCGCGGCGCGGATCAAGGATCACACCCTCTCGCGCTTGAGCGAGTACCTGGAGCAGTTCAGCGCGCGCGCCGAGGCCAACGGCATCCGCGTGCATTGGGCGGCCGACGCCGAGGAGCACAACCGCATCGTCCACGGCATTCTCCAGCGCCATGGCGTCCGGCGACTGGTGAAGAGCAAGTCGATGCTCACCGAGGAGTGCGATTTGAATCCTCATCTGGAGGCGCACGGCATCGAGGTGGTCGACACCGACCTCGGCGAGCGCATCGTCCAGTTCAAGAAGGAGCCGCCCAGTCACATCGTCATGCCGGCGATCCACCTCAAGCGCGCGGAGGTGGGCGAGGTCTTTCACGAGCACCTCGGCACGCCGGCCGGGCTGGAT
>JBIJBO010000008.1:0-50566 GCA_044345215.1 Prosthecobacter sp. | reverse complement strand
CCCGTCAAGAAAAAGAGGGGGCGGCCGGGAATGAGGGGAGCTCTGGCAGACCCGAGTGGCGGGGTCGGGGTTGTTTCACGACGACAGGGCGTTGCCGGCCGAGGGGGCAGAGCGGCGCAGAAGCGCCGCACTCCAAAGCGCTGCGCGCGGTCGGGGGTGCTTCTCGGCTCTGTCCATCAGCGGAACCGCAAGCAGCGCGGCTCAACCGACCAGCTTGCGCGCCTCAGCGAGGGCGGCGTCCACTTGGCTGACGTCCTTGCCGCCGCCGCGGGCGAAGTCCGGCTTGCCGCCGCCCTTGCCGCCGACGATCGGCGCGATGGTCTGGATGATCTTGCCGGCCTGGACGCGGCCCTGGTGCTCCTTGCCGACGTTGGCGATGAGGGCGACGCTGCCGCCACCGGACGCCGCCAGCACGATGACGCCGGGGAACTGACCCTTGAGGGCGTCGTTCACGGCGACGGCGTAGTCGGCATCGACCTCACCGAGGTGGGCGATGATGGCGTGACCTTCGGCGCTGGCGAGCAGTTCCTTGGCGCGGCCGGAAGCCTCGCGCTGCTGGGCGGCCTTGAGGGCCTTCTCCAGCGACTTCTGCTGGTCGAGCAGGGCCTCAATCTTCTTCTCGAGATCGGCCGGGCTCTGCGCCAGGACCTTGCCGGCAAGCAGCTTCAGCAGGTCGGCATCGGCGCGCGCGGCGGCGTAGGCTTCCAGGCCGGCAATCGCCTCGATGCGGCGCACGCCGGCGGCGACGGCGCCTTCCGCCTGCAGGCGGAACAGGCCGATCTCGCCGGTGCGCCGGGTGTGCGTGCCGCCGCAGAGCTCCATGCTCCAGCCGTTGAGGGCCTGGGCCTTGCCGCCAATCTGGACGACGCGGACGTTCTCCGGATACTTCTCGCCAAACAACTGCATGACGCCGGCATTGCCCTGGATCTCCGTGTAGGGCACCTCGAACCAGGACACCGGTTCATCGGCAACGATGCGCTCGTTGACCAGCTTCTCGATGTCGGCGAGCTGAGCCGGGGTGAGCGCGGCGCTGTTGAAATCGAAGGTGAGCTTGTCGGGCGAAACGTTCGAGCCCTTCTGGGTCGCCTCGCGGCTGACCACCTCGTGCAGGGCCCAATGCAGGATGTGAGTGACCGTGTGATGACGCTCAATCGCGCGCCGGCGACCGGTGTCGACGCGCAGCACGGCGAGGTGCGACTCGCCCAGGGCCGGCACGCCGGCCTCGGCGTCGAGGAAGTGCAGCCAGGTGTTGCCGACCTTCTGGGTGTTGCTGATGGCAAAGCGGTCGGCGCCAATGATCAGCTCGCCGGTGTCACCCACCTGGCCGCCCATCTCGGCGTAGCAGACGCTGGTGTCGAGAACGACCGCCGTCTGATCCTTCATGGCGACGATTTCCAGCACCTTCGTCTCGGTCTCCAGGGACTCGTAGCCGAGGAAGAGGGTCGGTTCCTTGGTCTCGATCTCGCTGACCGAGACGACGTTCTTTTTCATGGCCGCGCGGGCGCGCTCGCGCTGCTGCTCCATGAGTTTCTCAAAGCCGGCGGTGTCGACCGTCAGGCCGCGCTCGCGGGCGAGCAGCTCGGTGAGGTCGAGCGGGAATCCGTAGGTGTCGTAGAGCTGGAAGGCGAACTCCGCGCTCAGGGATTGACCCGATCGGCCGGAACCAACCTCTTCTTCAAACAGCGCCACGCCGCGGTCGAGCGTCCGGTTGAACGCCTCCTCCTCGAGCTTGAGCACCTGCTTGATCTGCTCCTTGCGGGCGGTGAGCTCGGGGAAGACGGCGCCCATCTGGGCGGCGAGGACATCGACGAGCTTGTAGAAGAAGGGCTCCTTGAACTCGAGGGCGCGGCCATACTTCACGGCGCGGCGGAGGATGCGGCGCAGCGTGTAGTTGCGGTCGCTGTTGCCGGGCTGGATGCCGTCGGCGATCGAGAAGCTGAGGGTGCGCAGGTGGTCGGCGATGACGCGGAAGGCGACGTCGATCTTTTCCTGCTCGGTGACCGGCACGACGTGACCCTGGGCGTTCGCCTTGGGCAGGGTGCTGCGGTAGGGCTTGCCGCTGAGCCGGGTCAGTTCGTCGAAGATCGGCTTGAAGACGTCGGTGTCGTAGTTGCTGATCTGGGCGGTTTCGAAGTCGCTGAAGTTCTTCGTGCCCTGGATGATCGAGCAGAGGCGCTCGAAGCCCATGCCGGTATCGACGTGCTGGGCGGGCAGGGGCGAGAAGGTGCCGTCGGGGTTGGCGTTGTACTGGATGAAGACGTTGTTCCAGATCTCGATGCAGGAGGCATCGCTGCCGTTGACGAGCTTGGCGCCGGCCCGCTGGCGATCCTCATCGAGGTGGATCGGGCCGGGCGTGAGGTCGATGTGGATCTCGGTGCACGGGCCGCAGGGGCCGGTGTCGGCCATCATCCAGAAGTTGTCCTTCTTGTTGCCGTTGACGATGTGGATCTCGGGATCGAGGCCGACCGAGCGGAACTTCTCGGCCCACAGGTTCCAGCTTTCCTCGTCGCGCTCGGCGGGGTCGCCCTTGCTCTTGTCGGGCTGGTAGATGGTCGCAAAGACGCGGCTGGGCGGGAAGTGGAAGCGCTCGACGATGAGTTCCCAGGACCAGGCGATGGCCTCCTGCTTGAAGTAGTCGCCGAAGGACCAGTTGCCCAGCATCTCGAAGAAGGTGTGGTGGTAGGTGTCGAGACCGACGTCCTCGAGGTCGTTGTGCTTGCCGCCGGCGCGGATGCACTTCTGGGTGTCGGCGGCGCGGGTCGGCAGGCCCTTGTGCAGGACGCCGGGCCAGGTGTCGACATCGGCCGGGCGTTCGCCAAGGAAGATCGGCACGAACTGGTTCATGCCGGCATTGGTGAAGATGCGGGCGCCGTCGCGGCTGGTGTAGCCGACGTTGTCGCTGGGCACGATCGTGTGCTTCTTCTCCTTGAAGAAATCGAGGAACTGCTGGCGGATCTGGGCGGCCAGGTGCGGGGGGTCACTCCAGGGCCGCCAGGGCGGCGCGGCCGCGCGCCAAGGTCTCGGGATCGTCCTTTTCGCGTGCCGGCATGGCCAGGCCCTTCTTCAGCAAGGCGCGGGCCTCGTCAGTCCGGCCCATCTGGGCGTAGGTGCGGCCGAGTTCGATGGGATGGAGCAGGCGGTCCGGGCCGAGGGCCATGGCCTTCTCCAGGCAACGCACGGCCTCCTCATTCGAGGCCGGGGGCAGACCACCGTAGACGATTTGGGCGACACCCCGCACCAGGCCGCTCATACCGGCCAGGGCCTGGTGCCAGCGGCCGAGCAGGTGCCAGGCGTAATCGCTGCGCGGATCCAGCTGCACCGCCGTCTCGGCGGCGGTCTTCAGGCGCTTCGAGGCCTCGATCTTCTCGCGCGTGCCGAGCAGCGGGGTCAGCTTGCCCAGGCAGATGGCGACAGCGAGGTGGGCCTCGGCGCGGCGCGGTTCGGCCTGCAGGGCGCGCTCGGCGAACCCGAGGGCGGTGCGTCCCGCGGCGAGTTTGTCGGCGGGCTTGGCGAGGTCGTTCATGCGGTGGGCCTGCTGGCGGGCAATCTTGACCATCAGGCCGGCGTCGTTGGGTCGCTGCGCCAGCGCCGGCAGGTAGCAGTCGAGGGCGTCCTGGTGGCGGTGGGCCGCGTCATGGGCATCGCCGCGGGCGATGAGGGTCGGCACGTCCTGAGCGGCGACCGTGAGGACGAAACTGAACAGAAGGGCGATCAGGCGCGTCGGCATCACCCCAAGGGACGCACGCCACGGTCTTTTGGATTCACCGAACTGTCGCGGCAGACGTGAGTCCTGCTGCCGGCGGGACCGTGCCCGGACCGAAGGGGCAAACTCACGTTTGCCGCTACGCCGGCCCGCAGCCTGGCGGCTAGTGCACTGCATGCCAGGCATTTTTTGAAGATTGCGTCATGATGCGAAATGATATTCTTTTGTTCTTCAGCGATTTATAACCCTTTTGCACCCCCCGCAGCTGGCAGGGATTTTGGCGCGTGAATGGATCCAAGCCCGCCTTTTGGCAAAGGCGCCTGCGGTGCAGCATCGGACGCGCCGCTGCGCGTCCCCACAAAAAACCCCGCCCGTTGCCGGGCGGGGTTGGGGAGTGAACCGTCAGCGGCTCACTGGAATTCCAGGCAGATGCCCTCGGTCGTGCTGCGGGCAAACAGGCGGTTGTAGGCGAGCACCGGGTAGCTCCAGACCTTGCCGTCGAGCACTTCCTCGCGCTTCAGCTCGGTGTACTTGCCGGGCTTGGCCTCGACGACGACGAGTTCGCCCTTGTCGCTGAGGGCGATGACGTTGTCGCCGGAGAGGATGACCTGGCCGGGGCCGAAGCCGGGAGTGGCCCACTTCATCTCGCCGGTGCGGATGTCGACGCAGGCCAGCGGGCCCTCGCCGTACTTCTTGAAGCTGAACATGCCATAGAGGTGACCGTCCTTGACGACCGGCGTGCTCCAGTGGTTGGCGTACTCGTCGGTCTCCTTGCGCCAGATCTCCTTGGACTTCCAGGACTTGCTGATCTGGTAGGCACCGGCGCCGACGCCGTAGCCGGCCGAGCAGTAAACGATGTCCTCAAACACGACCGGGCTGGCGGCGGTGGAGACGTTGAACCGGTAGGCCTGGCGCCAGAGCACCTTGCCGTTTTCCGGCAGCACGGCAACGAGGCCCTTCTGGGTGAAGAAGATGCACTGGCGGGTGCCGTGCAGTTCGGCGACCACCGGCGTGGCGTGGGTCATCTTGTCGTCCTCGCCCTTCCAGAGGATCTTGCCAGTCGTCTTGTCGAAGCCGAGCAGAGCCTGGCCGGGGCCGCCGCCGCACATCATGAGAACGTTGCCGTCGATGACCGGAGAGGCGGCGTTCTGCCACTTGATCTGGACGCCGGCGTTTTCCTTCATGACGTCGTGGCTCCAGACCGGCGCGCCGGTGGCGGCGTCAAAGCAGTACACGCCGAGATTGGCGTCGATGGCGTAGACCTTGCCGCCGTCGACCACCGGGGTCGAGCGCGGGCCGTCACCGCCTTTGTTGTCGCTCGTGCCGGCGTCGCCGCCGCCGTCGTACTTGTTGATGAGGGTGAGCGGCTTCGACCAGGCCTCCTTGCCGGTCTTGACGTCGAGGCAGACGAGCATTTCGCCGACGTTGCCGTCGTGCTCGCCCGTGACGAGGGTGTAGGCCTTGCCTCCGGCGACCGCGAAGGAGCTAAAGCCCTTGGTAACCTCGGCCTTCCACAGCGTCTTCACGCCGGCGCCCTTCCAATTGACCTGAAGCGCGGGCACGGTGCCGTCATGGTTGGGCCCGCGGAACTGGCCCCACTCGGCCGGGGCACTGGTTTGGGCGGAAAGACCGGCCGCTGCAAAAAGCGAGCCGCCGACAAGGCTGGGGAGGATGCGGTTCATAGGGGTGTTCAGAACGTGAACCGGGACAACGCCCGGGCAGGCGGCAGTCTTGCGCCCGCGGCGGCGGTCGCAAGCGGAGTTTCGCAAAAGCGTCGTCAGCCGGCTCAGACGAGCAGCTCGGCGATCTGCACGGCGTTCAGCGCCGCGCCCTTGAGCAGCTGGTCGCCCACGACCCAGAAGGCCAGGCCGTTGTCGAGCGCGCAGTCGAGGCGCAGGCGGCCAACGGCGCAGTTGTCGCGCCCGGCAATGTCGAGGGCGAGCGGGTACTGCTTGCCGGCCGGATCGTCGATGACGTCGAGGCCGGGGGCACCGGCCAGGGCGGCGCGGGCGGCCTCGAGGGTGACCGGGCGCTCGAACTCGGCGCTGATGGCGATGCTGTGCGAGCGGAAGACCGGCACGCGCACGCAGGTGACCGAGGCGCGGAAGTCCGGGTGGTGCATGATCTTGCGACCCTCGTTCTCCATCTTCATCTCCTCCTTCGTGTAGCCGCTGTCGAGGAAGCTGTCGACGTGGGGGATGGCGTTGAAGGCGATCTGGTGCGGGTAAACGTGCGGCTGCGAGGCGAGCTTGGGCTCGTCCCAGGCGCGGTTTTCAGCGGCCCACTCGCGGGTCTGCTTCGCCAGTTCCTCAATGGCCTGGGCACCGGTGCCGGACACGGCCTGGTAGCTGGAGGCAAAGATGCGCTTCACCCCGAAGGCCTGGTGCAGCGGGTACAGCGCCATCAGCGAGATGGCGGTCGTGCAGTTGGGATTGGCGAGGATGCCCTGGTGCGCCTTGGCGTCGGCGGCGTTGATCTCCGGCACGACGAGCGGCACGGTCGGGTCCATGCGATAGGCCGACGAGTTGTCGACCACCACCGCGCCGGCCTTCACCGCGTGCGGCGCGAACTCCTTGGAAATGCCGCCACCGGCGCTGAACAGGGCGATGTCGACCCCGGCAAAGCTCTCCGGCGTCAGCTCGGTGACCGCCACGTCCTCACCCTTGAATTTCAGCTTCTTGCCGACGCTGCGGGCGCTGGCAAGGAGGGAGAGTTGGCCGACGGGGAAACCGCGCTGTTCGAGACAGCGCAGCATTTCCGCTCCCACCGCTCCGGTGGCGCCGACGACCGCGACATGCTTGAGGTTGCTCATGATGAGGTAAAAAGGGGGAAACACATTAGAACGCTGATGAAGGATTGCAACTGCCGGCTGGAAACGGATCTTCCGCAGTGCGGGGCATCGACCCGCAGGAACCGCGCGGTCACTGCCCGCGTCTACAGAACTCGGATCGACCCGCAGGATCCGCGCGGTTACTGCCCGCGCCTCCAGCTGCACAATATTTATAAGAAATGTATTTAAACAATAGCCGCACTGGCTACTTTGTAACCATGCAAGACGAGCCCTCTCAACTTAGGCATGCGGCCTTGCGCCGGTTGACTCAGGTTTGGATCGATTCTCCCATTTTCTTCCTTACCGTTTGTGTGCAGGCAAGGCGAGAGCTGTTGGCCAGCGAGGCCGTCCACGCCGTTTTACGGGAAGTTTGGGAGACGGGTCATCAACGCCACGGCTGGCAAGTCGGGCGCTATGTCATCATGCCGGATCACGTGCATCTGTTCTGTGCGGCAGGTCGTCATGCGGCAAGCCTGAGCACGTACGTCGGCGCCTGGAAACAGTGGAGCAGCAAATTTCTGCGGCATTGAATCGGTCTGACCACTTTTCAATGGCAGCGAAACTTCTTTGATCACGTGCTTCGCTCGGAGGAAAACTACCAAGGAAAATGGCAGTATGTGATGAACAACCCTGTACGAGCTGGCTTGGTGCAGAATGCCGTCGAATGGCCCCACGCAGGACATTTGCATTTTCTGTAGTGCGAGGCATCGACCCGCAGGATCCACGCGGTCACTGCCCGCGACTCCAGAACAGGCATCGACCCGCAGGATCCACGCGGTCACTGCCCGCGACTCCAGAGGGGCCCGCTCCGGCACAAAAACATCGCATTCCGTGATTGCCGCCCGGGGTCGGCTGAATGTAGCCTGCCGGCTCCCGCGTTAACTCCGTCCCTTTTCCCAACCGCCATGAGCAAGAAGTCCGCCGCCAAACCCCGCCCGAAGCAACCCGCCGCGAAGCCGGCAAAACCGGCCGCCAAGGCCGCCAAACCTGCGGCCAAGAAGCCGGCCAAGCCCGTGGCCAAGGCTGCGAAGCCGGCGGCGAAAAAGGCCGCCAAACCGGCCGCCGCCAAGGCCATCACCACGGAAAACCGCGTCTTCAAGCCCGCCGCCGCCTTCTCCCGCCAGGCTCGCATCGGCAGCATGAGCGAATACCGCGAGATGTATGATGAGAGCCTCAAGCATCCCGACAGGTTCTTCGGTCGCGAGGCGAAGGAGCTGTACTGGCAGAAGCCGTTCGGCAAGGTGCTCGACTGGAAATGCCCGAACGCCAAGTGGTTCGTCGGCGGCAAGCTCAACGTCAGCGAGAACTGCCTGGACCGCCACCTGCACGGCCCGCACAAGACCAAGGCCGCCCTGATCTGGGAGGGTGAACCCGGCGAGAAACGCGTGCTCACCTACCAGCAGCTGCACCGCGAGGTCTGCCGCTTTGCCAACGTGCTCAAGCGCCACAAGGTGAAGAAGGGCGACCGCGTCGTCATCTACATGCCGATGATCCCCGAGGCGGCGGTGGCCATGCTTGCCTGCACCCGCATCGGCGCCGTGCACAGCGTCATCTTCGGCGGCTTCAGCGCCGAGAGCATCAAAGACCGCGCCCTCGACAGTGGCGCGAAGATCGTCATCACCGCCGACGGCGGCTACCGCCGCGGCGCGGTCGTGCCGCTCAAGAAGAATGTCGACGACGCCCTCAAGGGCGGCGACACCCCCGTCGAAACCGTCATCGTCTACCGCCGCACCGGCCAGGACGTACACATCGAGGAGGGCCGCGACTTCTGGTGGCACCGCGAGCTCGAGTACGTCAACGCCGACTGCCCCGCCGCGGCAATGGATTCGGAGTCGCCCCTGTTCATCCTCTACACCAGCGGCAGCACTGGCAAGCCCAAGGGCATCCTGCACAGCACCGCCGGCTACCTGCTGCACGCGCAGATGACCTGCAAGTATGTCTTCGACCTGCGCGACGACGACGTCTACTGGTGCACCGCCGACGTCGGCTGGGTCACCGGTCACAGCTACCTCGTCTACGGCCCGCTCGCTCTCGGCGCCACCTCGCTCATGTATGAGGGCGCGCCCAACTGGCCGGAGAACGACCGCTTCTGGCGCCTCATCGAGGAATACGCCGTCAGCGTCTTCTACACCGCCCCCACCGCCATCCGCGCCTTCATGAAGTGGGGCGACCACTGGCTGAAGAAGCACGACCTCTCCAGCCTGCGCCTGCTCGGCACGGTCGGTGAGCCGATCAATCCCGAGGCCTGGATGTGGTATCACAACCTCGTCGGCGGCGGCCGCTGCCCGATCGTCGACACCTGGTGGCAGACCGAGACCGGCGGCCACATGATCACCCCGCTGCCCGGCGCCACGCCCACCAAGCCCGGCACCGCCACCCTGCCCTTCTTTGGCGTCGACGCCGCCATCGTCGACGACCTCGGCAAGGAAGTCGGCACGAACGAGCAGGGCAAGCTCGTCATCCGCAAGCCCTGGCCGTCCATGCTGCGCGGCATCTGGGGCGACAAGAAGCGCTACCAGGAAACCTACTGGAGCGAGTTCAAGGGCTGGTATTTTGCCGGCGACGGAGCCCGCCGCGACAAGGACGGCTACTTCTGGATCATTGGCCGCATCGATGACGTGCTCAACGTCGCCGGTCACCGCCTCGGCACCGCCGAAGTGGAGAGTGCCCTCGTCTCGCACCCGGCCGTGGCGGAATCCGCCGTGGTGGGCCGCCCCGACGAGCTCAAGGGCCAGGGCGTCGTCTGCTTCGTCACCGTCAAGGAGGGCGTCAAGGCCGACCGTTCGCTCGCCGACGACCTCAAGAAGCACGTCCGCAACGTCATCGGTCCGGTGGCCACGCCCGACGAGATCCGCTTTGCCGCCGCCCTGCCGAAGACCCGCTCCGGCAAGATCATGCGCCGCCTGCTCAAGCAGATCGCCGCCGGCGAGGTCGTCAAGGGCGACACCACCACGCTCGAGGACCTCAGCGTGCTCGCCCAGCTCGCCGCCAGCGGCGAGGACTGAGCATCGCCACTCATCCCGCAGCGCCCGGGCCGCAGGCTTTCCTTGCCAGCCGGCCCGGGCGCTCTTTAGTTTCGGGGCTTATGCGCATTCTCATCACCGGCGGCGCCGGTTTCCTCGGCTCCCATCTCTGCGAGCGACTTCTCAGCGAAGGCCACGAAGTCCTCTGCATGGACAACTTTTTCACGGGGAGGAAGACCAACATCGCCGCGCATCTCGACAACCCGCGCTTCGAGCTGTTCCGCCATGACGTCATCGACCCCTTCAAGGCCGAGGTCGACCGCATCTACAACCTCGCCTGCCCGGCCTCGCCGCCGCACTACCAGCACAACGCGATCAAGACCGTCAAGACCTCGGTCATGGGCGCCATCAACGTGCTGGGCCTCGCCAAGCGCGTCGGCGCCCGCGTCTTCCAGGCCTCGACCTCGGAGGTCTATGGCGACCCCGAGGTGCATCCGCAGCCCGAGTCCTACCGCGGCAACGTCAACCCGATCGGCCTGCGCGCCTGCTACGACGAGGGCAAGCGCTGCGCCGAGACCCTGTTCTTCGACTACCACCGCCAGAACGGCGTCGACATCCGCGTCGTCCGCATCTTCAACACCTACGGCCCGCGCATGCTGCCCGACGACGGCCGCGTCGTCTCCAACTTCATCGTCCAGGCCCTGCGTGGCGAGAATCTCACCATCTACGGCGACGGCACCCAGACGCGCAGCTTCTGTTACGTCGACGACCTGATCGAGGGCTTTGTCCGCTTCATGGAAAGCACCGGCCTGCCCGGCCCGGTCAACCTCGGCAACCCCGGCGAGTTCACCATGATCGAGCTCGCCGAGATGGTCCTCAAAAAGGTCGGCGGCAAGTCGAAGCTGACCTTCCATCCCCTGCCCTCCGACGACCCCCGTCAGCGCAAGCCGGACATCAGCCTCGCCAAAAGCCACCTCGGCTGGGAACCCAAGATCCCCCTCGAGGAAGGCATCGAACGCACCGTCGCCTACTTCAAGGAAGTGGTGGGGTGACCCTTGCCTGAGCGGAAAACCTGCTTTCCCGGCCTCACCGCCGCGTGCAGGTCAGCGCAACGGCACACCTCGTGCGCCAGCATTCACTTGCGACCCTGCCGGGCCAGCCTCTACCTTGAGCGTGGCGGCGCCTCCAGAGGTCACGCCGATCCTTCGCTCTCATGCCCCTGCTTCCGTCCTCCATCGCGCCCTCACTGCTCCATGCGGTCTGTCTGCTTCTGTCCTGCGCTTTGCCCTCCCTCTTCGCGGCCGGACTGCCAGAGCGCTACCTCGATGCGCCTCCAGGAAAGGGACCAACCGTGGTTCGTGCCACCTTCGAGCTTCTGGATCTCAATGCCATCGACGACAATGCCGAAACCTTTGAGTTCAGTGGCCTGCTCTCGCTGACCTGGAAGGATGAGCGCCAGGCCTTTGATCCGGCAACCGCCGGCGTGAAGGAAAAAATCTACCAGGGGGATTTTCAATTCAATGAAGTCTCGCCAGCCTGGTATCCGCAGGTGTTTCTGGCCAATCCGAGCGGCTCGTCCGAAACTTCCGTGGTGTTGCTGCGCGTGCTTCCCGACGGCACCTCCACGCTGGTCAGCAATCTCAACGCGGTGGCGAAAACCGACTTTGCCATGCGCCGCTTCCCGTTCGACCGCCATGAATTGAAGGCGGTCTTTGGTTTGCTGGGGTTTGCCAGCGACCGGGTTGTTTTTGAGGCGGCACCGCCGCGCCGGGGGCAGGAAGTGGGGCTCTCCCAGTGGTGGATCGAAGACGTCGAATGCTCCACCCGCGAACGACCTTCCGTGAGCGCGGGCAACGGGCAGGCCTCGGAGTGGGTGGTCTCACTCCACGTCAAACGCCAGGCCATGTTCACCCTTCGCCTGGTGGTGATGCCTCTGGCCCTGATCGTCATTCTCTCCTGGTCGGTATTCTGGATGGATCGCTCCTCGCTCGGCGACCGAATCAACCTGTCTTTCGTGGGCATTCTGACCGCAGTTGCCTACCAAATTGTTGTCGGCGACCTGCTGCCGCATGTGTCCTACGTCACGCTGATGCACGGTTTCCTGAACCTGAGTTTCTTCATGATGTGTGCGGCCGTCGTGGTCAATCTTTGGGTCGGTCTGTGCGACAAGCAGGGGCGCCTCGAACTCGGCGACCGAATCGATCGCGCCTGCCGCTGGATTTTCCCCCTCGGCTACCTCAGCCTCACGGCCCTGATGAGCGTTCTGGCCTTCGTTCTGTTCTGAAGCGTCAGAAAAGATCTCCCTGCACTTCTGAAATGCTCGCAAAACCCTTTCGGGCTCGTACCCCAAGCGCAGCGGCCAACGTCATGCAAGTCGAAGCGCGCACCCCATGAAGGAGAAAGTCCGCACGGTGGAAGATTGACAATCGCCCGGGACAGCCCGCCCGGCCACAGCTCTCCGCTCCACGCCCCTTGCGTTCCTGCCCTCACGAATGAACCAAATCCCGGCGAGGCCATCCGGCAGCAAGGCAGCTCAGATCCCTTTCCGCAGCTTCCGCGCCTCGGCATGCGCCTCCCACCGAGGTCGGCCTTCGGCCCGTTTCACGGCCGAACCAGAACCTCCGCGACGCGGGAGCCGAGGAAGTCGTAGCCTGCGGTGCTGAAGTGGACGTCGTTGGGATTCTGCAGCTCGGCGAGGCGCGGGGTGATGGCGGTGAAGAGGTCGTTCACGGCGATGCCCTGGCTCGCCATCAGGGCGGCGGCGACGCGGTTGCGCTCGACGATGGAGGCGGCCGTCTGCTTTTTTGCCGGATCGTCCGGGATCGGGGTGGTGCTGGCCCAGATCAGGCGGGCGCCGGTGGCTTGCAGGCGCTTGACGAGGGTGGTCAGTCGCTCGCGGTACTCGTCGACCGGCGTGTTGCGATCGTGGATGCCGAAGTTGAAGTGGATGATGTCCCAGTGTCCGTCGCCGAGCCAGACCCCGAGGTTGCGCAGGCCGCTGGCGGTGGGGCCGCAGTTGGCGGGCGCGCGGTGGACATTGGCCTTGCCGGCGAGCGCCTGGCGCACCGCCTGGGTGTAGCCGCGCGACACGGAATCGCCGATAAGCAGCACGCGCGGCAGGCCGGGCACATCCTGCACGAAATCCCAGGCGTTCGAGCGCCCGGCCACCTTGTCCTTCTTGTGCAGCGGCAGGTAGAAGCTGCCGAGCTGGTCCTGCAGCACCCGCTCCCAGGCCTGCGCCGCCGGGGTCAGGCCCGACACCCAGGCCTGGTATTTCGCGTCGAGTTCGGCATCGGCCCGCGCCTGATGCGCCGCCGCCTCGGCGGCCTGCGTGGGCTCACCCGCGGGCGGCGGGGCCGCAGCGGCAAGGGCAAGGCAGCAGGACCAGAGGAGGGCGAGGCGTCGGAGCATGGGGGAACCAACAGCGCGCGCCGGCGCTTTATTGCTCGGAAATCGCGGTGGGCCTTGCGGGAGGGGTGGATGACACCTCCCCAAGAAGCGCCGTGATGGCCAGGTCTCAGCCGCCGATGTTGGCCGGACCGTTGACCTGCGAATTGACGCGCAGGCGCAGGCCGTTGAGGCGGATGAAGCCGGTGGCATCGTCCTGGTTGTAGGCCTTGGTCGGATCGGCCTCCATGGTGGCGATGTGCGGATTGTAGAGGCTGAAGCGGCTCTGGCGACCGGCGGCGTGGATGCCGCCCTTGTACAGCTTCACGCGGACGGTGCCGGAGACGTTCTTCTGGCTCTCGGTGACCAGGGCCTGCAGGGCCAGGCGCTCGGGCGCATACCAGAAGCCGTTGTAGACGAGCTTGGCATACTCGGGAATCAGGCTGTCGCGCAGGTGCATGACCTCGCGGTCCATGGTCAGACTCTCGATCTGGCGGTGGGCGAAGTGCAGAATGGCCCCGCCGGGGGTTTCATAGACACCGCGGCTCTTCATGCCAACGAAGCGGTTTTCCACCATGTCGACGCGGCCGACACCATGCTTGCCACCGAGCTTGTTGAGCGCCTTCATGACCTGCAGCGGGTTCATCGGCTTGCTGTTGACGGCGACGCAGTTGCCCTTGTCGAAGTCGAGAACCACGTATTCCGGCTTGTCGGGGGCGTCCTCGGGGAAGACGGACAGCGTGGTGAAGTAGTCGCGGTATTTGACGTCGCCGGCGTTGAACCAGGGGTCTTCCAGGATGCCGGCCTCATAACTGATGTGCAGGAGGTTGCGGTCCATCGAGAAGGGCTTCTTGGCGCTGGCCTGCACCGGGATCTTCTTCTCCTCGCAGTAGGCAATCATTTCCGCGCGACCCGGGAACTGGGTGCGGAAGCGCTCGTCGCGCCACGGCGCGATGATCTCGAGGTCGGGGGCGAGGGCGGCGGTGGTGAGCTCAAAGCGCACCTGGTCGTTGCCCTTGCCGGTGGCACCGTGACCGATGGCGGTGGCGCCCTCGGCCTTGGCGATTTCGACCATGCGCTTGGCAATGAGCGGCCGGGCGATGCTGGTGCCGAGGAAGTATTGGCCCTCGTAGATGGCGCCGGCCTGCATCATCGGGAAGATGAAGTCGCGGGCGAACTCCTCCTGGAGGTCATCGACATAGATCTTCGAAGCGCCGGTCTTCTTCGCCTTGGCGTTGAGGCCCTTCAGCTCGTCGTCCTGGCCGATGTTCGCGCAGAAGGCGATCATCTCGGCGTCGTAGGTTTCTTTGATCCAGGAGAGCAGGACGGAGGTGTCGAGGCCGCCGGAGTAGGCGAGGACGATTTTCTTTTTCATGAGGAAGGGGCAGTGAGGATAAGCGCCCGGCGGGAGTTTGTCGAATGGAAGACGGCAGACCCGCCGGGCCCCTGCAGGATCAGTCACGCAGTTCAAAGATCGCCTCGATCTCGACGGCGATGTTGCCGGGCAGGGAGCCCATGCCGACGGCGCTGCGCGCGCCGATGCCGTGCTCCTCGCCCCAAACCTCGGCGAACAGTTCGCTGCAGCCGTTGATGACCTTGGGATGGTCGGGGAAGTCGGGGGTGCTGTTGACCATGCCGAGCAGCTTGATGACGCGGCCAACGCGGTCGAGGCTGCCAAGTTCGCTTTTGAGGGTGGCCAACATCGCCAGGCCGACCTGGCGGGCGGCGGCGCGACCGGCCTCCAGGTCGAGGTCGGCACCCACCCGGCCGGTCAGGTAGTCGTCGGGCCCGCGGTAGGGGCCATGACCGGAGACGTAGGCGAGATTTCCGGTGATGACGACCGGCTTGTAGATGCCGCCCTTCGGCGGCGCGGGCGGCAGGGTGAGGCCGAGGGAGTGCAGGCGGGCTTCGGGTGTCATGGGAGGGGGGGTCAGGCGTCCGCGAAGAGCTGGCGGTTTTTCCAGAAATAGCTCAGCCCGGAAACAAGGGTGAGGCCGGTGGTGACCGTGATGATGGTGCCGCCGATCCAGTCGTGCAGGGTCGAGGGGGCAAAGGCCGGACCGAGGAAGCGCAGCAGCGGTTCATGGGAGGCGGCACTGAGCAGGAAGTAAAGCACCGTGAGGATCTGCCAAAGCATCTTGTGCTTGCCGAGCTTTTCCGCCGCCAGGACGGCGCCCTGGCTGGCGGCGATCTGGCGGATGCCGGTGACAAAGAACTCGCGGGCGAGGATGAGGATGGTGATCCAGGACGGGATGACCTGCTCGACTGAGAGCAGGATGAAGGCGGCGGCGATGAGGATCTTGTCGGCGAGCGGATCGAAGAGCTTGCCGAAGTTCGTGACCAGATTGCGCGCGCGGGCGATGGCGCCGTCGAGGTAATCGGTGATGGAGGCGAGGGCGAAGACCAGCAGCGCGACCGAGTGGGCATTGGCCCAAGGCAGGTAGAAGCTGGCCACAAACACACCCGTGAGCGCGAGGCGGGCGACGGTCAGCTGGTTGGGCAGGTTCATGGGCAACCCCTTGTTAGCGAAGAAAGTCCCCGCCTGTCAACGGGCGCGTGCGTCACATGGCCGATCAGAGCAGTTTCTGCAGGCGCTCCTTGAGCTCGCGGCGCGCGCGATAGAGGCGCATTTCGACGACCTTGGGGGTTGTCTCCATGATCTCGGCGATCTCGGCGTGCGAGAGGCCCTCGTAGGCGGACAGCACGAGGGCCTCGCGTTGTTCGGGCGGCAGTTGCAGCACCGCTTCGCGCACGGCTTCGGCACGTTCCCGGGTTTGAAGGCTTTCGGACGGGCTGGGCCCCTCGCTGGGTGGCGCGGCCCGGTGCAGTTCCTCGGGCTCCATCAGGGTGAGCGGGTGCCGCTTGTGCCAGCGCGCCTGGTTGCGCGCCAGGTTGCCGGCGATGGCGAAGAGCCAGGTCGAGAACTTCTGCGCCGGCCGGTAGCGGTGGCGGTGCTTGTAAACCCGCACAAAGGTCTCCTGGACCAGGTCGCAGGCGCTGGCGTGACTGCCGGTCAGGCGCTCCAGATAGGCGATCAGGCGCGGCGCCCACCGGCGCATCAGAACATTGAGTGCAGGGTCATTGCCGCTCGCCAAAGCGGTCATGAGATGCTTGTCCTCGTCGTCCGGCGGCTCGGTCATTGGACGGGCCGGGAGGAGGCGCGCAGGTCCTGCAACTCGCGCGGGTTGACCAGTTCCGGCAGGAGATCCTTGAGAAAGCGCTCCCCCTCGACGGCCGGCATGAGCGCGGCGACGGCCTCCAGATGCGCCACCATGGTGCCGAGGCAGCTTTCACAAAGCGCCTTCTCGCGCTCGCGAGCGGCGGCCGCGGCCTGCTGGCGCAGGCGTTCCGCGTCGCGCGGTCCGAGGTTGCGGGCGGTGCGCGGCAGCGCCGGACGATGGGCGCCAAGCATCTGCGCACACATGGCGTCGCAGCGGGCGAAGTATTCCTCGTGCAGGACGGAGATTTTGGCGAAGGCCTCGTCCGGCACCCGGTACTCGGCCTTCAAC
The DNA here is from genome assembly GCA_044345215.1 of Prosthecobacter sp. GTDB lineage: Bacteria > Verrucomicrobiota > Verrucomicrobiia > Verrucomicrobiales > Verrucomicrobiaceae > Prosthecobacter. The sequence goes on along the minus strand of JBIJBO010000008.1, from coordinate 34,174 downwards.
CAGGCCAGGCCCAACTGATGCGGGTCGGGCGGCGGCGGGGTCAGGCGGAGGACCGCCTCGTGCGTCACCAGCACCAGCATTGCGAATCCCAGGACAACCAGACCTGCCTTGAGCGAGAGCGACATGGCGGGTCAGCGATGGGCGGCGAGGTGGACGGAGGCGAAGGGGCTGACGGACTGGACGTAGGCTTCGTGCGGGCTGAGCGCCTGCGGGCGCGACTCCAGCAGCGCCCAGCCAACGCCAACCGCCACGGCCGCGGCCGCCGCCACACTCAGGACCCGCGGGCGCAGCAGGGCGAGCAGCAGGCTTTCCCACCATCCGGGGTCCGCCGCTCCGGCGGCAACGCTGGCCCAGACCTCGCGCTGGAGCGAGGTCGGCACGCCGCCGCGCGTCTGCCATTCCGACAGGAGCAGCTCAAGGGACTCGTCAGGATCGTGCATGGCAGGGCGCGGCGGTGAGGGGATACTGGCACATCAGCGGGCGTGTGCCACCTGAAGACCGGTCTTCGAGGGGATCGGCGCGGCCGAGTGGTGGTAGCGGGTCGCCACGGCCGGGGTTTCGGCGGCGGCCTGCGGGCGGGTCTGCTTGTGGGTCAGGCCCATCTTGCTCTGGATCGGCATGGCCGAGTGGTGGTAGCGGCGGCCGGTCGAATCGGTGCCCATCGAGGAGCAGCTGACGTTGAAGGCCAGGGAGGCAAGGGCAAGCAGGGCGAGGGTGGGTTTCATCGGGTTGGGGACTGGATTCAGGTTTGGGGTTGGGTTGGTGGGACCTTGCGGTCCGTCGTGGGGTGATACCCCGCCGGCGGTTTCACCCCTCAACTTTTTGGAATCTTTTTTCGCGGCCTGCGGCCGGCGCCTTCGCCCCGAAGGTTTTGGCCCGCCACCGGCGTTCTCTTCGCACACCCGTCATGAAAACCGCCTCCCTCACGTTCGCCCTTGCGGCACTCACCGGCTCCGCCCTCGCCGGCGATGCCTTCCTCGTCTACTTTGGCTGCTACACGAATGCCAAGACCGGCAGCAAGGGCATCTACGTGTCGAAGTTCAACAGCGCCAGCGGCGAACTCGGCGAGCCGGCCCTCGCCGCGGAAACCGCCAGCCCGAGTTTCCTGGCGATCCATCCCTCGCGGAAATATCTTTATGCCGTCGGCGAAATGGGCGGTGCCGATCCCAAGGCGGGGGCGGTCAGCGCCTTCCGCATTGGGTTGCCGGAAGGAGGCCTGGAGCCGATCAACCAGGTCTCCTCGGTGGGCGCCGGCCCCTGCCACATCGCGCTCGATCGCGAGGCGCGCCTGGCGATGATCGCCAACTATGGCGGTGGCAGTGTCGCCAGCTTCCCGCTGCGCGCCGACGGCGCGCTCGGCGAGGCGGCCAGCTTCTTCCAGCACGAGGGTTCCAGCGTCGATCCTCGCCGCCAAAAGGGCCCGCACGGCCACAGCATCAACGCCGCGCCCGGCAACCGCTTTGCCCTCGCCTGCGACCTAGGCCTCGATCAGGTGCTCATCTATCGGATCGATCCCGGCACCGGCACGCTGAGCCGGCATGGCGTCGGTCGCGTGCCTGCCGGTGGCGGCCCGCGCCACCTGGCTTTCCACCCCAATGGCCGCTTTGTGTACGTCAACAACGAGATGGCCATGACCGAGACGGTCTTCGCCTGGGACGGTGAACGCGGCGCGCTGACGGAGGTCGAGACGGTGTCGACCCTGCCCGAGGCCGACCGCGGCAAGCCGGGCCTGAGCACCGCCGAAACGGTCGTCCATCCAAACGGCCGCTTCGTCTATGTCTCCAACCGAACGCATGACACGATCGCGGTGTTCGCCTGCGAGCCCGGCACCGGCCGGCTGACCCTGCGCGCCAACGTGGCCGCGGAGGGGGAAATCCCGCGCAACTTCAGCCTCGATCCCGCCGGCCAGTGGATGATCGTCGCCCACCAGAACAGCGGCACGGCCGCGGTCTTCAAGATCGATCCGCAGTCCGGTGTGCCCGCTTTCACCGGTCGCAAGATTCAAGTTGGCGGCGCGGTCTGCGTGCGCTTCCTCGCCCTCGACTGAAGCGCCTCGGCAGGATTGCAAAGCGCCGGCGACCGGTCATGCTGCATGCATGAACGTCCACCACCTTGAGCTCTTCTACCACGTCGCCAAGCATGGTGGCGTCAGCGCCGCAGCGCGACAAATGCCCTACGGCATCCAGCAGCCGGCCATCAGCGCGCAGATCCTCCAGTTGGAAGACTCGCTTGGTGTCGCCCTCTACCAGCGCCGCCCCTTCCAGCTCACGCCCCAAGGGGCGGCCCTCTACGAGTTCGTTGCGCCCTTCTTCGACGGACTGGAGGACATGGGACGCAAGCTGCGCGGCGGCGCCGATCACCGCCTGCGCATTGCCGCGCCGGAGATTGTTCAGAGCGATTACCTGCCGCTGCTGCTGCGCCAGATCCGCCGCAGGTTGCCGGAGTTTCATTTCAACCTCGTCACCGCCCGCATCGGCGACATCGAACGCCAGTTGCTCGATCAGCAGGCTGACATCGGACTGGCCGCCGTGTCCGGCAAATGCGCCGAGGGCATCCGCCACCGCGAACTGACCCGCCTGCCCATGCTGCTGCTGGTCGCCGCCTCCTCCCGCCTGACCTCGGCGGCGCAGATCCTCGAGCAGGACCGCATCCGCCACTCGCTCATCACCCTGCCCGCGGCGGAGCCGGTCTGCCGGCTCTTCCAGACGGAACTGCAGAAGCGCAAGATCGGCTGGAACCCCTCCTACGAGCTGAGCAGCCTCGACCTCGTCAGCCGCTACGTCGCCGAGGGCTATGGCGTCGGCCTCACCCTCGCCGCCCCGGCCCGGCGCTGGCCCAAGGGCGTGCGTGCCCTGCCGCTGCCGGATTTTCCCGAGGTCGTGTTCTGTGCCCTCTGGAGTGGTCGGCTCAACCCAACCGGCGAACTCTTCGTCGACGAGGCGGCCGCCCTGGCCGAAGCCCTGGCCGACGTGCGCGTGTGAAGTTCCCGCGAACATCGCCGCGCCCGGGCGCGTAAACAGGGCAATGCGCCCCCGACTCCTCTGCCTTGTCCTGCTCGCCGCCGCAAGCGCGCCGGCCAGTGACTGGCCGCGCTGGCGCGGCCCAACCGGCGATGGCCGATGGAATCCGCCGGGGGTGCCGGCCGATTTTGCCGAGCGCGAGCCAGCGCGTCTGTGGACCGCCGAAATCGGAGGCGGCTACAGCGGTGTCACCGTGGCCCAGGGCCGGGTGTATCTGATGGACCGACCCAAGGGCGAGGCCATCGAACGGGTGCTGTGTTTGGAGGCCGCCACCGGCAAGCCCCTGTGGAACCAGCGCTGGCAGGCCGATTACGGCAGCATGGAGTACGCGAATGGCCCGCGTGCCTCGGTGACGCTGCACGAGGGGCGTGCCTACACGCTCGGTGCCGCCGGGATGGCCTGCTGCCTCGACGCCGCCACCGGTGCCGTGATCTGGCAGATCGACACCGTCCGCGAACATGGTGCCAGGATGCCGACCTGGGGCTTCGCCGCCTCGCCGGTGATCGACGGCCCGCGCGTGCTCCTGCATGTTGGCGCCGAACCGGACGGCAGCGTGCTCGCCCTCGACCGCGGCAGCGGCGCCCTCGTCTGGCGCGGCGGCCCGGATCGCGCCGGTTACTGCACACCGGAGCTGATCACGCACAATGGCAACCGCCAACTCATCATGTGGGGCCCAGAGATGATTCAGGGCCTCAACCCCGACACCGGCACCACCCTTTGGACCTGGCCCTACAAAATCACCTACGGCGTCAGCATCGCCCAGCCTTGGTACCACGATGGCATCCTCGTCGTCTCCGGCTACTGGCACGGCACCAAGGCCCTGCGTCTCGGCAACACGTCGGGCAAGGTCGAACTGGCCTGGGAAAACGAAAAGGACATGTGCGGCCTGATGTCGACCCCGCTGTTCAAGGACGGCCTGCTCTTCCTGCTCGACAAGAACAGGGGCCTGCAGTGCGTCGAGCACGCCACCGGGCGGCTGCGCTGGAGCGATGCCAACACCCTCACGCTCAAGGATCGCAACCCCCAGATGAGCCTGGCCTGGCTGAAGGAGAGCGAGAACCTCGCCGCCCTGCTCAACGCCAGCGGCGAGCTGCTCTATGTCCGCCTCGGGCCAGACGGCTTTGAAGAACTCGCCCGCCACCAGGTCATCGGCAAGACCTGGGCGCACCCGGCCTTTGCCGGCAACCGGATCTGGGCGCGCTCCGACACCGAACTGGCGGCTTGGCGGCTCTGGCCGGACTGAGCCCGGACTTGCGCCGGAGGCGGCTCCCTGCTTTAACTGAGGTCGCGGCCGCTCGAAAAAAGCCTTGCACCGGTCGCTTCGAGCTGTTATTGTTCAAAAGAACACCCAACAACCCAACGCACTCCCATGGCCAAGTCTCCCAGCAAAGAAGCCTCCGCCGAAGCCGGCGCCAACAAGATCGCCGAAGCCCGCGCCCGCAACCTCGACCTGGCCATCCAACAGATCCAGAAGGACTACGGCGAAGGCTCCATCCTGCGCATGACCAAGGACCAAAAGGTCGAGGTCGCCGTGATCCCCACCGGTAACCTGCTCATTGACCAAGCGCTCGGCGTCGGCGGCTTCGCCCGCGGCCGCATCGTCGAGGTCTACGGCCCGGAATCCTCGGGCAAAACGACCCTCACCCTCACCGCCATCGCCCAGGCCCAGAAGGCCGGCGGTCTGGCCGCCTTCATCGACGTCGAGCACGCCCTCGATCCCAATTACGCCCGCCGCCTCGGCGTCAAGATGGACGAACTGCTCGTCTCCCAGCCCAGCTCCGGGGAGGAGGCCCTGCGCATCTGCGAAACCCTGGTGCGCTCGAACGCCCTCGATGTCATCGTCGTTGACTCGGTGGCCGCCCTGGTCACCCGCCAGGAACTCGAGGGCGAGATCGGCGATTCCACCGTCGGCGCCCAGGCCCGCCTGATGAGCGCCGCGCTGCGCAAGCTCACCGCCATCATCAGCAAGGCCCGCACCTGCGTCATCTTCACCAACCAGATCCGCGAGAAAATCGGCGTCATGTTCGGCAACCCGGAAACCACGCCCGGCGGCAAGGCCCTGAAGTTTTACGCCAGCGTCCGCGTCGACATCCGCCGCATTGGCGCCATCAAGTCGAGCGACGGCACCGTGACCGGCAATCGCACGAAGGTGAAGGTCGTCAAAAACAAGCTGGCCCCGCCCTACACCGAGGCAGAGTTCGACATCATGTACAACGAGGGCATCTCGAACGTCGGCTCGATGCTCGACCTCGCCATGGAGTTCGACATCCTGCAGAAGCGCGGCTCCTGGATCAGCTACAAGGGCACCCAACTCGCCCAGGGCCGCGACGCCGCGAAGGAGGCGCTCAAGAACGACACCGCGCTCTACGAGGAGATCGAGGCCGCCGTCAAAGCCAAGCTCGCCGAGAAGGGCCTGCCCGAAGGCGGCGTCGCCGCCGCGGCCGAGGAGTGAGGAACGGCGGCGATTCCGCAGTTTCGAGTTCCAGGTTTCAAGGGGGCTTGGCGACGTGGCCTGCGCGCAGCCTTGCTGCCGGTCCCGGGGTTGATGGCGGATGGATGAGGGTTGATCGAGAATCCAGCCCCCCGGTTCTGGTCTCCATCCGCCATCAACGAGCCTCTATCATCTCCCGTCACCCCAGCGCTCCACCCCGGCTTTTGTCGGGCCGATTCGCACTTCCCTGCTTGACCGTCGCCCCCGGCCCGGCCAAGCCTAGCGGCGTCCATGTCCGCCGACGCCAGTGCCACGCCGATGATGAAGCAGTACCTCGCCATGCGGCGGGAGCTGCCGGAGGACGTGCTGCTGTTCTTCCGCCTTGGCGATTTCTACGAGCTCTTCTTTGAGGACGCCAAAACGGCCTCGCCCCTGCTCAACGTCGCCCTGACGAAGCGCAACGGCGTGCCGATGTGCGGCGTGCCCCATCACTCGGCCCAGGGCTACATCGCCCGCCTGATCAAGGCCGGCAAACGCGTCGCCATCGGCGAACAGGTCGGCGACCCGGTGCCGGGCAAGATCGTCGAGCGCTCGATCTCGCAGATTCTCAGCGCCGGCACGGTCAACGACCTCAACCTGCTCGACGCCAGCCGGCCCAACTACCTCGCCGCGGTATTCCGCGCCGGCCGCACTTTCGGCCTGGCCTGCGTCGACCACACGACCGGAGAATTCGAGGTCGCCGAATTCAAGGACGCCGCCGAGCTGGCCGATGAACTTGAGCGCCTGCAGCCGAGCGAACTCCTCTACAGCGAGGAGCAGCCCGAGCTCGCCGAATCGCTCGGGCGGCCGCCCGTGGGACTCGCGGTCGAGGGCTACCTGTTCCTGCACGACCAGGCCCTGCACAGCCTCACCCAGCATTTCAAGGTGCAGTCGCTCGACGGCTTCGGCTGCCAGGCCATGGAGGCCGCGCTCTGCGCCGCCGGCGCCATCCTGCAGTACCTGCAATTCCAGCTGCGCCGCAGCGTCGAGCACATCCGCCGCCTGCGCGTCGCCCAGAGCGGCGACTTCGTTCAGGTCGATGCCGCCAGCCAGACCCACCTCGAACTCGTCACCGCGCGCAGCGGCAGCCAGCACACCCTCCTCGGCGCGCTCGACCGCACCTGCACGCCGATGGGCGCGCGCAAACTGCGCCACTGGGTGCTGCACCCGCTGCGCGACCTCGCCGAACTCACCCGCCGTCAGGACCGCATCGCCGCCTTCCTCGACGAGCCGGTCCTGCTCGGCCAAGTGCGCAGCCTGCTCAAGGAGGTGCGCGACCTCGAGCGCACCAGCTCCCGCCTCAGCCAGGGCAGCGGCAACGGTCGCGACCTGCAGATGCTCGCCGCCTCGCTCGAAATCGTGCCGTCCCTGCGCCTTGCCCTGGAAAGCGGCGGCGCCGGCACGGTCGCCCGCGACACCCCCAGCCCGGCCTTCGCGGCCCTGCTGCCCGGCCTGCACGACCTCACCGGCGTCGCCGCGGAAATCCAGCGTGCCCTCGTCGAGGAACCGCCGGCGACGATCAAGGAGGGCGGCCTGTTCCGCGAGGGCTGGAAAGCCGAGCTCGACGAACTGCGTTCCGCCTCCACCCAGGGCCGGCAGTGGATCGCCGACCTGCAGAACCAGGAGATCGAGCGCACCGGCATCAAGAGCCTGAAGATCAAGTACAACGCCGTCTTCGGGTACTTCATCGAGGTCACCAAGGCCAACCTCGGCAGTGTACCGGCCGAGTACCACCGCAAGCAGACCACCGCCAACGGCGAGCGCTACATCACCGACGAACTCAAGCGCATGGAGGACAAGATCCTCGGCGCCGAGGAACGCAGCAAGGCGCTCGAGCAAGAGGAATTCCTCGCCCTGCGCGGCCGCGTGCTCGAGCACCTCGCCGCCATCCAGGAAACCGCCGCCGCGCTTGCGGAGATCGACGCCCTCGCCTCGCTCGCCGAGACCGCCCGCCAGTTCAACTACGTCCGGCCCGTGCTCGACGAATCGCGCCGCCTCGTCGTCCGCGACGGCCGCCACCCGGTGCTCGACCAAAACCTCGCCGGAGCCGGTCGCTTCGTGCCGAATGACATTCATCTGGACCCGCAGGACAGCCGGCTCATCCTCATCACCGGCCCGAACATGGCCGGCAAGAGCACCTACCTGCGCATGACCGCCCTGCTGACGCTCATGGCGCAGATTGGCAGCTACCTGCCCGCCGCCAGCGCCGAGATCGGCCTGGTCGACCGCATCTTCACCCGCATCGGCGCCACCGACGACCTCGCGCGCGGCCAGTCCACCTTCATGGTCGAGATGAACGAGACCGCGCTCATCCTCAACAACGCCACCGAGCGCAGCCTGGTCATCCTCGACGAGATCGGCCGCGGCACCTCGACCTTCGACGGCCTCAGCATCGCCTGGAGCGTCGCCGAGCACCTGCACGACAAGATCGGCGCGCGCACGCTCTTTGCCACCCACTACCACGAGATCACCGCCCTCGCGCGCAGCCGCGGCGCGGTAAAGAACTGCAACGTCGCGGTCAAGGAGTGGAACCACCAGATCATCTTCCTGCACAAGATCCTGCCGGGCAGCGCCGAGAAAAGCTACGGCATCCAGGTCGCCCGCCTTGCCGGCCTGCCCGAGGAGGTCATCCGCCGCGCCCGCGAAGTCCTCAACCAGCTCGAGGCCGGCCATCCGCCCGCCGACAGCGTCCAGAACGTGCCCACGCCGGTCAGCGTGCCCGCCAAACCCAGTCGCAAACGCCCGGCCCAGGATGCCGCCCAGATGACCCTGTTCGGGTGAGGGGCAGGACAAAGGGTTGGCCGCGCACAGCGCCCTCGGAGTGCGGCGCTTCTGCGCCGCTTTCGCTCAATCGTGCGGCTTCACCCCACCAAAGTTCCAAAAATTCTGTCGCCCAACCACCCGGGTCTGCCAGAGCTCCAGAGAACTGGAGCACTCCAGGGCCGCTGGCGCGGCGGCCCGCCCGCGTGCGGAGCGCCTCTTCCAGGCCGAAGACTGGCAGGATAGAGTCGCCGGAAGCCGCTCAGGCCCCCGCCGCCTTTTCCGAAAGAACCCGCCATGGTTGCGGCGATGACTGGCCATGCCTGATTCTTTCCCTGCGCTGCGTGGTGTGTTGCCGGTGTTCCAGACGCCCTGGCACGACGACGAGACGCTCGATGTCGAGACCCTGGAACGCGAGATCGACTGGCTCTTTGGCCACGGTGCCGACGGCATCGTGCTGGCCATGGTCTCGGAGGTGCTGCGGCTGTCGAGCGAGGAGCGCGAGGAACTCGCCGCGACAGCCTGTCGCCTGGCCGCCGGGCGCGGCGCGGTGGTGATCAGCGTCGGGGCCGAGTCGGCCAAGGTCGCCGAGCGCCATGCCCGCCAGGCCGAGGCCTGCGGGGCGCAGGCCCTGATGGCGATCCCACCGGTGGCGGTCGCCCTGGGCGAGGCGGAGCTGCGCGCCTACTACGCGCGGATTCTCGAGGCGGTGCGCCTGCCGGTCATCGTGCAGGACGCCAGCGGCTATGTCGGCCGGCCGATGTCGATCGAGCTGCAGGCCGGCCTGCTCGAGGCCTTTGGCCCGGAGCGTGTCCTGTTCAAGCCCGAGGCGTCGCCAATCGGGCCGCGCTTGAGCGCCCTGCGCGACGCCACCGGTGGCCGGGCGCGGATTTTCGAGGGCACGGGTGGCATCGCCCTGATCGATTCCCACCGCCGCGGGGTGGCCGGCACCATGCCCGGAGCCGACCTCATCCGCGCCCTGGTGCCGCTGTGGCGGGCGCTGGAGGCGGGCAACACCGCCAAGGCCGACCGCATCCACGGTCCGCTGGCGGCGCTGGTGTCGCTGCAGACCAGCCTCGATGCCTTCCTGGCGGTGGAAAAGCACCTGCTGGTGCGTCAGGGCGTCTTCCGCAGCGAGCGCGTGCGCGGCCCAGTCGGGTATGTCCTCGACGCCGAGACGCGGCGCGAGGTCGACCGGCTGTTCGACCGTCTGCTGGAGGCGGCGGAGGGCTGAGGCCGCCTCAAACCGGCACCCAGGTCTTCGCCTTGCTGCTGCGCAGGAGGGCCTCGCAGAGTTTCACCTCGTGGTGGCCGTCCTCGGCGGTGGCAAACAGGACCGGCGTGGTTTTGCCGCTGGCAATGTGCTCGTACACGGCGCGGTACTGCATCTTGTGGGCGTCGCTGAAGCCCTCGGCATGGCCGCCGGGGTAGTCGGTGAAGTTGGCGACGTCCTCGTGGAAGCCCGGCGTGCCGCGCTGCAGCACCTCGTTCGGGCCGTCGCGCCGGCCGACCTGGATTTCGTTCGGCTGCTGCAGGTCCCAGCGCACGCTGCCGCGGGTGCCATAAATGCCGAGCGACAGGCTGCACTTCCAGCCGGCCGCCACCTGCGAGATGCTGGCATTGGCGTGTACACCGTCGGCAAAGCCGTGGCGTGCCTTGCCAAACTGCAGCAGGACGCTGCCGAAGTCCTCGGTGTCGACCTTGTAGGGCACCATCGTCTTCGGATCGGCCTGGGCGAAGGTCTGGACCTGGCCGCGCGGGCGCAGGCGGGTCTTGTGGAAGGTCTCCAGGTGGGCGAAGACGCGCTTGGCGCGGCTGCCGAGGATGAAGCTGACGGCGTCGATCCAGTGCGTGCCGATGTCGCCCACCGCCCGCAGCTTGCCGCCCTCGGAGGCGAGCAGGCGCCAGTTGTAGTCGGTATCGTGCAACAGCCAGTCCTGGAAGAAGTGGCCCTGGACGTGGATGATCTGCCCGAGGTCACCGCGTGCGACCATGGCGCGCATCTGCAGAATGGCGGGAAAAAAGCGGCACATGTAGTTGACCGCAAACACCGGCCCCGCCTTGCCGGCTTTCTTCACCGCGGCGACGACGCGGGCGGTTTCCTCCGAGGTCATGCCCAGGGGTTTTTCACAGATGACGTGCTTGCCTTGGGCGAGCGCGTCGAGGCACTGCTCGACGTGGGCCTTGTTGGGGGAGGTGATGTGGACGACGTCGACGTTCGGGCTGCGGTGCAGGGCGCGGTGGTCGTAGTCACCATGCACCTCCGGGATGCCCCAAAGGTTGGCCAGGGCGCGGGCGCTCTTCGTCGAGCCGCAGACGGCGCTGACCTGGATGCCGAGGCGACGCAGGGCTTCGACGTGGACGGGACCGATGAAGCCGGTGCCAATGAGGCCGGCGCGCAGGTGGTGCAGGGGGGTCATGGGCGCATGGTGCAACGGCCGCCCCCGGTCTGGCAAGCACGCCGTGACAGGGCGGCGCTTCCGGACAAACAAAACAACTCCGTGCTGGACGGGCGCGGCGGTTTGCTTGTAATCTCCAAAATTCCCCCCGGACATGCGCCTGTTTTCGAAACTCCTCTGGCTGCTCGCCTTTTTGGCCGCCACCTTCTGCTGGATGGTGCTCTTTGAGCACGGTTTCAGCGTGAAGACCTTCGGCCAGGGCCTCAGGGAGGAGTGGCGCGGCCTGGTCGAGCTGGTCACCGGCAAGACCGGCGCTCCGGCCCCGGAGACCCCCACCCCCAACTCACCGCCCCGCAACTAACACCATGATCGTCAAGGAGACCGAACTGAACCCCAAACAGCTGAACCTTTGGAAAAAGGGTCTGCTGGCCATCGAACAGAAAAACTGGGACTATGCCGTCAGCCTGATCCTGCCCGTGATCAAGGAGGTGCCCTGCTTTCTGGACGGCCGCATGGCACTGCGCCGCGCGGAGGGGGAAATGGCCGGTGGCGGGCGCAAGTTCAGCTTTGGCGGCGGCCTCTTCAAGGGCAGCTCCAAGAAGGATCCCTGGGAGACCATTGCCGACCTTGAGGACAATGTCTTTCAGAAGGATCCCTTCAATGTCTCGGCCAACCAGCAGCTCTATGAACTGGCGATGAAGCTGCAGTTCCCGGACCTGGCCGGCTTCGCGCTGGAAACGATCCGCATGGGCCAGCCCGAAAACACCAAGGTGATGCACACCCTGGCCGATCACTACATGGCGCACGACCAGCCTGAAAAGGCCGGGGAAGTGTATCGCGCCATCCTCAAGGTCGATCCGCGCGACATGGTGGCCGTCAAGGGCGAGAAGGATTCCGCGGCGCGCACCTCCATCATCCGCCAGGGCTGGAACCAGGAGGGCGACTTCCGCAAGGCGATGAAGAACGCCGAGGAGGCCGGGGTGCTCGAACTGCTCAACAAGCAGGGCCGCACCCGTGAACAGACCGAGCAGCTGCTGGCCCGCTTCATCGACGAGTACAACAAGGACCAGACCAACATCAACAACGTCAAGGGCATGGCCCAGCTCTACGACGAGCTCGAGCAGAGCGACAACGCGCTCATGTTCTACGAGTACGCCCTGACGCTGAATCCCGGCGACGTCGCCCTGCAGCGCCGCACGGAGCTCATCCGCGACAAGGTGCGCGACCTGCAGATCAGCCAGATGGAGGCCGACATCGAGTCCAACCCGGACGCTCCGGATGTGGAGGCCAAGCGCGCCCACCTGGCCCAGATCCGTTCCGAGCGCGCCATGGTCGCCATCAACGAGGCGCGCGCCCGCGTCGAGCGCAACCCGACCGACAAGCAGGTGCGCTTCGACCTCGGCCAGGCCTACTTCAACGCCGGCATGTTCACCGAGGCGATCCCGGAGCTGCAGCAGGCGAAGAGCAATCCGAACATCCGCATCAAGGCGATGCTGCTGCTCGGCCGCTGCTTCGAACGCAAGAACATGAACGACCTCGCCCAGAGCGCCCTCGCCGAGGCCTCCAAGGAGCTGGCGATCATGGACAACACGAAGAAGGAAATCCTCTACGAGCTGGCCCTCGTGAACGAGAAGATGGGGCGCCAGGAGCAGTACCTGGAGGCGCTCAAGGAGATCTACAACGCCGACTACGGCTACCGCGACGTCGCCCGCCGCGTCGAGTCCTCCTACCAGTGACGTTTGCGCGCCCGCCGCCGCGCGGCGGCGGGCGCGTTCGCCGGCGTCAGCCGACGATCTCGAAGATCGCCTCGACTTCGACCGCGGCACCGGTCGGCAGCTGGGCAAAGCCCAGGGCACTGCGGGCGTGGTAGCCGTCGCCGTCCTTGCCAAAGAGGGTGTGCAGCAGGTCCGAGCAGCCGTTGATGACGAGGTGCTGGTCGGTGAAGTCGAGCGTCGAGTTGACGCAGCCGAGCACCTTGACGACGCGCAGGCCGTCGAGCGTGCCGTGGACATTCCAGACCGAATTGAGGATCTTTTCCGCGCAGTTGCGCGCCGCCTGGTAGCCGTCGTCGACACTGAGGCCGTCGCCGAGCTTGCCCTTGAGGTCGCTGACGTGGCCGGAGGTGAGGAGCTGGTTGCCGGAACGGATGCAGAGGTTGAGGTAGCCGGGGGTCTGCTTGCTGAAAGTGATACCCTGAGCTTCGGCGTTTTTCTGGTAGGACATGGCGGTGGGTGGGATTGGGGAAAAGGAGACGGCGCGCCGGGGCCGTTCCTTGCGCGCGAACCGCGATCCGCAGTGGACAGCCGGCCCGGCCGGCGGCATTCGTAGGTCTTTCCGAGACGACGGCACGCCATGTTCACCCCCTTTGAGTACGACTACATGCTCAAGGCCATCCTGGTCAGCGGCATGATCGGAGGTGTCTGCGCCTTCCTGTCCTGCTTCATCACCCTGAAGGGCTGGTCGCTCATGGGCGACGCCCTCTCGCACGCCGTGGTGCCCGGCGTTTCGCTGGCCTGGCTGCTCGGCCTGCCCTTTTCCGTCGGCGCCTTCGCCGCCGGCGTGCTCGCCGCGCTCGGCATGGGCTGGGTGAAGAACCACAGCCGCCTGCGCGAGGACGCGGTCATTGGCGTCGTCTTCACCGCCTTCTTCGCCCTGGGCCTGCTCCTGCTCTCGCTCTACCCCAGTCCACTCAACCTGCGCACCCTCATCTTCGGCAACATCCTCGCCATCTCGGATCCGGACATCCTGCAGGTGGCGATCATTGCCGGGGTTTCCCTGACCGTGCTCCTGCTGAAGTGGCGCGACCTGCGGCTCTACTGCTTCGACGAGGCGCACGCGCGGAGCCTCGGCCTGAACACCCGCTTCCTGCACTTCCTGCTGCTCGCCCTGCTCTCCGCGACTGCCGTCGCCGCCCTGCAAACCGTTGGCGCCTGCCTCGTGGTCGCCATGCTGGTCACCCCCGGCGCCACGGCCTACCTGCTCACCGACCGCTTCAGCCGCATGCTCGGCATTGCCACCGCCACCGGCGCCGGCTGCGGCTTCGCCGGCGCCTACGCCAGCTACTTCCTCAACGGTTCAACCGGCGGCTGCATTGTCGTCCTGCAGACGCTCGTCTTCCTGGCCGTCCTCGCCCTTGCGCCGAAACACGGCCTGCTCGCCGCTCGCGCCCGCCGCCGCGCCGCCACCCGCTCCCCATGAGCCTGCTCGAACCCTTTCGCCATGCCTTCATGACCGAGGCGCTGCTGGTCGGCTGCCTCGTCGGGGCCGTCTGCGCGGTGCTGTCCTGCTACCTGGTCCTCAAGGGGTGGTCGCTCATGGGCGATGCCGTCTCCCACGCCGTCCTGCCCGGCGTCGTGCTCGCCCACCTGGCCGGCCTGCCGATCGCCATCGGCGCCTTTGCCGCCGGACTGTTCTGCGCCGGCGCCACCGGCTGGATCAAGGCGCACAGCCGCCTGCGCGAGGACACCGTGCTCGGCATTGTCTTCACCGGTCTGTTCGCCTTCGGCCTGGTGCTGTTCACCAAGGTCGAGACCGACGCCCATCTCAGCCACCTGCTGTTCGGCAACATCCTCGGCATCGAAAGCGCCGACCGCCTGCAGACAATCGCCGTCGCCCTGCCGACCCTGGCGGTCATCCTGGCTCTGCGCCGCGACCTGCTGCTCTTCTGCTTCGACCCCGCCCATGCACGCGCCATCGGCCTGAGCACCACGCGCCTGCACTACCTGCTGCTGGCCTTGCTCTCCGCCACCATCGTCGCCTCGCTGCAGGCGGTGGGCATCCTGCTGGTGGTCGCCATGCTGGTGACCCCCGGCTGCACGGCGCGCCTGCTGACCGACCGCTTCGACACCATGCTGGCGCTCGCCACCGGTTCCTCGATCCTGGCCACCGCCACCGGCGTCTACGCCAGCTTCTTCCTCAACGGCTCCACCGGCGCCTGCATCGTCCTCGCCCAAGCCGCGCTGTTCGCCTTGGCCCTGGTCTTTGCCCCCCAGCACGGCCTGCGCGCCCGCCGGGTGGGCCCGCTGCCGGAATCTGAAATCTGAGATTTGAGATTCCCCCTCGTTCGGCCAGACGAGCAGCGCCCACGCCGCCTTTCTTTGACAGCGGGCGGATTCGCCGCCACACTCGGCGCCCTTTGCCCATGTTCGAGCTTTTGGCCACCGATCCCAGCTCCGCCGCCCGGCGGGGCAGGCTGCGCACGCCGCACGGGGTGGTCGAGACCCCGATCTTCATGCCGGTGGGCACCCAGGCGACGGTGAAATCGGTGCACCCAGCCGAGCTGCGAGCGCTCGACGCCCAGATCATCCTTGGCAACACCTACCACCTGTGGGTGCGGCCCGGCACCGACATCATCCGCGAGGCGGGCGGCCTGCACGCCTTCATGAACTGGGACCGGCCCATCCTCACCGACAGCGGCGGCTACCAGGTCTTCTCGCTCGCCAAGCTGCGCAAAATCAAGGAGGAGGGCTGCCACTTCAACAATCACGTCGACGGCACGCCGATGTTCCTCAGCCCGGAGATCGCCATGGAAATCCAGGCGACGCTGGGCAGCGACGTCGCCATGCTCTTCGACGAATGCACGCCCTGGCCCTGCGGCCACGACGACGCCCGCACCAGCCTCGAACTGACCCTGCGCTGGGCCCGGCGCTGCCGCGACTGGATCGACCAGAACCGGCCACAGACTGGCGGGGGCGACCAGTTGCACTTCGGCATCGTTCAGGGCAGCACCTACCAGGACCTGCGGGAACGCTCGGCCCGCGAGCTGGTGGCGATGGATTTCAGCGGCTACGCCATCGGCGGACTCAGCGTCGGCGAGCCTGAGGCGGACATGATGCGCATCGCCGATTGGACCTGCCCACTGCTGCCGGAGAACAAGGCGCGCTACGCCATGGGCCTGGGCACGCCGCCGCAGATCGTCGAACTGATCGCCCGTGGCGTCGACATGTTCGACTGCGTGCTGCCAACCCGGCTGGCGCGCAACGGCACAGCCTTCACCCACGAGGGCACGATCAACCTGCGCAACCAGAAGTTCGCCCGCGACTTCCGGCCGCTGGCCGAGGACACCCATCCGCTCTGTCAGGGCTTCTCCCGCGCCTACCTGCGGCATTTGATCAACACTCAGGAGGTGCTGGGTTTGCGGTTGATTTCCCTTCACAATCTGCATTTCTACCTGTCCCTTGCGTCCCGGGCGCGCCAGGCCATCGAACAGGGTGGCTTCGCCGAGTTCCGCGCCGAGGTCCACGCCCGCTACTCCTCCCTTCCCGAATCCCTCGAATCATGACCGCCGCCCCCCTCCTCATCCTCCTCGCCCAGGCCCCCGCCGCTCCCCAGGGCGGCCTGCTCGGCAACCCGCTGGTTTTCATGGTGCTCATGTTCGTCATGATGTACTTCCTGCTGATCCGCCCGCAGCGCCAGCGCCAGAAGGAACACGAGCGCCTCATCGCCAACGTCAAGGTCGGCGATCACGTCGCCATGAACGGCGGCGAACACGGCATCATCACCAGCGTCAAGGAGCGCACCGTCATGCTCAAGGTCGCCGACAACGTCAAAATCGAGTACGACCGCAGCGCCATCGCGGCCGTGACCAAGAAGAGCGACGTCGTGGAGGCCAAGGAGGCCTAAAATCGGCTGCAAACGCCGGAAATTCGAAAGAACCGGCCGCCGTTCCTGCTTGAACCCTGTCCCGGATGCCCATCCGCCCCTCTAACCTCCAACCCATCGAATTTCGTTCCCCGAACTTCGAGTTTTTCCCTCCATGTCCCCCATCCTGACCTTCTTCATCGGCGCCGCCATCCTGCTGCTGCTGCTCTTCTATGTCGGCACCACCCTGCATGACCGCAAGCGCCGTTACGGCACCATCCTGATCTTCCTCGCCACGGCCTTCGCCGTGCTGTCGGTCCGCAACATGGGCATCAAGCGGGGCATCGACCTCCAGGGCGGCAGCGAGTTCGTCGTCCGCCTCGAGCAGGGTCAGACCCCTGACGGCCAGGCCAAGCCGGTCACTCCCGAGGCAGTCCAGCAGGCCATCGCCATCCTTGAGAAGCGTCTCAACCCGGAGGGCCAGAAGGACCTCATGCTCGCCCCGCAGGGCACCGACCGCATCCTGATCCAGATGCCGGGCGTCAAGGCCGAGGAGTTCACCGAGGTGCGGCAGAAGATTCAGCAGGTCGCGAAGCTTGAATTCCGGATCGTCCATCAGGACAGCCGCGGCAAGCTCGCCGAGATCCAGGCCAACGGCGGCGTCAAGGAGCCGGGCTGGGAGGAATTGCAATATCGCATCGAGCAGGATGAACAAGGCAAGGATCTGCCCTCCCGCGGCAGTGAACTCGTGCGCAACCGAGCCGACCTCGACGGCAAGTACGTCAAGGAAGCCTTTCCCACTTACGATCCTGAAGGCTGGAAGGTCGTCCTCAACCTCGACAGCGAGGGGTCCAAGCTCTTCGACGAGGTCGCCGCGGTCAATCGCGGTCGCCAGATGGCGATCATCGTCGACGGCGACATCATCTCGGCCCCGGTGCTGCAGAGCGACCGCTTTGGCGGCACGGCGGTGATCAGCGGCAATTTCAAGGAGAACGACGTGCGCGTTCTCGCCAGCCTGCTCGAGAACCCGCTGGAAAACCCGATGACCATCCTGTCCGAGAGCGCGGTTTCCGCCTCGTATGGCGAGTCCTCGATCAACCAGGGCAAATGGGTGGGCCTTGTCGGCCTGGGCCTGACCACCCTGTTCATGCTCTTCATCTACCGCACGGCCGGTCTGATCGCCATTGTCGGCCTGGTCATCAACCTGACCCTGCTCTTCGGCGGCATGGCCCTGTTCGGCTTCACCCTTACCATGCCCGGCATCGCCGGCATCGTGTTGACCATCGGCATGGCCGTCGACGCCAACGTGCTCATCTACGAGCGCCTGCGCGAGGAAATGGAGGCCGGCAAGTCGCTGTCCGCAGCCCTCGAGGCCTCCTATGACAAGGCCTTCTCCGCGATTGCCGACTCCAACATCACGACCTTCATCTCGGCCATCATCCTCTTCGCGGTCGCCGGGGGCCTGGTCAAGGGCTTCGCCATCACCCTCATGATGGGCCTGCTGTCGTCGATGATCGGCGCCCTCATCGTCACCCGCGTGGTCTTCATGTGGGTCATCGACAAGGGCCTGCTCACCCGCCTCAACACGATCCGCCTCATCCCCGACCGCGTCTTCGACATCCTCTCCAAGGCGCGCGGCTTCATCCTTGCCTCGCTCATCGTCACCGCCATCTCGTTCGCCACCCTTGGGCTCAAGGGCAAGCAGTCCTTCGGCATCGACTTCCGCGGCGGCGCCCTCACCCACATCGAGCTGGCCACCGGCAAGCAGATCACCGATGCCGAACTGGAAGCCGTGCTCAAGGAGCTGAAACAGCCCGGTGGCGCCGCCCTCGGATCCTACTACCTGCAGCGCAAGGGCAACGCCACCGGTGGCGATGTGATCGCCGTGCGCAGCGAGGAAAAGGCCGGCCCGGTCATTGAGGCCGCCGTCAAGGATCGCTTCAAGGATCGCGTCCAAGGCACCCAGCTCAGCACCGTCGGTGCCCTCATCGGCTCCGAGATGGCCCAGGTCTCGCTCATCGCCATGGCTCTCGCCCTGGCCGGCATTTTCATCTACCTGATCTGCCGCTTCGAGTTCGCGTTTGCGGTCGGCGCCCTGATCGCCCTGTTCCATGACGTGCTCATGGTGCCGGGCCTCTGCGTGCTGTTCGGGCAGGAACTCTCGCTCATCCATGTCGGTGCCCTGCTCACCATCGCCGGTTACTCGATCAACGACACCATCGTCGTCTTCGACCGCATTCGTGAAACCATCCAGCGCGGCGGTGCCGGCAGCATTCGCGACCTGATGAACGTGGCGATCTGCAAGACCCTGAGCCGCACCCTGCTTACCGGCCCGACGGCGTTGGCGCCGATGGTGGTCCTGCTCTTCCTCGGCAACCCGGCCATGCTTGAGTTCGCCCTGCCCATCACCATCGGCGTGCTGCTCGGCACCTACTCCTCCATCTTCATCGCCTCGCCGCTGGTCCTCTGGTATGCCCGCCGCAGCGGCACCAGCCTGCGCCGCCAGGTCCTCGACGCCCACCTCGAGGCACGGAAGGCCGAGGCCGCCATCGCCGCCGCCAAGCAGGTCCAAATCTGATCCAAGACCGGTTCCAAACGGGGCGGGGGCGCAGGCCTCCGCCCCGTTCGTTTTTAGGCTCGCCTCCGCAAATTCGGCGCGGCTGACCTCACTCGCGGTGGTAGGGCTCGCCGCGCAGGATCGAGTAAGCCCGGTACAACTGCTCGGCCAGCACCACCAGCGCCACCTCATGCTGCAGGGTGAAGGCCGACAGCGTCCAGCAGGCATCCGCCTGCGCGCGCAGGGCCTCGCTGTGGCCGTCGGCACCGCCGATGAGCAGGCTGGCCCGCTTCACCCCCTCCAGGTCGCGACGGCGAATCCAGTCGGCCAGTTCGAGGCTGCGCAGAGCCTTGCCGCGCTCGTCGAGGATCAGACGCAGGCCGCCGGCGCTCGCCTGCAGCAGCTGCGCCTCGACCTGCTCGCGCGGGCCCTCTTTCACCACCACATGCTCGAACCGCGTCGCACGGCGCAGGCGGCCGAGGTAGTCCTCGAAGCCGGCCCGCGCCCAGGGCAAGGCGGGTTTGCCGACGGTGATGATGCGCCAGTGCATGACCTCCCCTACTCGGGTCAGCGTCGCCGCGCAAGCCGCCGCCGTTGTGTCGCATCCGGCCAATTTTGGGCACGGGCGTGTCAAGCCCGCACGGAAACCAGCCCTTGCGACGTTATTTTGCTGACTGCAACGGCTCGAAACTTGACTTCCGGCGCGCCAGTTGCTTCAACAGGTTTTCCTTTATGCCCGCCTATCTCAAAGCCCAAGACCGGGGTTTGGAGTTCTCCCTCGAGGACTTCAACCTGCTGGGCCGCAGCAAAGATGCCAGCATCCGGCTCACCGACAGCGGGGTTTCGCGCCAGCACGCGACGATCCGCCGCGACGGCAACCTCTACTGGCTGGCCGACCTCGGCAGCGCCAACGGCAGCTTCGTGAACGATGTCGCCGTCACCACCGCCCGCGCCCTCCGCCATGGCGACCGCATCCAGATCGGTGCGGGTGTCTTCGTCTTCGAAACCAGCGACGCCACGCCAACCGCCGAACCCAGCGGCACGCAGATGCTTCACACGATTGCACTGCCGATGCGGACGGTGAAGGCCACCCTGCTGGTCGGAGACCTGCGCAATTTCACCGCCCTGTCCGCCCGTCTCAGCGCCGAAGAGGTCGCCGCCATGCTGCGCGAGTGGTATGCCGACTGCGAGCGCATCCTCAAGCCGCGCGGTGCCATCATCGACAAGTTCATTGGCGACGGCGTCTTCGCCTACTGGGCCGGGGATTCCGCCGAGGTCCGCGCCCAGGCCACCGAGGCCGCGCGCCTGCTCAGCGGGCCGGCCGCCGGCGATTCACCCGTGCGCACCCAACTGCGCGAGCAGATGAACCTCGAAGTCCACTGCCACATCGGCATGAACATCGGCGATGTCGCGCTTGGCGCCATGGGCCGCGGGGTCAACACAGCCGTCGGCGAGGAAGTCAATGTCACCTTCCGCATCGAAAGCCTGACCCGCACGCTGCAGGTGCCTGTGCTGGTCAGCGCCGCCTTCATTCAAGGCTGGCCGGAGGGCCTGCTTCACTACCGTCCCGCCGGCATCCACCCGGTCAAGGGCCAGCCGGAACCGGTCGAGGTCTACGCCCTGATCGAAAGCTGAGGCCTCAGGCCAGCGCCTGTTCGAGGTCGGCCCACAGGTCCTCGACGTGCTCGATGCCGACCGAGAAACGCACCAGGCCGTCGGTCACGCCGACCGCCTCTCGCACCGCCTTCGGCACCGAGGCATGGGTCATGCTGGCCGGATGGCAGACGAGCGATTCGATGCCGCCCAGGCTCTCGGCCTGGGTGAACAGGCGCAGGCGGCGGATGAAGGCCAGGGCCTCGTCGAAGCCATGGCCGAAGTCGGCCAGCAGCATGCCCGATCCGGCGCGCATCTGGCGCTTCGCCAGCTCGTGCTGCGGGTGCGAGGGCAAATAGGGGTAGATGACCCGGCGCACGCCGGCGCGGGCCTCCAGGCGCTGGGCCAGCTCGAGAGCGTTGGCGCTGTGCCGCTCCATGCGCAGGGCCTCGGTCTTGACGCCGCGCGAGACCAGCCAGGAATCGAAGGGACTGGGCTGCAGGCCGAGCGCTTTCTGGGCGAAGATCATCTTGTCCTGCCACTCGTCCGAGTTGCTGCACACCGCGCCACCCAGGCAGTCGGAATGGCCGTTCGTGTACTTGGTCGTGCTCAGCAGGGACAGGTCGGCGCCGAGGTCGAGCGGCTGCTGCAGGGCGCTGGAGGCGAAGGTGTTGTCGACCACCACCGCCGCGCCGGCCGCGTGCGCGACGTCGGCGATGGCGCGCAGGTCGAGCACCTTGAGCAGCGGGTTGGTGGGCGATTCCAGCCAGACCAGGGCCGGCTTCAGCTCACCGATGCGCGCGTACTGCGCCGGATCGGCGAGATCGGCGTACTCGATGCGCACGCCGAACTTGCGCAGCACCCGCTCGAACAGCCGGTAGGTGCAGCCGTAGATGTTTTGCTCCGAGAGAATGACGTCGCCCGCCTGCAGGCCGGAGACCACGGCGGTGATCGCCGACACGCCGCTGGCGAAGACCGTGCAGTGGCGGGCGTTCTCCAGACTCGCCAGGGTGGTCTGCAGATTGCGGAAGTTCGGGCTGCCCGAACGAGTGTAGTCGAAGGCCCCCGGATTACCCGTCTCAAAGGTCGACGTCATGTAGATCGGCGGGATCACCGCGCCGGTCTCGGCGCGGTAGTCCTGGCCGAGGTGGATCGCGCGCGTTTCAAACCGCGCGTCGGCGGGCACCGAGGGATCGTCTTTCATGGGGCGGGGAGCCGGGGCGAAGCGCGCGGGGATTACTTGAGTTCCTTGAGGCGCAGGTTGCGGAACCGGTAGGTCGCGCCCTTTTCACCGTGGTGCTGGATGGCGATGACGCCGCTGGCGTCCATGCCGTCCTCGACATCAGTGGTGACGACGCCGTTGACCTCGATCTTCAGGCGCTTGCCCTGGCAGGTGATGCGGTAGGTGTTCCAGTCGTTGCGCTTGAAGGCCTCGCCGGCACGGGCGCGGAAGGCTTCCTCACTCGCCTTGTCGCCCTTGATCGGGCTGATGAACCACATGCGCCGGCCCTCATCGTAGAGGCCGCCCGACCACTTGCGGTTGGCGTCGCCGTCGACCTCGGCCTGATAGCCGAAGACCTTGTTGGGCTGGACATGGGCGCGGAACATGAAACCGCTGTTCGCCTTGCCCTCGGGCAAGTGGACCTCGCCCTCGAAGATGAAGTCGCCATAGGTCTTCTCGGTGACGACGAAGAACTTCTTCTCGCCCGTCAGATGGATCTCGCCGTTGACCACGTCGATCTGGCCCCACTCGTAGGGGTTGCGCCAGCCGTTCATGGTTTTGCCGTCGAACAGCGGCGTGAAGCCGTCCTCGGCGACGGCGGGCAGGGACAGGGCGCAAAGCAGAGTGGCAAGGAAGACGACGGGTTTCATGGTGAGGAGTCCCATCATGACGCAAACCCGGCCGATGAAAAGCGCCTTTGTGGGGGTAGGGGGAGCCCTGCCCCAGGGCGCCGGGATCGGCCGACCAGGTTTGGCAAGCACTGAGGCGACGCGAAACCTGACGCACAGGCCCTCGACCGCGCGCAGCGCTCTGGAGTGCGGCGCTTCTGCGCCGCTTTCGCTCACCCGGGTGGCAATGCTCAACCTGGCTTTAGAAACCCCAAACCCAGCCACCCGGGTTTGCCAGAGCTCCTGAGGGCTGGAGCACACCAGGGCCGCTGCGCGGCGGGTCGGGGGCCATGGGACGGTGGATCGCATCCGCTTCCCTCCTCACAAGAGCCACCTGCGTAACACCCCCCAGCGCCATTCTGAGATCTGAAATTTGACATCCGCACCGGAGGGACTCCACTTTGTCTTGACGGGAATTCCCGCATGGAAGATCTTCCCTTTCTGCAGGAATTTCAGGGGCCAACCGCTCCGGTCCGTGCTGCTTTTCAGCCCAACAAGCTGCCCACATTCTTAACAAGTTAAGACAGCGAGTTGTGTCATGATACGGTTGGGTCTTTCTACGCGCGCATGTTTTCAATAGCTTTCATCTGCACGGCCAATTTGTGCCGGAGCGTGATGGCTCATGCCATCGCCATCCCTGAGCTTAAGAAGCGTGGCTGGGCCGTTCTGGTGCATTCCGCTGGCACGATGGACTTCACCGGCACTGCACCAAACCTCTCAACTTGGGTCACTTGCTGCCAGAACAGCACGCCGCCGCAGAAAGATGGTTCGACGTTTGTCCGCGACCTGCCGCTCCAATCCATCGACAGGTTCTTTGTCATGGAGCACGGGCACGCCAGAACTCTGACCTCCGCATACGGCATTCCGGCTTCCCGCGTCACACTGCTGGGCACGCTCGACCCGAAATCCAAAGAATCCGCGATCGAAGACCCAATGAATCAAGGTTCGGTTGAGTTCGATCGCTGCTACTCACGAATTCGCCGTTGTATCCTCCACTACCTCGACACCACAACGGAAATCCCCGAAACGCCCAACCATGCGCTCCAGTGAACTGCTCCGGCTGTCACGCTGGCTGCTTCCGCCGCGACTTTGCCACCCGCCATGCGGCCAGCGAGCCAGCCTCCACAGCCGCTGAGCTTGGGGACATGAACCCACCCACGCCATGCTCAACCGATCCGCCATCGTCGTGCGTCCCAAGCCGCCCTTGGTACGTGGCTCAACGGTGTGGAGAATGACCCGGTTGATGAGAAGTCCCTGCGGGATCGCACGGTCTATCTGATCCCGGAATTTGACTCTGAGCGCGGCTGCAGGCGCATCCTCAACGAGGTCTGGCCGCTCATCTTCGAAAGCGAGTTGGAGGCCTGGTAAAGGGACGAAAAGTTCTGGCCGCAGAACCGCACGCAGGCCCTGTTCGAGGCGTGGTTCAATGTGGAGGTCCATGAAATCGTCGAGGACCTCTGCGGCTTCCCGCTCGAGGAGGACAAGTTGATGTGAACACGCGGGGCGGATCCACCCTTGCGGGTGACGGGTATTCCCGACTCCCGCGCCCTGCACTGTCCTGACCAGACCGCCGCTGCACACGAATCCCCTTGCCCGGCAACACCGGCGCTGGCATGGACACGACATGTCGGAGGTTTCCATCAGGGCACGGCTGGCGACGGTGTTTCGCGAGAACCGCACGCCCTGCCTGGTCCTGAACCTGCTCGTGCTGACGCTCGTCGGCAGCTACTACGCACTGCCATCCGCGGCGGCGCTGTGGGAGGCGGTCGGCGCCTTCAAGCTGCGCTGGAGCTTTGGTTTTTCCCTGGTCTCGACGATCTTGGCGGCGGCCCTGCTGCCGACCCTCGTTCAAGGCTTCATGGGGCGGCTGCCGGCCCAAGGGCGGCTGAAACGGTTGGCACTTCTGTCGCTGTTCTGGGGCTGGCGCGGCATGGAGATCGACCTCTTTTACCAGTTCCAGGGCTGGCTGTTCGGCCATGGCAACGATGTCCGCACCCTGCTTATCAAGGTCGCCTTCGACCAGTTCGTCATGAGCCCGCTGTGGTTTGTGCCGACCGTGCTCATCGCCCTGCGCTGGGTCGAGTTCGACGGTTCCTGGGCGCGCACCCGCGCCTCGCTGGACCGTGAGTTCTGGCTGAACACCTGTCCGACGGTGATGGTCGCCAACTGGCTTGTCTGGATTCCAGCCCTGGCGCTGATTTACAGCCTGCCGGCCGCCCTGCAGTTCCCGCTGTTCTCGGGGGTCATGTGCTTCTTCATCCTGATCCTGACCCTGCTCGCGCGCCGAGGGTGAGGGGATCTCAGATTTCAAATTTCCGAGTGGCTTTGAAACATCTGAGATCTGAAATTGGCACCTCGCGCCGTTCTCTGCCCATGATCACCGACGTTCACTCCCATGCCTGGAATTTCCCGGGCGATTTCTCCGCGGATTTCCTGCGCCAGGCCGGGCGGGCGCGACCGGGCGTGTCGGTGGATTTCACCGCTTCACTCGAAGGCTACCGCGCCACGGCGCCGGCCGACACCCGCACGATCGTGTTCGGCGGCAAGGCCCGGCTCGCCGGACTGTGGGTGGATGACCACACGGTGGCCGCCCACGTCGCCCAAGATCCCGCGCGGCTGACCGGGTTTTTGTCGGTCGACCCAACCCAGGACGGCTGGCAGCGCGAGCTGAAGGAGGGGCATGAGGAGCTCGGCCTGCGCGGCGTCAAGCTGCTCCCCATGTATGCCGGCTTCAGTCCAGAAGACGACCGCCTGGAGCCGCTCTGGGCCTATGCCGAACGCCACGGGCTGCCGGTGCTGCTGCACACCGGCACGACCTTTATCGCCCAGGCGCCGCTGGCCTTCACCCTGCCGCGGCTGATCGAGCCGGTCGCCGTGCGGCACCCGGGGCTGAAGCTCATCCTCGCCCACCTCAGCCATCCCTATGAGGGCGAGTGCGTGGCCGTGGTGCGCAAGCACGACAACGTCTATGCCGACATCAGCGCCCTGCATTACCGGCCCTGGCAGCTCTACAACAGCCTGATGCTGGCCCAGGAGTACGGCGTCTGGCACAAGCTGCTGTTTGGCACCGACTACCCCTTCACCACCGTCGACGCATCGGTGGCCGGTCTGCGAGGGCTGAACGCCATGCTCGAGGGCACGCAGCTGCCGCGGCTCGATCCGGCCCAGATCGAGGCGATGATCCACCGCGACAGCCTGGCACTGCTCGGCCTTGCCGAGGCGGATGGAAGATAGGAGATCGAAGATGGGAGATGGGCGCCGCGGGAAGCGCCAGCTGCGGCCTGCGGGACACGGCAATCTCCGATCTTCTGCGCGCTCGCGCGCCGCGCCTCACTTCGGCTGGTGCATGGCGATGCAGTGCAGGGCACCGCCCTCCATGACCAGATCCTTGCAGGTGACCGGGATGATCTCGCGGCCTGGGAAACACTCGGCGATCTTGTCCTCGGCCATCGCGTCCTTCTTCTTCTGGCCGAAGATGGGCACCATGACGGCATTGTTGAGGATGAGGAAGTTGGCGTAGCTCGCCGGCAGGCGGCTGAGGCGCCAGTCCTTGGCCTCAATGGCGTTGGGCATCTCGATCTCGATGATCTCGAGCTTGGAACCGTCGGCCGTGCGCACGTCGTCGAGCTGCTCGCGGATCTGCTTCAGGGCCTTGAAGTTCGGGTCGCTCTCCTTGGTCTCGACCATGCAGATGACGGCGTCCTCGCGGACGAAGCGGACGAGATCGTCGATGTGACCGTCGGTGTCGTCGCCCTCGATGCCCTTCTTGAACCAGACGATGTCGGTGACGCCGAGCATGGCCTTCAGTTCCTTCTCGACCTCCTCCTTCTTGCGCGCCTTGCCGCCGTTGCGGTTCGGATTGAGCAGGACGGCCTCGGTGGTGAGCAGCAGGCCCTTGCCGTTGGTTTCAATGGCGCCGCCCTCGAGCACAAAGTCGGAGGTGTAGCGGTCCATCTTCAGCATGTTTGCGGCCTTTTCCGGGATCGTGTTGTCGAGGTCGTGCGGGAACTTGCCGCCCCAGGCGTCGAACTTCCAGTCGGTGATGGCGACCTTGCCGGTCTCGTTGTGCTTGATGAAGATCGGGCCGTGGTCGCGGCACCAGACGTCGTTGGTCGGGTGGTTGTACAGGTCCACCATGTTGAGCGCGCCCTCGTTGTCGGCGATGCTCAGACGGATGCCCATGTGCATCATTTCCGGGGCGTTGATGCGCACGCGCTCGTAGCGTGTCAGGTTGGCCGCGATCTCGCCGAACTTGTCCTGAAGCTTGTGGAAGGTTTTCGGGCAGCTCTCCTTGTTCGATGGCCAGGACAGCCAAATCGCCTCCTGCGGTTCAAA
Organism: Prosthecobacter sp.; assembly: GCA_044345215.1. GTDB lineage: Bacteria > Verrucomicrobiota > Verrucomicrobiia > Verrucomicrobiales > Verrucomicrobiaceae > Prosthecobacter. Next base: position 7,570 of record JBIJBO010000008.1, on the reverse strand, counting down.
TTCGGCGGGCAGGCGGTAGTTCTTCGGATATCCTTTACTCATCGAGGTAGCGTTGGGTGAGGGGGGCGTAGGTGTCAATGCGACGATCGCGGAAAAATGGCCAGATGCGGCGGAAGTCCTCGACGGCCTGCAAGTCGCAAGTGACGAGCAACACCTCCGGCTCCCCCGCCGAGGCCTTGGCGACGATTTCGCCGTAGGGGTTGGCGACGAAGCTCTGGCCCCAGAATTCGGTGTCGTCCTGGAAACCCGTGCGGTTGACGGCGGCAACGAAGCAGCCGTTGGCGACCGCGTGTCCGCGCTGGACGGTTTCCCAGGCGGTGTGCTGGGCAGCGCCGAGCGCGGCCTTTTCGGAGGACAGCCAGCCGATGGCGGTCGGGTAAAAGAGGATCTGCGCGCCGGCGAGCGCGGTCAGGCGGGCCGCCTCGGGATACCACTGGTCCCAGCAGATGAGCACACCGATGCGACCAAACTTCGTGTCCCAGACCCGGTAGCCGAGGTCGCCGGGCGTGAAATAGAACTTTTCCTCGAAACCCGGGTCCTGCGGGATGTGCATCTTGCGGTACTTGCCGAGCACGGTGCCGTCGGCGTCGATCACCGCCGCGGTGTTGTGGTAGAGCCCGGGGCCGCGCTTTTCAAACAGCGGCACGATGAGGACGACGCCCAGCTCCTTGGCCAGGTCCGAGAGGCGTTCGGTGGTCGGTCCCGGCACGGTCTCGGCAAGGTCAAAAAGCGCCGTGTCCTGGCGGGTGCAGAAGTAGGGGATGTCGAACAGCTCCTGCAGGCAGACGATCTGCGCGCCGCGCTTTGCCGCGTCGCGGATCCGCGCCTCGTGCCAGGCCAGGCTTTCGGCCTTGCCCGGATGAGTGCCGCCTTGGATGAGGCCGAGAGTGACGGTGGACATGGGAGGCGGAGGATTGAGAGATGCGGCCGGCGCGCAAGCGGGAAAACACGGAGCGTTCGGCCGGCGTCTGCGGCTACTTTTTCGCTTCCTGACGGCTGAGTGCACTCTGCACGTCGCCGCGCATGGGGATGCCATCCTGGGCACCGTGCCTGAGGGTGGCAAGGGCCGCGGCGGCATTCGCCCAGCGCAGGGCCTCGGCCAGCGGCATGCCCTCGGCGAAGTAGGTGGCGAAGGCCCCGGCAAAGGTGTCGCCGGCACCCACGGTGTCCACCGGCTCGACCGGCAGGGTGGCGGCCTGGAGCAGTCCGTCGGCCGTCAGCGCCAGGGTCGGCTCGGCGCCGCGTGTGACGATGAGGGTGCGTATGTGCCGGGCCTTGAGTTTTTCCTGCCAGGCGGCGGTATCCTTTTCCAAGGTGTCCGGATCCGCGCCAAAGATGGCGGCGGCCTCGCCGCGGTTGGTGATGAGCACGTCGAGGCGAACGTCGCTCCACGGAAAGTCCGGCGGACAGGGCGAGGGATTGAGCAGGACCGGCACCTGGCGACCGTTGGCGAGGCGGATGGCCTCGACGGCGCTTTCCAGCGGCACCTCAAGTTGCAGGAGCAGGGCCTTGGCGACCTCGATGCGCGAGCGTTGGACCTTGAGAGCCGGGGCGGTGAGGGCGGCGTTGGCGCCGGGGATGACGATGATTTGGTTCTCGCCGCGGGCATCGACCGTGATGAAGGCGCTGCCGGTGCCGCCGCGCACGGTGGTGATTGTGCTGCAGTTGACGCCCTCGCGGCGCAGGTGGTTGCGATAGTCGCGGCCGTCGGGGTCATCGCCGAGGCAGCCGATGAGGGTGACGTTGGCACCCTGGCGCGCGGCGGCCAGGGCCTGGTTGGCCCCCTTGCCACCAAAGCGCTTCTCCAAACCGGATGCCGCCACGGTTTCGCCCGCCGCCGGCAGGTGTTGCACGGTGGCGATCAGGTCCACGTTCATGGACCCGACGACGACGAGGTTGGCAGCGGCTCTGGCCATTCGTCACCATGAAACCGCAAGTGGTGCTTTGCCAAGCGATTTGGCCGGGAAAAACGCGGCGGGTGGCGTCTCCTTGGAAGTTGGGAGACCGGAGATGGAGCCGCAGCCTTGCAGCCGGGTTTGCACCCAGTCCAAGACACCAGTCTCCTTGAAACTTGAACCCTGGAACTTGGGTTGAGTTAGCGTTCCTCAATCCAGCCGGGAGCCGGGTAGCTGCCGAGCACCTTGACCCCGGCACCGAAACCGGTCAGGGCCTCGATCACCTCGCGCAGGCAGGGTTCCTCGTGGTGACCGCTGATTTCCAGGAAAAAGCTCGCCTGTCCTTCCGATCCCGGCCGGTTTTCGATCTGCCGGACGTTGACGTTGCGCTGGGCAAACACCTGCAGCACCTCGAGCAGGGCCCCAACCCGGTCGGGTGCGTGCACGAGCAGCATGGTGTTGTCGTGGCCGGTCGGCGCACCGCTGCGGCGGCCGAGGATGATGAAGCGGGCGCGCGAGGCGTGTTCGCCGGGGGAGGTGGCAAGCACGCGCAAGCCATGCAGTTCCGCGCCGAGCGGGGTGCCGAGGGCGGCGGCGCCGGGTTCGGTCTCGGCATGGGCGGCCGCCAGGCTGGCGGAGGCGGATTCGGCCAGGCGGGCGTTGGGAAAGCAGCGCGCCAGCCAGGGGCGGCACTGGGCGAGCACCTGGGGATGGCCGTGAATGACCGTCACCTGCGCAGCCTCAGCCTTGGCCATGACGACGGTTTCCACCTTCCAGAGGATCTCCGCGTAAATCTGCAGGGGCGAGTCGACCAGGCGGTCGAGTGTGTGATGCACTGCGCCCTCGGTGGAATGCTCGATCGGCAGCACTCCATAGTCGGCCTCCTGGGCGGCGACACGGGCAAAAACGCCTTCCGTACTGGCTTCGGCCACGTAGGCGACGCTGTTGCCAAACTTGTTGATGGCAACCTGGTGGGTCCAGGAACCGGCCGGGCCGAGGTAGGCAATCTTGAGGCTGTTTTCCAAGGCCAGCGCCGCGCTCATGATCTCACGGAAGATGGCGCGGATGGCCTTCTCGGTGAGCTTGCCGTTCTGCGCGGCGTTCAGCTCACAGAGCTTGCGCAGCAGCTTTTCCTCGCGCCCGGGCACGTAGATGTCGAGGCCGTCCTTCTTCTTGATTTCACCAATGGCATGCACCAGCTCGGCGCGCTCGTTGAGCAGCCGGATCAGCTGCTGATCGATCGCATCAATCTTCTGGCGTGCGTCTTCGAGATTCATGCGACACGCGGGGTGGCGGGCTCAGTCACCGGCGGCGGGTGCGGCTTCCTCCGCTGCGGGTTGATCCGGCGTGGCGGCTTCGCCCACCGGCACCAGCGAGAGCTGGGTTTCCTCCGGAACACCCGCGCCCGGCTGCTCGTCCTCGGGCGTCGGCAGCTTGACGCGGCGCAGTTCGGCGGCGTTTGGCAGTTCATCGAGCGTGCGCACGCCGAAGTGATCGAGGAAGGCGTCGGTCGTGCCGTAGAGCAGGGGGCGTCCGGGCAGGTCGGCGCGTCCAAGAATTTTCACAAGCCCGCGATCGACGAGCTGCTGGACCATGGCGTCGACGCTGACGCCGCGCACGGCCTCAATGCCGGCCTTGGTGATCGGCTGGCGGTAGGCGACGATGGCCAGGGTTTCGAGGGCCGGCTGGCTGAGGCGCTGGACCTTTTTGCCCGGGTAGAGGGCGCGGCACCATTCGGCGTACTCCATCTTGGCGCACAGGCGCCAGCCGTGGCTGCGTTCGACGATGGTGAAGGCGCGGCCGTCCTTGTCGTAGTGGTCGGCGAGCTGGTCGAGCGCGGTGCGGATGCCGGCCTCATCGACCGTCAGCAGGGGCCCCAGCCAGGCCGGTGCCGCCTCGTCGCCCGCAGCCTGGACGATGTCCTTGGCCGTTTCCTTCACCGCCGCGGCGATCCGCTCCAGGGGCAGGGGCTCCTGGGTGGCGAACAGCAGGCTTTCGACGATGGCGGTAAGTTCCATGATGGGCAATTCACCCAAGCGAGGCCGGGTGGCGAGTCAAGGCCGGGGGTGGATGGGCTCCGGGTGCGGGAGGCTCCGTGCTATCGCCGGCGGCGACGTCCGCGCACCGCAGCCGTCTCGAAGCAGAAGCCACACTCGTGACGGGAAGTGTCACCACGGGCAATGAGATCGCGCTGGAAGGCACGCAGGCGTTCCAGCGGCGCTGTCACCGGCCACTCCAGCCAATGGCGCGCGGCCTTGAAGTCGCCAAGCTGCCGGGAGACCTCGACCTTGAGCAGGGTGCCGCCCTCAGTGGTTTCCGGCAGCAGCAGCAGCAACTCGCGCAGGTTGTCGACCCAGGCCCGGGTGGGACGCTCGGATTCCGGTCGTTCGGCCCAACCCCACCACAGTCGCAGGCGGAGGGTGAGGGCGCGGCTGCGACGGTCGGCCAGTCCTTGGGCAAGCGCGCGCTCAAGATCTTGCAATCCGGGCGCCTGCGCCTCGGGGGCGTGTCGCCAAAGCTCACCGACATCAAACGGCGCTGCCGCGCCGAACAGAGCATCGATGCGCCGTGCCAGCCAACCGCGCCGGACCGGAACGGGGCCCCGATGCAGCTCGCGAGAGTCGCGCAACCAGAAGAGACGTTGGCTGCGCGGATGCAGCACCAGCCGGTGTGGCGCACGCACGAGGTAACCCTCGGGACTGCCGTCGGTGTGGCGGTGGCGGGGACTGGCGCCGGGCGGGTGGCGCAGCGCCGCTTCGAGCGCTGGACCGACGCGAACCCGGCTGCCATCCGGCAGCTCATAGAGGCGATGGGCTGTCATGGGGGAAGATCCCTGCGTTGCAGGCAGTCTGGCGACGGATCGGGCGGCCGGGCATCACGTCTCCGCTTTGTCCTGTTCCTGCCGGGCGATTTCGTCGAGCGACAAGCTGTCGTCGAGGCAGGCCTGAGCATCCATCGTGCCACTCGTCTTCATGCGCATGGCGCGGACCTTGCGACCCATGGCGGAGCCGGTGGATTTCACACCGCCTGGGCTAAAGCAAATCTTGCCACTAAGGTGGCTGTCCATCTTCATGGCGGAGGCTGTGGCGATGGCATCCTGGTTGGCGGCGAGGAAGAGAAACTCCCAGCCGCGGGTTTCTCGGTGCTCGCGGATGAGGTCGCCGATCTGCGCGTGGGTGAATTCGCGCGAGGCATTTTCGAGGCCGTCGGTGAAGATGGCGACGATCACCTTGCCGGGCTCGTCGGCCTCGCCGAGGGCGGCCAGCCGGCGGTCCAGGTCGAGCACGGTGCGGCCGATGGCGTCGAGAAGGGCGGTGGAGCCGCGCGGCTGATAGGTGGCGGCGGTCAGTTGCGGCACCTCCCGCAGCGACCTGGCCGCGACGTGGACTTCGTAGGTGTCGTCGAACTGCACCAGCGTCAGGCGGGCCTCGCCTGGCACGTCCTGCTGGACCCGCAGAAAGTCGTTGAAGGCGGTGACGGCAGCTTCCTGCATGGGGCCCATGGAGCCGGAGCGGTCGAGAAGATAGGCGATTTCCGTGAGGTGAGGATTCATAGGCCGCCACCATGGCATGAGGGGTGGGACATTTGTGGGTGGAGGGGAGCAACTTTCTGGATTATTTTTAGATGCATGTCCAAAAGAACAGCGCTTCGCAAACCGACCCGACCCGCACGGGCCGGGGTGAGTCGGCCGGCCATGTGGCGGGTCTTTGAAATCCACCGGCTGGTGCGGTCGGGGCGCTTCCCAAACTGCTCGACTCTGGCGCAGGAGATCGAGGTGACGGCAAAGACGATCCAGCGCGACATCAGCTTCATGCGCGACCAGCTGGGCATGCCGCTCGAGTATGATGCGATCCGCCACGGCTACCATTACACCCAGGAGGTCAGCGAATTCCCGCTGCTGCAGCTCTCCCGCAATGACCTGGTCGCCCTCTTCCTGGCCCGCCACGCGCTCGATCCGCTGCGCGGCACGCGACTCGAGCGCATGCTGCGCGAGAGCTTCAGCAAGATCGCAGGCGCCTGTCCGGGCGAGGTGTCGATCGCCTGGCACGAGCTCGACGAGACCTTCTCGGTGAAAGCCGCCGGGGCGCTGCCGGCCGATGCCCTGCTTTTTGGCGACCTGCTCGATGCAGTGCGCGCACGCCGGGAGGTGCGGTTCGACTACCACAAGCTGACGGCTTCGGCGCCCGAGCGACGGACTGTGCAGCCGCATCACTTGGGGCAGATCGAAAACGGCTGGTATCTGGTCGCCCACGACCCGGCACGCCGCGCCATGCGCACTTTTGCGCTGCAGCGCATCGCCAACCTTGAGCTGACCAGAAACCGCTTCGAGCGCGACCCGGACTTCAACGCGCGCAGTTACCTGGGTGGGGGCTTTGGCGTGTGGAGCTATCCCGGGCAACCGCAGGGCCGCTACCGGGTGGTGCTGCGCTTTGAGGGCTATGCCGCGCGGGTCGTGGCCGAACGTCTTTGGCATCCCAGCCAGATCATCCAGTCACTGAAACCGGATGGCAGCCGCATCGAGTTCCGCGCCGAACTCGCCGGCCTGGAGGAGATCACCCGCTGGGTGCTCAGCTGGGGCGGGAAGGTCACGGTGCTCGGCCCGCCGGAACTGCAGGGGCGCGTGCGCCGCGAGGTCGAGGCGATGCGCGGGCAACTCGGGGAGGCCTGAGATTTCACATGGCAGGTTTCAAGTTTCAAGTTTCGGAGCGCCTGCCCGCAGGCTAGGATGCCCCATGCCGCGCCTGCTTCTTGCCACGACCAATGCCCACAAGACCGCCGAAGTCGCCGCCATGCTGGGCGAGGCCTGGCAGGTGGAAGATCTGCGCGCCCACCCGGGCCTGACACCGGCAGAGGAAACCGGCCTGACCTTTGAGGAAAACGCGGTCCTGAAGGCGCTCGGCGCCGCCGTTCCCGGGTTGCTTGTGCTCGCTGATGACTCGGGTCTCGAGGTCGACGCCCTCGGCGGCGCGCCCGGGGTGTGGTCGGCCCGCTACGCCGGCCTTGGTGCCAAAGACGCCGCCAACCGTGCGCGCCTCAAGGAGGAGCTGCGGCTGATCGCCGAGGCGCCGGGCCAGGCCTTTTCAGCGCGCTTCCGCTGCTGCCTGGCTCTCGTGCGCGACGGCCAGGTGCTGCATGTCAGCCATGGCGCGGTCGAGGGCTGCATCCTGCCGCAGGAACAGGGCGAGGGCGGCTTCGGCTATGACGCCCTGTTTGTGCCCGAGGGCTACGCGGACAGCTTTGGCGTGCTGCCGCCGGAGGTGAAAAACCAGCTCAGCCACCGCGCCCGCGCGCTGGAGGAGATGCGCGCCTGGCTGCAGGCGCACGCGGTCGAGTGACTCATTTCACCTCCCAGCCAACCGGCTGTGTCCAGGCCTGCTGCTTCTCGCCGGGGGCGATGGGATTGGTCATGACCTCGTCCGAACGGATGATGGCGCGCACGTAGAGTTCATCGCCCGTCAGGGTGTAGGAGGGCTCCAGACTGGTGCTGGTGGCCAGCACCTCACCGACCTGCTCGCTGTGCTGGAAACGCACCGGATGGTTGTCGCCCGCCGGTGTCGGCACCTCCTTCACCGCGCGGTCGTAGCCCCTGCGCGTGCCGCGGAACTCGGTGACGTACTTCACGCCAGGCCGACCCTGAATCTTCAGGCTCAGCCGGCGACCGGCCTTGTCGAAGG
>JBIJBO010000209.1:0-5324 GCA_044345215.1 Prosthecobacter sp. | reverse complement strand
CCAGCTTCGCCCTGCTTTTCCTCGCCTTGACCCATCAGGTCATCGAGTATCGCCGCTGGAAGCCCTGAACCGAGTCCCATTCCATGTCGTCCCCCGCCCACAATTACACCGAAGACAGCATCAAATCGCTCGACTGGCGCGAGCACATTCGACTGCGCCCCGGCATGTACATCGGCAAACTGGGCGACGGCTCCCAGCCCGAGGACGGCATTTATGTCCTGCTCAAGGAAGTGATCGACAACAGCATTGACGAGCATGTCATGGGCTATGGCAAGGTCATCGAAGTTGAGATCGGCGAGGATCATCAGGTCAGTGTGCGCGACTACGGCCGAGGCATCCCCCTGGGCAAGCTGATGGAGTGTTCCGCGCAGATCAACACCGGCGCCAAGTACGACAGCGAGGTGTTCAAGCGGTCGGTGGGCCTCAACGGTGTCGGCATCAAGGCGGTCAACGCCCTCAGTTCCTACTTTGAGATCCAGGCCGTGCGCGAGAAGCAGACGCGCGCCATTGAGTTCAGCCAGGGCTTGGTCAAGCGCGACACGGGCAGTCCGCGTCCCTGCGAAGAGGCCGATGGCACGCGCATCCGCTTCCGGCCCGATCCGGAGAGCTTTACCAGTCATGTGCATTTCAAGCTCGACTACGTGCGCGAGATGCTGCGCTTCTATTCCTGGCTCAATCCCGGGCTGACGCTCAAGCTCAACGGCGAGACCTTCCGTTCCAAGGACGGTCTGCGCGACCTCATTGCCGCCAAGCTCACCGAAGAGCCGCTCTATCCGGTGATTCATCTTGATGGCACGGATGTCGAGATCGCCTTCACCCACGGCACCGGCTACGGCGAGGAATATTACACCTTCGTCAACGGCCAGCACACCACGCAGGGAGGGACCCACCTCGCCGCCTTCCGCGAGGCTTTGGTGCAGGAATGCCGTGCCTTTTTCAACAAGCAGTATGACCCGAACGACGTCCGCGGCTCGGTGATTGCCGCCGTCTCGGTCAAGGTCCAGGAGCCGGTGTTTGAGAGCCAGACCAAGACCAAGCTCGGCTCCACCCACATGGAGCCGGACGGCCGCAACCTGCGCACCCACATCATCAACACCGTCGTCAAGGAGCTCGACAACTACCTGCACAAGCACGCCGACGTTGCCAAGGCCCTGCAGGAAAAAATCAACGCCAACGAGAAGGAGCGCAAGGAGATCAGCGGCATCCAGAAGGCCGCCCGCGACAGCGCCCGCAAGGCCAAGGTCTGCAACAAGAAGCTGCGCGACTGCCGCATCCACCTCGACACCAAGGACAAGCGCCGCGAGGACAGCACTCTGTTCATCACCGAGGGCGACAGCGCCTCGGGCTCGATCACCAAGAGCCGCGATGTCGAGACCCAGGCGGTCTTCTCCCTGCGCGGCAAGCCCCTCAACTGCTTCGGCCTGAGCCGCAAGATCGTCTACGAGAACGAGGAGTTTTACCTGCTCGCCAACGCTCTCCAGATCGACGAAAACATTGAGGATTTGCGTTACAACCGGATCATCCTGGCCACCGACGCCGATGTCGACGGCATGCACATCCGTCTGCTGATGATCACCTTTTTTCTGCAGTTCTTCCCGGAAATCGTTCGCGCCGGTCACCTGCACATTCTTCAGACGCCGCTGTTTCGGGTGCGCAACAAGAAGGAGACTTTCTACTGCTACAGCGACGAGGAGCGCCAGCGGGCGATCCATCGCTGCGGCAAGAACGCCGAGATCACCCGCTTCAAGGGTCTGGGTGAGATCAGTCCGGACGAGTTCAAGCACTTCATCGGCCCGAAAATGCGCCTGGAACCGGTCATGATGCCCGAGCACAAGACGATCAAGGAGCTCCTCAGCTTTTACATGGGCAAGAACACCCCTGACCGGCAGAGTTACATTGTGGAAAATTTGAGGGTCGAGAAGGAACTGCAGTTCCAGGAAGACGGCACCCTGCTGCCTGACGCCGCCTGAATCATCGGGCCGTGCAAACCCCCATCCGCCTTATCCCCGGCGGCGGGATTTTTTGTGCTTGGAGTCGGACATGACTTTGTGATTACATGGTTGAGTTCCGAAAATAGACAAAAATCCGCCCACCCTTGGTCAGCGAAGTTGAGCAATCCGCTCTGGCGGTGGTCTCAAGTTTTGTGGAGAGGGTCGTAAAAATTTCATCACAGGGATCGCGACGCCATGACAACCCATCCGACAAACCCGCTTCCGGGCCGCGTTTGCGCGCGCCGGGGACGGCTTTGCCCGACATGCGGCGATTCCAGCCCCCTTGCCGCCATCACCGCATGAAAACCTACCGCCACGACAACCGCCTGTCCTTGGGGTTCATGAACAGCCTGCGCACCCGTCTGCGCCTGCCGGTGACCCTTGCCCTGCTCGTCGGCACCGTTGCTGCGCCGCTGCCCGGCAACGGCGCCACTTGGATGGCTGCCGCCGTGGAGATTTCAGCGGCGATTGACACGGACACTCGCGTCGTGCGTTTGCTGGGCGAGAACCCCACGGCCGGTCTCAAGCCCGGCATGGCGATTTCGGGTTCCGGCATCCCGAACGGATCCTACATCGTGCAGATCCTCAGCGCCAACCAGGTGCTGATCAACCAGACTCCGAGCACCGTCAACAACGACGCCAGCCTGACCTTTGGCGAGGTGCAGGTTGACGAGACCTCTTTCACGGGTTCCAGCAACTGGACCAAGGTTGGCACCGGCAAAACCGTGCTGGCGGGCAGCAGCACGACCTCCGGCACCTTCACCCTGCAGGATGGCATCGTCCAAGTTGGGGGCATCAACTACCGCGGACGCACGATCATCCACGATGTGCTCAGCAACTCTGGTGCGATCGTTTTTAGTGCCACCGGCGCGCCAACCCTGAACTTCATCTCCAACGTGCTCAACACAGGCCCTTTTGAGCGCATCGGTTCGCTCGCCGGTGGCAGCAACAATGCCACGATCCTGCTGAGCGGCGGCAATTCAAACACGGCGCTTGCCTTTGGCGGCAACAACGCCAGCACCACCTTTGTCGGCAGCATCATCGGCGGCAGCGCCGCCACCCTGATCAAGGAGGGAACCGGGCAATTCACCTGGATCAACGACAATGCGGCTGCTTTCAATGGCAGTCTGCAGATCGAGGCGGGTTCGATGGTGGTGGCCGGCAGTGCCGGTCTTGGCAACAACCGGCTCATTGGCGACAGCAGGGGCAGCAGCATCATTTTCTCCAACCGGCCCGGCGCCAGCCTGACCCTGGCTTCCGGGGGCAATGAGGTGGTGGGCTTTCTGGCGGGGGGTGGTCGCGGTGCCAGCCGGGCCTTCCCCAACGGTGCCACCGGTGCCCTGCTGGGCAATCACCTGGGCGCCACCGGCGGCGAACTGATCCTGCAGGACACCAACCTCATTCTCGACAATTCGACTGCCAACCAGGTGTTTCCCTACGCGGGCGCCATCTCGGGCACCGGCAACCTGGAAAAAGTGGGCAACAACACCCTCGAACTGCTTGGCAACAGCAGTTACCTTGGCGAAACCACCATCCGTGCGGTTGAGGTCAACAACACCCTCAGCACCCTGCGCATTGGCGCCTACGGCACCCAGGCCGGGGTGGGGGCGCTGGCCGCCGCGGGCTTCGGTTCGCTGCCCAGTACCACGCGAGTGCTGCTGGCCGCAGGCACGGCGGGTGCGAATCGCAATGTCGCCTTTGACCTGAATGGCGCCACCCAGACGGTCGGCACGCTCAATGCCACCAACACCGGGGGCACCAAAAGCGTGTTTCTCCGCGGAGGGGAGTTGACCCTGCACGCCACCAGCGGTGACTCCGGCAGTTTCAACGGCACCTTCAACGGGCGCGGCACGATCAATGTCACCGCCACCCTCGGCAACGGCGGCTGGACCCTGTCCTCCACAGACCTGGCGGACAACAACGCCGTCCAGCGCGGCAGGCTGAACATTCTCGGCGGTCAGGTGACCCTCAACGACAGTCGTGGCGGCGCCTTGGGCGATGTCGTGCAGGTCAATGTCGGCAGCGCCGGCAATCTGGCTGTTGTGCTTAACGAGACCATCGGCTCCCTCACCGGTTCCGGCACGGTGGACATCACGGCCGGTCAGCGCCTCGTCCTGGCTTCCGCGCCCGCCGGCTCCATCTACAGCAATGCCTGGACCGGTCTCATTCGCAGCCCCAACTTTGGTGGGGGGTTCGGCGGCAGCGGTGGTGTCACCCTGGCGCCCGGTGCCAGCCTGCTGGTTCGCTCCAACCAGGAGTTCCTGGGGTCCACCCAAGTGCAAAGCAGCGCCGCCCTGCACCTCGACTACACGGCCGGCGGAACCAACCTGATTCCCGGCACCCTGGCGCTCAACGGCGGCACGGTTTTCCTGCTCGGCAATGCCAGCTCGGAAGTCATCAGCGCCGGCGCCGCGCTCGAGGCCGGCGCCTCGGTCGTGCGCACTGTGCGGGGGCAATCCGGCGCTCTGCTCAACCTGGGCGCGCTCAACCGCAATGCCGTCTCGGGCGGCGCCCTGCTGGTCCATGGCGACTCCGCTGTCACCAGTCGCAGCGGCCAGGCGGGGCTGGGGGGGATCCTCGGCGGCTTTGCCGTGCATCGGACTCTCGACGTCAACGGCATGCCGCAGTTCAGCTGGGCCGTCCCTGGTGCAGGCGCGAGCGCCATCGGTTCGCTGGCCACCTATGCCTCGGGTTCCGCAGCGGCTTTTGGTTCCGGTCTGAACACGGATGTGACCACGGCGGTCTTCAACGCCGGCACCCCGTTTTCCGGCACCACCGGCTCGCTGCGCTTCAACAGCCCTGATCCGGTCACCCTGGTCCTGGGCGGTGCTGCGGGCGGGCAAAGCACGACGATCCAGTCGGGCGGCATTTTGGTGACTCCCAATGTCGGGGCCAATGCGATCGTCATTCAGGATCAGGACAGGGGCGGCGAGGAACTGTTCGGCGGCAGCACCGGCAGTGGCGTGGAGCGCGAGCTGATCGTCCACCAATACAATCCGCGCGGCACCTTGACGATCCGGGCCACGGTCGGCGACACCGACAACAACAGCAGCCGGCTTACCAAGGTCGGGCCGGGCACGCTCATCCTCGATCGCACCAACACCTACACGGGTCAGACGGCGATTTACGGCGGCGTGCTGCAGGTGGGCACGGGCGTCGCCGCCCGCGGCAGTCTTGGCGGCGGCAGCCAAGCAGTGATCAACCATGGTTACCTGGTCGTCAACCGACCCGACGCCAGCTTCACGATCAGCAATGCCATCAACGGATCCGGCGTGGTCCGGCAGGACGGCACAGGCAGTCTCACGCTCGGTGGCAACAGCACCTACACCGGCC
>JBIJBO010000207.1:0-5396 GCA_044345215.1 Prosthecobacter sp. | reverse complement strand
CCAGCGGCACCAGTTCCATGCCCAGGGCGTTGGTGTGACGAGTGCCCCCCGTCGCCGGTTTCAGGCTCGCCGGATCCGGGCGACCTCCACCGCTGGCGCCGCCTTCCAGACGACGCCGCACCTCGGCCATCTCCGCCTCGCTGACTTCGCCGCCGGTCAGCGCGTCGCGGCGTTTGCTGCGCGCCTTGTCGGTCTGCGCCTGCATCGCCGCCAGCAGGATGCCGGTCTGCGCGCGGTCCTCAAAGACGCAGCGAAAGCCGATCGTCGGCATGCGCAGGGTGGCCGGCACGGTGTAGAGATGGCCCGAGCGCAGGCTGTCGGCCTGAAAGTAGGCCCAGGAGCCGCCGCGCAGCACGCCGACCTGCTCGGCGCGGATCTCCGGGTCATGGCACCATTCCCAGACGTTGCCGGCGAGGTCGAACAGGCCCTCAGCCGAAGGCTTGAACTGGCCTACTGGCGCGGTGAAGGGAAAGCCGTCCTCGTAACCCGGGATCTCCCCCTCGGCGAAGTTGCCCGCCCCGGCCGGCGGCGGCCAATTCATGCCCCAAGGGAAGGCCTTGTCGTCGGTCAGCTTGTCGTCGAGCGTGAGATCCGCTTTGCGCGTGCGCTGCAGCCCGACCACCGCATCCCACTCGGCCCGCGTCGGCAGACGGTAGGCCTGGTTGGCGGTGAGCTTGCCCTCCTGCTGTTCCTTCTCCGTCAGCCAGCCGCAGAAGGCGCGCGCGTCCTGCAGGGTGACGCCCACCACTGGATGATCCGGGCCCTGTTCAAAGTGCGGCTTGTAGGTCCACTCGCGGCCGCTCGCCTGCACAAAGGCCTGCCACTGCGCCAGCGTTGTTTCATGCGCCGCCACCAGGACGACCGCGCCGGGAATGGCCTTGAATTCCTGGCCCAGACTGCTGCGGTGCGTACGCACCGCCGGTTGCTGCGCTGTCAGCGCGGTCGCGAGCAAGGCCGGCAGGACCCTGACCAGCCGTCCGCAGCCGGCGGCACAGGCACGGATTCGCGCGCGGCTAAACGGCAGGGCAGGGGTGGCGGACACAGGCTTTGTTTAGCGTATGCGCCGCTCGCCTTCACCAAAAAAAGAAGAGAGTCACGGTCGAGTTTGTCCTTTCCGGCATAAACCGGCATGGTACACTTTAAGGTTACCCTCGAATTCTAAAATTCAGGATGATCCGCTGCCGCTGCCGCATGGTACCCTTCGAACCGGGGCGACCAAGGGCGGCAGCTTGCCCGTAAGCCCCCCATGATCGTTCTTGGACTCAATGCCTGGCATGGTGATGCCGCCGCCGCCCTCGTCATCGACGGACGTCTCGTCGCCGCCGCGGAGGAGGAGCGCTTCCGGCGCCTGAAACACTGGTCCGGCCTGCCGACCCAGGCGATCGCCTGGTGCCTGCGCGACGCCGGCCTGAAGCTCGCCGACGTCGATCACATCGCCATCAACCGTGACCCGCGCGCCAACCACCTGCGCCGCGCGCTCTACGTGCTGCGCCGCCGCCCCAGCCTCGGCCTCATCCTCAAGCGCCTCGGCAACCTGCGCCTCGCCGGCTCCTTTGAGGACTCCCTGCGCGCCGCCTTTCGCGGCGAAACCCTGCGCGCCCAGGCCCACCACGTCGAGCACCACCTCGCCCACCTCGCCTCGGCCCACCTCGTCTCCGGCTTCGACGAGTCGGTCTGCCTCTCCGTCGACGGCTTTGGCGACTTCGCCAGCTGCGCCTGGGGGATGGGCCGCGGCGCCGACATCGCCATCGACGGGCGCATCCATTTCCCGCACTCGCTCGGCATCTTCTACACGGTGCTCACCCAGTTCCTCGGCTTCCCGCACTACGGCGACGAGTACAAGGTCATGGGCCTGGCCCCGTACGGCGAGCCGAAGTATCTGCCGCAGCTGCGCGAGATCGTTCGCGTCCAGGGCGACGGCCGTTTCCGTCTCGACCTGCGCTACTTTCGACACCACCGCGAGGACGTGCATTACACCTGGGACGACTGCATTCCCGAGGTCGGCACGCTGTACCGCCGGCAGGAACTCGAGGCCCTGCTCGGCCCGCAGCGCGAACCCGGCCAACCGCTCGAGCAGCGCCACCGCGACCTGGCCCGCAGCGCCCAGGCAATGTACGAGGAGGCCTTCTTTGCCCTGCTCGAAAGCCTGCATGCGCGTTACCGTCACGACACACTCGCCCTGTCCGGCGGCTGCGCGATGAACTCGGTCGCCAACGGCAAGATCCACCTGCGCACGCCCTTCCGCCGCCTGTACCTGCCCGCCTCCGCCGGCGATGCCGGCGGTGCGATCGGGGCTGCCATGGTCGTGGCTCGTCGCCAGGGCGCCGCGCCCTTCGTCATGGACCACGCCTACGTCGGCCCGCAGGCCGGCGACGCCGAGATCGCCACCCTGCTGCAGGCGCGCGCCGCCGACCTCGCCGGCTGCCGCATCGAGCGCATGACCGACGAGGCCGAACTCTGCGAGACGACCGCTGCCGCCATCGCTGACGGCGCTGTCATCGGCTGGTTTCAGGGGCGGATGGAATGGGGGCCGCGCGCGCTCGGCAACCGCTCCATCCTCGGCGACCCGCGGCGTGCCGACATGAAGGACATCCTCAACCTCAAGATCAAGCGCCGCGAATCGTTCCGCCCCTTCGCTCCCAGCATCCTGCGCGAGCAGGTCGGCGAATGGTTCGAGCAGGACCAGGACGTGCCTTTCATGATGCAGGTCTTCCAGGTCCGCGAGGCCAAGCGCGCCCTCGTGCCCGCCACCACCCATGTCGACGGCTCCGGTCGCCTGCAGACTGTTCATCGCGAGACCAACCCGCGCTACCACCGCCTCATCTCCGCCTTCCATGCCCGCACCGGCGTGCCCATGATCCTCAACACCAGTTTCAACGAAAACGAACCCGTCGTCTGCCGCCCCGAGGAAGCCCTCGACTGCTTCCTGCGCACGAAGATGGACGTGCTGGTGCTCGGCGATTGGATCGTCAGAAGATAAAGGTCCGCAGATTTCGCAGATGAAGAAGATTGGGTCGGGGGCGGGGGGGATGCCCGCAGACTTGAAGGATGTGGAGAGGTCTGAAGGCGGAATGTAAAATAGTTAATTGGACTACGTAAATAACGGATAATGACGGAGCCGGATCCCAGAACGCATGCGATCATCGGGGTGGCGATGGAGGTGCATCGCGAGATGGGGTGTGGATTGAATGAGGTGTTTTATCAGGAAGCGCTGGCGATGGAGTTCACACAGCGCGGCATTCCGCATGTGCGTGAACCGGACCTGCCAAGTGTTTTACAAGGGAAATCGGCTGTCCTCCTTTCTGCGCCCCGACTTTGTCTGTTTTGATGACGTGGTTGCCGAAGTCAAAGCCCTGACAGAAATCACCGGGCGCGAGGAGTCCCAGGTGCTCGGCTACCTCAAGGGCACCGGCTTCCTGACCGGTCTGCTCCTCAACTTCGGCGTCCCGAGTCTATGGTATAAGCGCTTCACCCGCTCATCCAAATGTCTCCCGCCAGCCCTTCAGGAAGGCTGATCAAGTCGAATCAGCAGCCCCCTCGTCACTCAATCTGCGTAATCTGCATAATCTGCGGACCCTCGGTTTCCGAATATCTGAAATCTGCCAAATCTGCGGACCCATGAAAGGCCTTCTCCTCGCCGGTGGCAGTGGCTCGCGGCTGTACCCGCTGACCCGCGTGCTGTCGAAGCAGTTGCTGCCGGTGCATGACAAGCCGATGATCTATTACCCGCTGACGGTGTTGATCGCAGCTGGGATTCGGGAGATTGGGCTGATTGCGACGCCGGACGATCTGCCGCGCTTCCGGCAGTTGCTTGGCGACGGCTCGGCCTGGGGCATCCGCCTGGAGTACTTCGAGCAGCCGCAGCCGCGCGGCATCGCTGAGGCGTTTCTGATCGCCGAGGCGTTTCTGGCGGGCGAGCCGGTGGCGCTGCTGCTGGGCGACAACCTGTTCTTCGGCAGCGACGCCTTTCCTGCAGCCGTGGCTGGTTTTCAAGGCGGCGCGCAGATCTTTGCCTACCATGTGCAGAATCCGGGCGACTATGGGGTGGTCGAACTTGATGCCGACGGCCAGGCACTTGGCCT
Organism: Prosthecobacter sp.; assembly: GCA_044345215.1. Lineage (GTDB taxonomy): Bacteria > Verrucomicrobiota > Verrucomicrobiia > Verrucomicrobiales > Verrucomicrobiaceae > Prosthecobacter. The sequence continues at coordinate 1,314 of JBIJBO010000207.1, read as the reverse complement.
GGAGGAAAAGCCGGCCGCTCCGCGCAGCAACTTCGCGGTGCCCGGGGTCTACCTCTACGATGGCGACGTGGTGGCGATCGCGCGCGGGTTGACAGCGTCCGCGCGCGGCGAGTTGGAGATCACCGATGTGAACCGCGAGTACCTGCGCCGGGGTTGCCTGAAGGTGCGACGCCTCAGCCGTGGCACGGCCTGGCTCGATGCCGGCACCAGCAGCAGCCTGCATGAGGCTTCGGCCTATGTGCAGACCATTGAAAAACGCCAGGGTATGAAACTCGGCTGCCCCGAGGAAGCCGCCCTCCGCCGCGGCTTCATCAACCTGCCCGCCTTTGAGGCACTCGCCGCCGCCATGCCCGCCTGCGAATACCGCGACGCCCTGCAGGCCGTTGCCAGCGACGTCCGCCGCCTCGGCTGCGACAAGGCGTAGTGGGAGATGGGAGATCGAAGATCGGCCCCCCATCTCCCATCTCCGATTTTCCATCTTCCATGCGATGCATCTTCTGATCACTGGTGGCGCCGGCTTCATTGGCGCGGAGGCGGTGCGCGCCTGGATCGACCGACCCGGGGTGGCGAAACTCGTCAACCTCGATGCCCTGACCTACGCGGCCGATCTCGGCCGCTTGGAAGGCCTGCATGGCGTGCATCCGCGTTACGTCTTTGAGCCGGTCGATCTGCGCGACCGCGCCGCCGTCCGTGAGGTCGTGCGCCGGCACGGCATCACCCATGTCGTTCACTGCGCCGCCGAGACCCATGTCGACCGCTCGATCTCCGGTCCGGAGGTGTTTGTCGAAACGAACGTGCTCGGCACCCTGCACCTGCTCGAGGCCTGCCGGGAAGAGTGGGAACTCAGATTTCAAATCTCAGATTTCAAATCTCAGATTCCAAGCTGCCGGTTTGTGCAGGTCAGCACGGACGAGGTGTATGGCTCGCTCGGACCGGATGAGGCGGCCTTCACGGAGACCCATCCGCTGCAGCCGAACTCGCCCTACTCCGCCAGTAAGGCCGGGGCCGATCACCTGGTGCGCAGCTACGTGCGCACCCATGGCCTGCCGGCCGTCATCACCCGCTGCGTCAACAACTTCGGCCCAACCCAGCACGCGGAGAAATTCATCCCGACCGTGCTGCGCTGTCTCGCCGAGGATCAGCCCGTGCCGATCTATGGCGACGGCCGCAACGTCCGCGAATGGCTGACGGTCAGCGACCACGTCGAGGGCCTGCGCCTCGTGCTCGAGCGCGGCGATGTTGGTGCCGTCTACAACCTCGGCAGCGGCGTCGAACTCGACAACCTCGAGCTGGCGGGGCGGCTCTGCGACCTCT
>JBIJBO010000206.1:0-5437 GCA_044345215.1 Prosthecobacter sp. | reverse complement strand
ACCAATCCCAGCACCATTCTGATATATTGCCAGAAACATCATACACACCAAAGTCATTGCACGGGAATGAACCAACTGGAGCGACGTAAGGGCTGCCTCCTAGCGGATATTCATTGCCAGAGTACATTGGATGGAATCCTCTCGTTGGGCTTTGGTCGTAAACAAATGAAGATGAGCTATTATAGCTGCAATTCGAATGTCGAACAATATCGCTTTTCCACGGGAATCTATAGCCCTTGGATCCACCTCTGGCTAGTTTCTCCCATTCAGCCTCCGTCGGCAGCCTGTAACCATTCGCAGACCAATCCACTTGGGTTAAGTTGGTGCCGGATCGCAAAACGCCTTCATTCTCTCTGTATACAGGAATCAATCCCTCCATTTCACTCCTCGCATTACACCATTTTATTGCACCCCACCATCCCACGTTATGAACCGGAGTGGACCCTAATTTAAACGCATTTTCTCCCGATGGTAAATCATTATATCCCTTGCTTGATGACCATGATCTAACGCCATTCCATTCTGTTTTCGAAACTTCTTTGCTGGAAACAACAAACCTTGATATGAAGGTGTTTACGGATGGCGCACTAACATCTGCATCCCCACTCGTTGCCCCCATTGTGAACGGCCCCTCAGGGATGTAGGAAAAACCGTCGCTAAGGTCATCGGCAACGATGCGGAAGCGGACCTGATCGCTGAGGTTTCCTGGCCAATCCGCTCCCGCATCCCAAGTGATTGTCTTGCCGTTGCCTGCTGCCACGTTAAGTCCGACGTCACCCGTGAGCGCGTAGGCAGGAACAAAATAGGTCTGCCCGCCGTCGCTTGAAATCTCCACTGTGGTTTTGACTGGCGCGGCCACGTCCAAGTCATAACTGATGTCCACCAGCTTCGTTCCCGCACGCTGAGCGGCGCTGACATGGCTCACCACGGGAGCTGCCAGCGTGGGCAGGGCGAGCAGCAGGGCTGCCAAAGTCGCGAGAGACCTGAACCAGGTGCGCGGGTGGGGTGGGCAAAGAAGTGGCATGGCGTGGCTGCTGGGGTCTTGGCAGGGTAAGGACTCTGCCTCAGGTGGAAACCCTATTATACGAAAAGCCTAACTGATCCCTGCAAAAAATCCACCGTTCCAAGGTGGATTTTCGGACGCAGGCGTTCCTCCCGATCAGGGATCTGTCTCCGCGCCCTCGGCTCTGCGCTCCAAGCCCCGCCCCGCTGCCTAGCGCCACTCCACCTGCAGGAGTTCCAGGGCGGGCCCGCGCCAGGGGCCGGCCTCTTTCGCGGCGGCATGACCGGCGACGATGCCGAGCTGGTCGAGCCCGGCCCAGGCGGCCAGCGGTGCGCCGGCGGGAGCCTCGCTGGGGAAATCGCCGGGCTCGAAGACCAAGGTCTCGGGCTCGCCGCCGCCGGCCAGGCGTCGCACGGCGGCGTAGCTGCGGCGCGGACCGCGGTAATTGCGCCACTCGTTCTCGACGAGGGCGACGGTGACCGCGTTCGGCTCGGCGACGCGCAGGGTGATGGCGAGCTTGCGGCCGGCCGGGCCGCGCCAGACCGGATCGGTGATTTTGCGCGTCCAGTATTGCACCAGTCCCGCATGCCCGGCATTCAGCGTGTACCAGTCGCGCAGGCCGTGGCGGAAATCATCCACCAAAGTCTGCGGTGACAGGCTGACGCGCGCGCCGTCGCGGCTCAGCTGCTCGGCGGGGATGGTCTGCAGCAGGCTGCTCAGGCAGACGGCCCGCACCGGTGGCCCGGCCCCGGGCAGGGGCGCCATCGAGACCGGCTCGGGCAGGCGGTGCAAGACGTTGGCGAAGGCAAAGACAGGGTGGTCCAGGGAATCGAGCGGCAGGCGGGCCTCAAAGCGGTCGCCCTGGCGCGTCACTTCGGCGCTGCGCCAGAAGCGGGCACGCGGGTCGGGATCGACGCTGTAAAAGACCTCGCAGCGTTCGACCGGCCAGCGTGGGTCGGGGGTGACGCGGCCGACCAGCGTGCCGTCGGCGGCGGCCAGCCGGCACTCGAGCGCGGGTGTCTCCGGCAGGGCCGGGCCGCCCTTCAGATGCTGGTCGAGCCAGAGCGGCAGGGCGACCGCCACCTCCGGGGTCAGGCGGTGGTTGAAGTGGGGTGCCCAACTGTAGCGGGTCGGCTGGTTCGGAATCAGGGCGTTGGTCCGATAGACGTCGTCCATCCAGCCGTGGAAGTCGTTGGTGGCGCTGCGGTGCAGCACCGGGCAGCGGATGAGGGGTGCGTAGCTTTCAAAGCTCAGCGTGCGGCGGAAGCGCTCGACGTCGCCATCGGCCACGTCCTGCGGACGGGCTTTTTGGCCCAGGAACTCATGCGCCTGCCAGCGCCAGCCCTGGCCGCCCACGGCCGGAATGGCCACCTTCACGCGCGCATCGGTGCCGGCGACATACATCGTCAGGTTGCCGCCCATCGAATACCCATGAACGCCGAGTCGGTCGGCATCGACCTCGGGCTGCTGCTCGAGGAAAGTGAGCCCGCGCCGGCAGCCGAGGGTGAGCAGATACCAGTTGTTGTTCTTCGGGTGCTCGCGGTCCTCGTAAAACTGTCCCGGGCCGGGTTGCAGGGTCGAGTAGGCCCGGGCATTGAGCTGCGTCGGATCGACGGCGCCCCAGTCGGTGTTGGGGTCTTCCGGCCGGGCACCCTCGACGGCGTTGAACGGGCCCTTGCCGTCGCCGTCGCCGCCCCAGTTGACCGACAGGCCGGCGTAGCCGCGGGCGACGAGGAATTTGACCTCGGAGAGCGAGCCGCGCTGGCCGCCGCCGTGGATGTGCATGACCGCGGGCAACGGCCCGGGGCGCTGCTCCGGAAAGCCATAGATCGCGGCCATGCGGGCGGGCCGGCCCTTGAACTCGCCGATGCGGAAGCGCACGTGCCGGTAGACGCCGCCGTCCTCGCGCCATTCGCGCACGACTTCGGTTTCGAGGGGCTCGCGGCGCGGATCAAAATCGGCCCAGAGCTCGGGCACGGACGCGGGTTGTTCGGCGGCGCCCAGCGGGTGCACGAGACTCAGGGCGAGGGCGAGGACCGAAAGACGTTTCATCGGGGAAGGGGAGGGCGGGCGACGCGGCTCACAGCCGGCGCCGGCCGCTGAGGGCTTGGTAGAGGGTCAGCTCGTCGGCGTGGTCGAGTCCGCCGCCGGCGGGCAGGCCCTGGGCGAGGCGGGAGACGGCGACGCCTTCCGCGCGCAGCAGGTCGTTCAGGTAACCCGCGGTGGCCTCGCCCTCGACGTCGCTGCCGACGGCGAGGATGACCTCCTCGACCTGCAGGGTTTTCACCCGCGCCAGCAGCGGCTCGATGCGCAGGTCCTCGGGCGTGACGTTGTCGAGTGGCGACAGCTTGCCGCCGAGCACATGGTAGAGGCCCTGAAAGGCGCCCGAGCGCTCGAGGCGGAGGACATCGGCCGCCTGCTCGACGACGCAGACCAGGCGCGGGTTGCGCTTCGGGCCGCGGCAGAGCACGCAGTCCTGGCCGCGCTCGAGAAAGAAGCCGCACTCGGCGCAGGCTTCGACACGGTCGGCGAGATGCTGCAGGGCATCGACCAGTGGTTCGACCCGGCCGCCGCCCTGGAGCAGCCACAGGACGACGCGCTCGGCGCTGCGTGGCCCCAGCCCCGGCAGGGCGCGGACCTGGGCGATCAGGCGCTGCAGCGGCGGCGGGTAGTCGAGGGCGGGCATGGCAGGCAAAGAGGCACGAAACCGGCGCACCGCAAGGGGCTCAGTCCAGTTCGCCGATGACTTCTTCCTCGCTGTCGTCGTCGTGCACGGCCTCGGCGATGACCCGGCGCGTGACTTCGTCGAGGTAGGTCTCGAGGATCCGGCTGAGTTCGAGAAACTCCGGCCAGAGGGTCTGATCGACAAAGCTGCGCGGCACCCGCACCAGCACCGTGTTGCGCCGCTGGCGGCTGCGCCGGTAGGGTTTGAGCTCGTAGCGGCGCAGCAGGGCGATGAAGAGGCGCTTCGACCAGCCGTCGGTCAGGTTGAACTTGTACTCGATGGCCGGCTCGGCCTTCTCGGCCTCGGCCAGCCGCCGGCGGATGCGCGCCATGGCGTCGGCCGCCGCGTCGCGCTCGCCTTCGGTGGCGGCGCCGGCAAACAGGCGCTCCACCTTGCGCAGCTTCTCGAGCAGTTCGCGGTCGGTCATGACGCGATCGGCGCGAGGCCGCGGGCGCCGAGTTCGGCCAGCGTCCACGCGTATTCCCGCACCACCTGGTCGGCGACATCGCCGCTGCGCAGTTCGGCGGGCAGCACCTCCCAGGTGTAGGTTTCCATCTCAATGTGGGCGCATTTCTGCGGCTGGCGTGCCAGCCAGTCCATGGCCCCGAGCAGGTGGTCGCGCGTGCTGCCGAAGTCGCCTCCGGGCTCGGCGTGCAGGGGAATGTGGAAGTGCACGCGCCACTCCTCGCCCAGCTCGGCCGGCGCCGCGCCGGAGGCGAATTTCAGGGCGTCGGGCAAATCCTTGAAGCGGCGCAGCGGCTGGCTGGGACCGTGGCTGGCGATGACTTGGTGGAAATACACCGGCTCGTCGAAGCCGGCGAGGCGGGCCAGATTTTCCGGGGTTGGCACCAGGCGCAGGGCCGAGCTGAAGTGCAGCTTGCTCAGGCGGATGCCGGCGCCGGTGATCCGTTCCAGGGCCCGGGCCGGCTCCTCGAACTCGATGGCGAGGTGGCAGGTGTCGTAGTTGAGGCCGATGAAGCGGAAGAAATCGCGGTCCTGCGGGTGGCGATCGTAATAGAGCCCAAAAAATTTCAGGGTCTCGCCGCTGGTCTCAAACAGGCCGAGCGGCTCGGGTTCGAGGCCGAGGTGCAGGTCGTGACCGGTGGCCGTGGCGACCTTTTCGATGTGCTCGCGGCAAAGGCGCAGGTTTTCGAAGATGGCGTTCAGTTCGTCGGCGCCGACCCCGAAGGTCTTGTGCGAGCCCGGCAGGGTGCTGACGCTGCCGGGCACCCCGGGCGGCAGCAACTGGCCCAGCAGATCAAAGAGCAGGTTGGTGTAGTCCAGTCGTTCCGGGGTCGACCAGTCCGGCCGGAACACCGCCTCCTTGACCCGTTCGCCATGGAAGGGGCCGTAGGGGAAGCCGTTGATGGTGAACACGTAGCAGTCGTTGGCGTCGAGCCAGCGACGGAACTCGGCGAGGCGCGCCGGGTCGGCCAGTTCGCGGGCGGCGGCGGCGCCCAGGCGCAGGCCGATGCCGTAGGGACCGCGCGGGCAGACCTGTTCCTTGACGCGCAGGGTGTGGTCGCGCAGGGCGCGCCAGGTCTCCTCCCAGGTCTCCCCGCGGTGGACGTTGGTGCAGTAGCCGAGATGGAGGCCGTTGGCGAGATGCATCCGCCAGAGTGCCAAGCGCCGGCGGGGCGTCAAGACGCTTGCCGGGGTGCTGGGCGAGGTCCGCGTTTTCCCACCGCGGGGTCACGGCTCCAACTGTA
>JBIJBO010000007.1:0-52102 GCA_044345215.1 Prosthecobacter sp. | reverse complement strand
AGGCGGCGATGGCCATGATGACCACCACGAACAGCGGTTCGGTGAAGTTGACGTCGTGGCCGAGGTAGTTCTGGACGTCGTGCCAGGAATGGAAGTGAGCGCCGGCGGCCATGAGGGCGAGGACCCAGATGCCGAAGACCACTTCGACCTCGCCCAGGAAGTGGAGAATGGTCGCGCCGAAGGACACGTCGTCCTCGGCGTCCTCATGAGGTTTGTGGCGGGCGGTGCGCCGCTCGCGCTCGATCTTTTCCTGGTGGTGATGCTCGATGGCGTGTGCCCACTTGCGAAAAAAGCCGGAGGCGAAGGTGTGCAGGATGGCGATCAGGAAGATGGCCGTGGCGGCGACGTTGAAGGGCTCCTGAGCCGCGCGGGACTGGATTTTCGCCCAAACTCCCGTCTCGGCCGGCGGGGCGTAGGTTTCCAGCGGCCGCGGGAACTGGGCGAGTTGGTCGTGGCCCTCGAAGGCGGGTTTGCTCGACGCGGAGGCCGCGGCGACGGGGCTGGCTGTCAGGGCCAGCACGAGCAGGAGCAGCAGCGGGCGGAGGAGCGTCAGGGCGGGGAGTGGCAAGGCTCGGAACATGACCTTCCACTACGATTTCCGCGCCGGCCAATCAACCGGAAGAATGCGCGGGCTGTGTGACAACTCAGAGCCCGCGGACGAGGACATTGCCATAGCTCACCGCTTGGGTGAGGTCGGCCAAGCCGATCGAGCCGCGCGGGTTGCGGTCGACCTTTGCTTCGAAGGTCTGCGGGTTGGCCTCGGCGGCCTCGCAGACGCGGACGTTGAGCTGGTCGCCCTGCAGGCGGGCCTGGATGCGGTACCATTGACCCGGCTTGAGGCGGTCGGCCCCGAGCACGACCGGGGCCTCGCCCTGGCCGAACATCACGACCGGATGGCTGTGGCCGCGCAGGCAGAGGCCGGCGGCGGGCTTGCTCAGGTCGGTGCCCTTGGGCAGGAAGACATCGCAGATGACCTCGCAGTCGCCAAACTCGGCTTCCGACCAGAGGGCGGGGCCGGTCTGGCCGGCCTTGAGCTGGATCTGCCAGTCGGCGCTCACCCATTTGTCGCCGCCGGCTGCCGGCACTTTCCAGCCGCGGAAATCCGTGCCGGTGTAAAGGCTTTTCCAGCCCGGGTCGAGCGGGGCCGTCTCTTCGGCCGAGGGGTTTGTGGAGGGCAGTTCCTTGATGCGGCCGTTGCGGAACTCGACCGGCGCGCCCTCGGATTCCAGAGCCAGGTAGCCTTTGCGGTCGTTGCAGTGGTCGCCGCCGCTGACGACCTTGCCGTTCACGGCGAGGGTGATGCGGCCATTGTTGGCCTCGATGCGGTAATGGTTCCAGTCCGGGCTGGGCCGGCTGCGCTCCTCGGAGGGAAAGCTGCGCATGCCGTTGTGCTCGCCATGCGGCTCCATGGTGGCGCCGTGGATCGGGAAAATGTCGCCGTGGGTGGTGAACCACTTCGGCTTCTTCGGATCGGCCTTCTTTTGGTAGGCGTTCTCGAGCACCTGGACCTCAATGCCGCGCAGGAAGGGCACGCCGGGGGCGTTGACCGGGCTGCCCCAGACGAAGACGCCGGAGTTGCCGCCCTCGCTGAGATGGCGCCACTCGATCTCCAGGATGAAGTTTTCATACTGGCGCTCCGTGCGCAGGGCGCCGACCGGTTTGCCGGTGCAGGCGACGACGCCGTCCTTGATGCTCCAGGTCTCCGGGGCGCAGTTGATGTTGACCCAGCCTTCGAGGTCGTTGTCGTTGAACAGCGGCTTGAAGCCGGCATTCGGGTCCGGCTGACAGGCGGCAAGCAGGGCAAGACAGGCGGCGGCAAGGGCGGGTCTCATGGGCGGAAAGTACGGTCGCACTCCCTGCCATCCTTCGCCCGGCCTGGCAAGGAAAGCCCGGCCGGCATTTTCGCGGCTGGCCGCTGGCGGGTTTTTCGCAGGCATGGACGGATAGCCCGGGCCCGGCCGCGCCGTAGGTAACAGCGATGGACCCCCTGTTTGAACATCACCTGCAGCAGACCCGGCGTCAGTTCTTTGGCCACACGGGCCTGCGCGCGGGCAGCATCGCCCTGGCCTCGCTGCTGGGCCGTGATTTTGCCGCCGGCGCGCCTGCCGCCGCCGCGGTGCATCCGCCGCTGCCGGGCCTGCCGCACTTTGCGCCGAAGGCGAAGCGCCTCATCTACCTGCACATGAACGGCGCGCCGTCCCAGCTCGATCTCTGGGACCACAAGCCGCAGCTGCGCGCGCACTACGACAAGGACCTGCCCGAGAGCATCCGCCAGGGCCAGCGCATCACGACCATGACCAGCGGCCAGGCACGCCTGCCGGTGGCGCCGTCGATGTTTGAATTCAAGCCGCACGGCCAGAGCGGCACCTGGGTGAGCGAGCTGATGCCGCACACGGCAAAGATCGTCGACGAGATCGCCCTCATCAAATCCGTCCACACGAGTGCCATCAACCACGACCCGGCCTGCACCTTTGTGATGACCGGCAGTGAGGTGCCCGGCAAGGCCAGCCTCGGTTCCTGGCTGGCCTACGGCCTCGGCAGCGAGAGCAACGACTTGCCGGCCTTTGTCGTCTTCACCCCGAGCTTTCCCAAGGAGAGCCAGGCCCAGGCCCTGTTCACCCGCATGTGGAGCAGCGGCTTCCTGCCCACCCAGTACACCGGCGTGGCGCTGCGCGGCCAGGGCGACCCTGTGCTCTATGTGAAGAACCCGCCGGGCGTGGCGCCGGGTGACCGACGGTCGATGCTCAACGCACTCAACCGGCTCAATGAGATCAACCACGCGCGCATCGGCGATCCCGACATCCGCACGCGCATCGCCAACTACGAGATGGCCTTCCGCATGCAGAGCAGCGTGCCGGAGCTGACGGACCTGAAGGGCGAGAGCAAGGCCACCCTGGAGATGTATGGCGAGGATGTGAACCGGCCGGGCAGCTACGCCCACAGCGCCATCCTGGCGCGCCGGCTCATCGAGCGCGGCACCCGCGTCGTGCAGATCCTGCACCGCGGCTGGGACCAGCACAACAACCTGCCGCGGCTGCTGCGCGGCCAGATCAAGGACACCGACCAGGCCACGGCGGCGCTCGTCATGGACCTGAAGCAGCGCGGCCTGCTGCAGGACACGCTTGTGGTCTGGGGCGGCGAGTTTGGTCGCACGGTCTATTCCCAGGGCACGCTGGCAAAGGACAACTACGGTCGCGACCATCACCCGCGGAACTTCTGCATGTGGATGGCCGGCGGCGGCGTGCGCGGAGGCATGGTGCACGGCGAGACCGACGATTTCAGCTACAACATCGTCAAGGATCCCGTCCACATCAATGACCTCAACGCCACGATCCTGCATCTCATGGGCATCGACCACGAGCGTTTCAGCTTCAAGTTCCAGGGGCTCGACCAGCGGCTGACAGGGGTCGAGCCGCATCACCCGGTGAAGGCGGTGCTGGCCTGAGGCCAAAGACAAGCGCTGTTGCCGCGCTTGCCGGCCGGGCCGGCCGCCTCCATGGTGCGGGCCATGGCCGCCTTTCTCCTCCGCCGGCTCATCAGCAGCCTGCTGGTGTTGTTCTGCGCGGTGTCGCTCACCTTCCTGCTCACCCGCTCGCTGCCGGGCGGTCCGTTTGACCGGGAAAAGCTGGCCGCAGCCCAGGTTCAGGAGGCGCTGCTTGCCAAATACAAGCTCAACGGCAGCCTCTGGCAACAATACACCGCCTACCTCGGCGACCTCGCGCGCGGTGATTTGCGCGTGTCCTTCAAGTATCGCGACTGGACGGTGGCGGAGATCCTTGCGCAGAAGCTGCCGGTGTCGCTGCAGCTCGGCGCCGTGGCCTTCCTCATCGCCAGCCTGCTCGGGGTCTTCCTCGGCGCCCTGGCGGCCCTGCGCCGCGACACGCCGGTCGACTGGCTGGCCATGGCCGGCTCCCTGCTCGCGGTGTCTCTGCCCTCCTTCATCACCGGCCCGGCGCTGATCGCCGTGTTCTCCCTCTGGCTCGGCTGGCTTCCGGTCGGCGGCTGGGGCGAGCCCGCGCAGGTGATTCTGCCCGCGCTCTGCCTGGCGGCGCCCTACACCGCCTACGTGGCGCGGCTGATGCGCAACAGCCTGCTCGACGTGCTGAAGAGCGACTTCCTGCGCACCGCCCGCGCCAAGGGCCTGTCGGAGGCGCGGGCGCTGGTCCGTCACGCGATGAAGCCGGCCCTGCTGCCGGTGGTCACCTTCCTCGGCCCGCTGGCGGCACACCTGCTGACCGGGTCGATGGTGGTCGAGAGCGTCTTCAACATCTCCGGCGCCGGCGGGCTTTTTGTCAATGCCATTCAGAATCGCGACGCCTTCCTGCTCTGCGGCGCGGTCGTTGTCTACTGCTCCCTGCTGGTCTTCTTCAACCTCGTCGTCGACCTTCTCTACCGCATCCTCGACAAGCGCATCCAGCTGCATGCCTGAAGCCTCCGCCAGTCGCGCCGCCGCCCGTCGTCCCGACGGCTGGTCGCGCGTGCGCCGCAATCGCCCGGCAATGGCGTCGCTGGCCTTTCTCGCGCTCGTGGTCGCCCTTGCCCTGGCCGTGCCGCCGCTGCTGCCCGATCATCTCAAGGGCACGGGCGAGGGCCTGTTCCTGCCACCACTGAGCCCGGCGGCGGGGGGCGGCTGGCACCTCTGCGGCACCGACAACAACGGGCAGGACCTGTTTTACCGACTGCTCGCCGGCGCCCGCGTCTCGCTTGGCGTGGGCCTGGTCGGCGCCCTGCTCTCGCTCGTCATCGGCAGCCTCTGGGGCATGGTCAGCGGCCTGTGTGGCGGCCGGATCGACGCCCTCATGATGCGGGTGGTCGACCTGCTCTACGCGGTGCCGCGCATCCTCTTCATCATGATCTTCATCGCCGCCTTCGACGCCGTGTTGAAGGACGGTCTCGACGGCCTGCGCCTGCGCGCCCAGGCTTCCGGCTGGGTGGCGACCGAGGGCTGGGCGCGTCAGCTCATCCCGTATTCGAAGATCCTGGTGATGATCCTGGCGCTGGGTTTGGTCGAGTGGCTGACCATGGCGCGCATCATCCGCGGCCAGGTGCTGGTCCTGCGCGAGACGACCTTCGTGGCCGCCTCGCGTGCCCTTGGCCAGACCCGGGCCGGCCTGCTGTTCCGCCATCTGCTGCCGAACCTCAGCACCGTCCTGCTCACCTGCCTGACCCTGACGCTGCCGGCGGTCATCCTCGACGAATCCTTCCTCAGCTTCCTCGGCCTCGGCATTGAGGATCCGGCAGCGAGCTGGGGGTCGCTGCTGAAGGACGGCGCCCAGGTCATCAACCCGTTCGAGAGCAAGTGGTGGCTGCTGGCCTTTCCGGCCGCGCTGATGTCGCTCACCCTGCTGGCGCTCAATTTTCTCGGTGACGGCCTGCGCGACGCCTTCGATCCGCGCTCGGGCGACTGAGCCTCACTCGTTCCGGCAGCGCGCCAGCGCGCGTGTCCAGCCGGCCATCAGCTCGCGCCGGCGAGCTGGCTTGAGTGCCGGCTCGAAGCGGCGTTCCGCCTGCCACTGGGTGGCAATCTCCGCGGGGCTGCCCCAGTAACCGGCGCCGAGGCCGGCGAGGTAGGCGGCACCGAGCGCGGTGGTTTCGGTGACTTTGGGGCGCACCACCGGCACGCCGAGCAGGTCGGCCTGGAACTGCATGAGCAGGTTGTTTGTGCTGGCGCCGCCGTCGACGCGCAGCTCGCGCAGGCGCACGCCGGCGTCGGCCTGCATCGCCTGCAGGATGTCGGCGACCTGGAAGGCGATGCCCTCGAGTGCGGCGCGGGCGATGTGGGCGCGGGTCGTGCCGCGAGTCAGGCCGCTGAGCAGGCCGCGCGCGTGCGGATCCCAGTGCGGCGCACCGAGGCCGGCGAAGGCGGGCACGAGGTGGACGCCGCCCGTGTCCGGCACCTGCGCCGCCAGGGCCTCGATCTCGGAGGATTTGCGGATGATGCCGAGGCCGTCGCGCAGCCATTGCACGACCGCGCCGGCGATGAAGACGCTGCCCTCGACGGCGAATTCGGGCGCGGCGTCGCCGAGCTGCCAGGCGACGGTGGTGAGCAGGTTGTGGCCCGAGGCGATGCGCTTGGTGCCGGTGTGCATGAGCATGAAGCAACCGGTGCCGTAGGTGTTCTTGACCATGCCGGGTCGGGTGCAGACCTGGCCGAACAGCGCAGCCTGCTGGTCGCCGGCGATGCCGCTGATGGGCAGGCTGCCGCCGAGCAGGCGGGTTTCGCCAAACAGACCGCTCGAGGGTCGCACCTCCGGCAGGACGGAGGCCGGAACGCCAAAGAGCTTGAGCAGCTCGCCGTCCCAGGTGCCGCGGGTGATGTCGTAAAGCATCGTGCGCGAGGCGTTGCTGACATCGGTGGCGTGCACCCGGCCCTCGGTCAGCTTCCAGAGCAGCCAGGAATCAATCGTGCCGAAGGCGAGGTGGCCGGCCTTGGCGAGCGCCTTCGCGCCCGGGGTGTGCCGGAGGATCCAGCGCAGCTTGGTGGCGGAGAAGTAGGCATCGACGACGAGCCCGGTCTTGTGGCGGATCATCGACTCGGCACCCCGCGCCTTGAGCTGGTCGCAGAAACCGGCGGTCCGGCGGTCCTGCCAAACGATGGCGCGACCCACCGGCTCGCCGGTGCGACGGTCCCAGGCGACCGTGGTTTCGCGCTGGTTGGTGATGCCGATGGCGGCGACGTCGGCCGCCGTTGCGCCGGCCTTGCGCAGGGCCTCCTTCGCCGTGCGCAGCTGGCTGCTCCAGATCTCCCCGGCGTCGTGCTCGACCCAGCCCGGCTGCGGGTAGAACTGGGTGAACTCGCGCTGGGCCACCGCCACCACGCGGCCGCGGCGGTCGAAGACGATGGCGCGGCTGCTGGTCGTGCCCTGATCGAGGGCGAGAAGGTATTTTTTCATGGCGCGATTCTGAAAAATCGCGCGCTTGCTGGCGAGCCTTTTTGCGCGCTGGCTCAGGGCGCGGGCTTGGCGGGGGGCGCCTTCGCCGCCGCGGCGGGTGGAGCAGTGGCGGCCGGCGTGGCGGTCTGGGCGGCCGGCTTGGCCGGTGCCGGTCGGCGGTCAGCCTCGATCCAGCCGCGCACGGCAGGCCAGAAACGCTCGGCGGGCAGGGCAAACGTGGTGATGCGGTCGACGCGTGCGATGTTGAGGCCGACGGCGCGGCCCTCCAGATCGTAAAGCGCGCCGCCCATGTCGGCAGGCTCGAGTGGCAGGTCGTGCTGCAGCACCTCGGCAAAGTTGTCGGTGCGCAGGGAGATGCCGCCGTTGGCGAAGTCCTCGCCCTCCCAGTTGTTGAGCACCTTGGTGCGGCTTGCGAGGCGGAGGCGCGCCTGGCGCGGCTGGCCGGCGCGCTCGTATTCGACCGCCAGCAGCTCGCCGGGCTGGCGCTTGGAAATGAGCTCGTGCACCTGGCGGAAATCGTTCACTTCCCGGCCGGCGAGGCTCAGCAGAACGTCGCCCTGAGTGAGGCCGGCCGCCTGGGCGGGACTGTCCTCGGCGACCCCGAGGATGCGCACGCCGCGTCGCCCGGCCGGTGGCAACTCCTCCATGCGCACGCCAATGGCAGCGCCCATGCCGGGAATTTTGCGTCGTTCGGCGCTGATCACGCCGAGGCGCAGGGCGCCATCGCGCGCCGGTGCGACGATCCACTGGCCGAAGGTGAGGTGCTTGGAATCGCCGAAGGACGCGGTCGCCATGCCGGTGACCCCCTCGGCATGCGCCAGCAGCAGGTCGTGGGCGACCTCGCGCTTCACTTCGCGCAGCGTTGCCAGCCGGCCGTCGGGCAGGCGCGCGCGCCGTTCTTTCACCTCGGGGACCTCACTCGCCTTGGCGAGCAGGTAGCCGTCGGCCTGCACCCAGGTGGCTAGGCCGGCGTCCTTGCCGTCGCTGTCGACAAGGCGGACGCTGGCGGCGGCGCTTTGGGCGCGCAGCGGGGCGAGGGCGCGCAGGGTTTCCACGCCGTTGCGGCGTTCCTCCGGCGTCAGCGGGGCGCGCAGTTCGGCCGCGCCAAGCGGCGCGAGGGCGGTGAGCAGCAGGAGAAGGGATCGCATGGTCAGCCCTCCGGATCGCGCGGCCGCTGGCCGAGGGTGATGGCCACGTCGCGCTCGCCGCCGGCTCCGGTGACCCGCAGGCGCACCTGCTCGCCGGCGGCGCGCAGTTTCACCGCGCTGGAAAAATGCGCGAGGCTGAGCAGCGGCTCGCCATCGAGGGTGAGGATGCGGTCGCCCGCGCGCAGGCCGGCTTTGGCCGAGGGCGAATCCGGAAAGACCTCCAGCACTTCGAGCCGGCCGCTGGCCTCGTTGAGGTCGGCGGCGAGACCGAGGTAGCCGCCACTGCCGGTGCCCCAGGTCTGGATGACCAGACTGCTCTTCAACTCGTCCCAGGCGCGCAGGAAGGGCGCCATGGAAACGTGCATGTTCTCGTCGCGTCCCTCCCAGATCTGGCTGTGCACGCCGATCACCTCGCCCTGCAGGTTGAAGAGCGGTCCGCCCGAGTCGCCGCCCATCAGCACGCAGTCGGTCTGCAGGGCGTTGGCGGTCTGCTTGACGATGCGGCCGACCCGCAGCACGACCCCGCGCGCCTTGTCGAAACCGCCGGGATGACCGAGGGCGAAGCACCACGTGCCGGGCTGGGCCTCGAGCACGCGCCGCGAGACCGGCACGTGCGGCCAGCGGCGACCGCTGTCATGCAGCTGCAGCAAGGCGGCATCCGTCGTCTTGTCGAGCCCGAGCGTCGTGCCGCTGACACGGCGGCCGTCCTCGAGCACGACGCGCAGTTCGCGCCCCGGCTGTTCGGCGACGTGGGCCGCGGTCAGGACGAGGCCGCCGGCTTCGATGATGACCCCGCTGGCGGTGCCGTCGCCGGTGAGGATGGCGACCACAGACGGCCGCAGATTGGGCAGCAGTTCCTGGACCTGGTGCTGCACGTTGCGCAGCCGTTCCAAGGTGACGACCTCCGGCTCCGCGGCCTGCAGGGCCGGGAGGGCGAGGACGGCAAGCAGCACGTGTCGCATCTTCATCCCATACGCGGCGCGCGGCCGATTTCTCTGCCGATGAGACGATGCGGCCGGGAAAAAATTGCGGCCTTTCTCCGCGGGACGATTGGCGGCAACGGGTCAGCCGAGTTGGGCCAGTGCCGCCGCCCGGGCGTGCCGGGCGCGTTCGTGGCTCTGCTCCTCGGCGCTGAGTTGGTCGAGGTGGTCGAGCGCCTCGCGCGCCAGGCCGAGTTCCAGGTATTTTTCGGCCATGGCGAGCCGGCCCTCGAAATCGACTGTGGCATCGGGCTCGGTCTTGGCGAGGTAGACCCAACCGTCGCCCTCGCGGTTGAGCCGCCACTGGTTGATCGTGATGACGATGGCCAGTCCGGCGAGCGCGGTCACGCTCTCCAGGATGAAGGGGGTGGCGAGCGCACCGACGAGCATCGAAAAGGCGCGGCTGACGACTTCGCGCGCGGTGGCGCTGAAGACGAGCACGGTGACGCCGGCGGCCAGCGCGGCGACGGCGTACAGCAGCGGCGTGAGCCACCAGCGCGGGGGGAGTGCGGTCCTTGCCATGCCGCATCCCTACTCCGCTTTGCGGCGGTTTCCAGTCGCCATTCCGTACTTGCCCGTGGCCGCGCCCGGCCTTTCCTGTCGCCGTGAACGCCGACCCCTTTGCCGCCCTGCTGCTCGCCGGAGGTCGTTCCGAGCGCATGGGCACCGACAAGGCCCGGCTCGTCTGGCAGGCCCAGCCGCTCTGGCGCCTGCAGCTCGCCAAGCTGGCCGCGCTCGGGCCGGCGCGCCTGCTCGTGGGCTGCCGCGAAGCCCAGGGGTTGCACACTGAGGCGCCGGTGCCGGCCTGCGAGTGGGCCTTCGATCCGCCGGGCAGCAATGACGGCCCGCTCGGCGCGATCTCGCGCAGCCTGGCGGAACTGCCGCTGCTGGTGCTGGCGGTGGACCTGCCGCACTTTGAGCCGGCGGTGCTGCTGGCCGACTGGCGGGCACAGGCCGCGCCGGCGCGCGGCCTGTGCTGGCGCTCGGCGCAGGGCCTGGAGCCGCTGGCGGCGGTGTATCCACCGGCCCTGCGACCGGTCCTCCAGCAGGCGCTGGCGGAGCGCCGGCTCGGCCTGCAGAAGCTGCTGGCCCAGGCTGTGACGCAGGGAACGGTGGTGGTGCGCCCCGAGCCTGCCGGTGCCGGGCTCGACAATCTCAACACCCCGGAGGAATGGGCGCGGCAGCAAAAGGGCGGACCCGGAGGTCCGCCCTGAAGCTCACTTCTTGTCGTCGGCCGCGGCCTTTTTCTTTTTCTTGGCGCCGGCGTTGCGCAGGGCCTTGGGGATCGGATCCTCCTTCTTCTGCAGCGCGCGGCGCAGCTTGCGCAGGGCGATGTTCTGCAGCTGGCGAATGCGTTCGCGGGTGACGCCGAACTCCTGGCCGACCTCCTCGAGCGTGCGCGGCTTCTGGCCGGCGAGGCCGAAGCGGGCATCGATGATCTTGCGTTCGCGTTCGTCAAGAACCGTCAGCAAGCCGTCGAGCTGGCTGTGCATGTTCTTGTGGCTGAGCAGGTCAAAGGGCGTCTGGGCGTTTTCGTCGCCGACGATTTCACCGAACTCGGTGCTGTCGTCGTCGCTGATCGGCGCGTCGAGCGAGGCCGGGCGCATCGAGGCGACCTTGAGCTGGCTGAGCTTGGCTCGGTCGATGCCGATTTCCTCGGACAGCTCGTCGTCCGTTGGTTCGCGGCCGAGTTCCTCGGACATCGCCATGGCGACACGGCGCATCTTGCTGATCTTGTCCACCATGTGGACGGGCAGGCGGATCGTCTTGGACTGGTTGGCGAGGGCGCGCTTGATCGACTGCTTGATCCACCAGGCGGCGTAGGTGGAAAGTTTGCCGCCCTTGTTGGGGTCGAAGCGTTCGACGGCCTTCATCAGGCCGATGTTGCCCTCGGAAATGAGGTCGAGAAGCGGCAGTCCGTAGTTGGCGTAATCCTGGGCGATCTTGACGACGAGGCGCAGGTTGGCGCGGATCATGTGGGACCGCGCCTCGGGGTCGCCGCGCTTGATGCGCTCGGCGAGATCGACCTCCTGCTCCGGAGTCAGCAAATCCGTTTTGCCGATCTCACGCAGGTAGATCTTGATGCCTCCGTCGAGTTCCATGTTTGACATTTTGCGGTGAGTGGTACGATGCAGTTTGGCGATTCTTCTGGGGTCCCCCAAGAAAAAGGGGTCGCCAGTTTGACACAGGTTTGAGATTTTTCTTCCGTTTTTTGAAGCAACTTTTTTGCCAAACTCAGGACCGCATCTGCAGGAACGGGTCGGCAGGCAGGGGAACGCTTCGTGTGACGATGCCTCCGTTGAACCCAATTTCCGCGGGGTCGTCAATTCCTTTTGCAGATTTGGCCGGGGTTTTTTCGGGGGGCACCGCCGGGTTTTTCCGGCGGCCCATGCGTTGCCAGACAAAATCCACCGTTGCACCCGGCGGCGGAACCGCTTAACTGTTGCAGCTCCCCAACAGTTTGCGGGTATAGCTTAATGGTAAAGTTCCAGCCTTCCACGCTGGCCATGTGGGTTCGATTCCCACTACCCGCTCCAACCGTCCCCTCCCGTGTCCCGCAGGCAGCCGCCCCCCGGTCTCACTGAAGCCCTCGCCGAGGTGCGGGACATTTACCGGGACCTGGCGACCCGCCCGGCCGAGCGCGATTGCCGGTCGCTCGCCGGCTGCTGCCACTTTCGCCTGACTGGGCGCAGCCCCGTGCTCACCCGCGGCGAGGCCTTGCTCGCCGCCAAGGGCGTGCGGGCGGCCGGGCGCAAGCAGCTCAAGCCGCACCCCGACGGGGCCTGCCCGGCGCTTGGGGTCGACCAGCGCTGCACAATCTACGAGTTTCGTCCCTTCGGCTGCCGGACTCATTTCTGCGCGGCCGCCGGCGGGATGCTGCCGCGGCGCCAGGTGGCCGACCTCATCCAGCGTCTGGAGGCGCTCGACGAGCGGCTCGGCGGCGACGGCTCGCGGCCCTTCGAGGCGGCGGTGAGCGATGCCCTCAGTGGGGCTTTTTGAGCCGGCGCGATGGAAACGCCGCCGTGGCGCGCGTAGTTCTGCCACCCCGTGAAAGTCGTCGCCTGCCTGCTGTCTGCCCTCCCCGTCGCTGCCGCCCCGGTATCGTTTTCCCGCCAGATCGTCCCCGTCCTGGTCGATCAATGCCTGGAATGCCACCGTGCCGAGAAAGCCAAGGGCTCGTACCGGCTGGACACGGTCGAGCAACTGCTGCGTCCGGGCGACAGCGGTGAGCCGCCCCTGGTCGCCGGCAAACCGGACGAGGGCGAGTTGATGCAACTCATCCTCACCCACGACGAGGACGACCGCATGCCGAAGAACGCTGACCCGCTGTCGGCGGAGCGGATCGCGCTGCTGCGAACCTGGATCGGCGAGGGGGCGGTCGTGGATGTTCCTGACCCGCGTGCGCCCTTGGCCGGGCTGGTCGGGCAGGCGACGCGTGAGCCGGCGCCCGAGCGCTACCCGCGGCCGCTGCCGGTGACGGCGCTGGCGCTCAATGGCGATGGCAAGGTTCTGGTCACCAGCGGCTACCATGAGGTGCTGTCTTGGAATCCCGAGGACGGCAAGCTGCGTGGTCGTGTCGGCGACTTGCCAGAGCGCATTCTCGGGCTCAGCTTCGTTGCCGGCGGCCCCCTCATGGCAGTGGCCGGCGGTTCGCCCGGCCGCTCCGGCGAGGTTTGGCTGGTTGACTTGGCCAAGCCGACGGAACGCCGCCGCCTTGCCAGCCTGCGCGATTGCGCGCTTTGTGCTGTGACCACGCCGGACGGCAAGTTCCTGGTCACCGGCGGTGCCGACAACCGGGTGCGCGGATTTGCCCTGCCCGAGGGACGGCCGCTCTGGGATGTCGAGGCGCATGCCGACTGGGTGCTTGCTCTGGCGGTCAGTCCCGACGGCCGATATGTCGCCACCGCCAGTCGCGACCGCACGGCGAGGGTGCTGGCCACTGCGACCGGCTCGGTCGAGGGCACCTTCACCGGGCACAGCGTGCCCGTCCTCAGCGTCGCCTTCGGTCCGGACAGTCGCGAGCTGATCTCGGGGGGCAGTGACGGCGAACTGCGCCGTTGGGATCTCAACGGCACGGCGAAAAAGGACGGCACGCTGCGCCCGGCCGGTCGCTCCGAAGCGCTGGCCCTCGGCTTTCTCGTGGCCGGGACGGCAGTGGCGGCCTCGGCCGATGGCGGGCTGCGTCGGCTCGACCTGAAAAGCCGTGCCGTCACCGACACGCTGACGACCCATGGCGACCGCCTCACGGCCCTGCTGCTGCGCCCGCACAAGAACGGTGTCCTCACGGTCAGCGCCAGCCACAGTGGTGAGGTTTGTTTTACCGACAGCACCGGTGCCGAGCGGCGCCGCTGGCTGGCCAGTCCCGGTTGGGAAACGGCGCCGGCGCAGCGCCCAGAGACCGGCCAGAAGCAGTAAGGCCGGTCGCGAGGGCTCCGGCACGATGGTCAGGCTGCCCTGGGTGGCGAAGGCCGAGAGATCCCACTGCCAGCCGGGCGCGAGGCCGTCGGTTGGCAGGTCGAGCAAGCCGACGTCCAGACCGGCGATGCCGCTGCCGGAGAGGGCAGACCAGTCGAGCAGGTCGAAAACGCTGTGCAGGACCGGGGTGACGCCCGCCGCCCAGCGCACCCGCAGGCTGCCGGGCGCCAGGGCCGAGAGATCGAGCCGACCAGCCCCTGTTGAGGCGAAGACCAGGCGATCGCTGGCACCGGCCGCGCCCAACTCGAACGTCAGGTCGGCATCGGCGCTGAAGATGGCGTCGCCGAGTTCCGGTGCCAGGGTCAGACTGCCGAGCCCAAGGTTCTCTCCTGGCAGGCCAGGGGCGAGCGTGCCGGCCATCGTCACGGCCGCGTTGCCGGCCGGAGCGATGCGGCCGTTGCCGCCCAGCAGCGCGCCGGCCGCCAGTTGAAACGGGCCGCTGCCAGTGGCCGAGCCCGTGCTGTTGCCCAGCAGCAGGATGCCGGCCAGCACTGCTGTGCCGCCGCTGTGGCTGCTGGCGGCGTCCAGGCGCACGTGCCCCTCACCCTCCAGGGTCAGGCTGAACGCTCCCGTCAGGGGCACCTGAAGGTGCAGCAGGGAACCCGCCGAGGTCTGAAAGCGGTTGTTGGCCCCGAGGGCCAGGGTCAGGCCACCATTGCCACCGCGAAAAACCACATGGCTGGTGGTGTTCGCCAAGCTCAGGCCACTGTGCAGGGTCAAGGTTCGCGCGATGCTGCCGCCACTGCCATTCGCATCCACGTGCAACAGATCCGTCAGGCCACCGAGCGCTCCGTCAAACGTGATGCGGCCAGCCGTGCGATTGCTGCCCAAGCTCATCTGAGGCAACAGGGTGCTGCCGCCATTGCGGCTGTCAAAGCGCAGGTCGGTGTCCGCCGATTGCGCCGGCAACAGGTCCCCCTGCCAGTTGGCGGCCGTGTTCCAGGAGGTGCCGAGTCCGCTGCCGCCACCGTCCCAGACGACCGTTGCAGCCGGGCTGGCGGCGAGACTGAGCAGAAGGAAGCTGCTGCCCAGAGCACGGTTCCATAACGGTGCCTTTGGGCGGGGGTAAAGGGGGCAAGGGTGCATGAAGCTCCGCGATTTTCGCGGAGCTATCAAGCAATTTACCTAAAAATAAAGATTTATTTTTGATCGGTACCGGGCTGATGCGGGTCGCGTGCCTGCAAGTTGCCGGGTAGAAAACGGGTCAGTGCGGTCGCCAAGGCCTCGGCAAAACGCTGGCGGTTCGCTTCGGTGTCGCGCAGACGCGACCGGTTGGCCTCGATCTGCACACCGGCAACGCCGCGTTCGGCGGCGCAGTGGCGGACAAGGGTGTAGCCGCCGCGGAAGTAGGGCGGGATCGGCACGGGCAGCCGCGGGCTCGGGGTGGCGGGAAAGCCCTGGTTTTCCAGCAGAGCGCCGAGGCTGGCGGGGCCGCGCAGGAACTCGCTGTAGGGCAGAGGCGAGCGACGCGCCAGCAGCTCGGCGCTGCCGCGGGAGACGAAGGCGGCGGTGTTGAGCAGGGGCTCCGGCCGGGCAAGTTCGGCGGCATCGTGCAGCCAGCCGAGTTCGACCTGAGCCTGCGGGTGGCTGTGGCCGTGCAGATCGATGAGGAAGGCCCAGCCATGCCGATCGACGGCCGCGCGGCAGGCCTGCTCAATGAAGCCGTGGTGTTCGTGCCAGGCCTGTTCGGCGGCGGCGCTGCCTTGGGCGGCCTCGGCGACATCGCGGTTGGCATCGAGCTTGGAGCGGTGCAGGTGGCAGATCACCAGGTGCGGACGTGCGCCGCAGCGTGCGGCCACGGCGGCAGCGACGGCCCGCGCCAGCTCCTGGGTGTTGGCATCCATGGTCAGCACGCCCTCACGACGGTCGGGCAGATCCGCGGGTTTTTCGCGACCGCCATGCGGGGCGGCGAGAATCAGCGGCAGTTCTCCCGGTTGGTACTCGATCAAGCGGCGCTGACCGAACCGGGGCTCCGGAGCCGGCTCCTGGGCGCGACCGGCGGGCAGGGCCCCGAGCAGCAAGGCGAGCAGCGTCCGTGTTTTCACGGTGTGACGGGGGGCGCTTCCTGCAGCTTGCCGGCAGCCCAGAGAATGCCGCGCGGGATGAGATGTTCGAGGCCCGGGG
This sequence comes from Prosthecobacter sp., assembly GCA_044345215.1. Lineage (GTDB taxonomy): Bacteria > Verrucomicrobiota > Verrucomicrobiia > Verrucomicrobiales > Verrucomicrobiaceae > Prosthecobacter. The sequence goes on along the minus strand of JBIJBO010000007.1, from coordinate 36,481 downwards.
TGTTTTCCGGGTGCGGGCTGGAGACGAAGACGCGGCCGCGGCCGAAGGGGGCGGCGGCCTGGGCGGGCGAATGCACCATGACACCCACGGGCGTGCCGTTGTCGGCCACCTCCGTGCGGAAAAGGGCGAGCGGCTTGTAGGCCGGCAGGTCGGCGCGGTCGCCGGGCTTGAGGATCGGGCCGTTGTTGTAGCGAACGAGGAAGACGCCCTCGACGGGCCCGAGGATGGGAGTGCCGTCGACGGTGACCTCGGTCTCAACGAAGCCGCTGCCGCGCCTCCATTTGTTGGAAACAGTGGAGGCATTGAGGATGCCGAGGCCCCAGGAGAAGTTCGAGCAGGCCAGGTAGGCGCCGGCGCAGATGCCGACGTAGCCGCCGCCGTTGCGGACAAACTCGCGCACGCGCTCCCGGCCCTGGTCTCCCAGGCTCTTGGCCTGGGCGCTGCCGCTGCCGCCGGAAAAGACGACGACATCGTAGCCCTGCAGGGCGCCGGCGGCGATCTGCTCGGGCTTGAGTCGGTCGATGCTGGCTCCGGCCAGGCCCTCGACGCGGGCGCAGACATTGTCGATGCCGCTGTCCGGCGCGCCGGTTCCCTCGAAGATGGCAATCCGTACCGGGGCCGGTTTCACCGGCGGCGCGATGACGATGCGATGGCCATTGAGATCGGGCGGGATCACCACGGGCTTCAGCGCGGCCTTGGCCGGGGCCTTCGCCGCGGGCACCGCGGCGGGTTCCGCCGCTTGGGCGGCGAGGGTGCAGGCGAGCAGGACGGGCAGGAGACGGCTCATGAAGCGGCATAACTCGCCTGACCGGCGCAATCCTTCAACGGGGCGGCACAAAAATCTCACTCCAGGCGGACATCCCCGCACAGGCTGACGCGCAGGCCGAGTTCCGCCATGGCCGCGGCCTTGATGCGCGCGGCGCGATGCGCCTGCTTCTCGTTCGGGCAGTACACGACCTGGATGTGGTTTGACTTGTGGCGCGCCATCATCTGGTCGCGTGTCACGCCCTTGAGCACGGCGTGCAGGATCGGCCACTGCGGGGTGGTCTCGCGCCAGCGCGCCTCGGTCTCCTTGTCGGGCAGGCGCAGGGCTTCGGCGACGCCGATGTCGCAGCAGAGCACGCCGTCCATGACAAAGACGCGGCTCCAGACCACGTGGCCGGGTTTGCTGACACCCTTCAGCGTGCCGCCGCCGAGGCGGAAGTACATCGACGGTTGGCGCTCGCTGCTGGCGCCCTTCCAGCCGCCGACAAAGTGGGCGGGCGGCGCCGCCCCGCTGATCAGCAGAACCCAGACGTAATCCTTGCCGAATTTTTTGCCCCAGCGCAGGTCGTGCAGGGTGTTCTCCGGGGCGAAGCCGAGCTCGCGCCAGAGCCGGTAGGTGACCAGACCGTCGAGACCGGCGCACTCGTCGACCTCGTTGAAGTGCGGCAGGGCCTCGCCCTCAAACAGCACGCGGCGGCCGTCGGCGCTGCGCACGGGCGGCCGGTCGGCGTTGTTGAGCGTGCCCTCGACGAGGTCGCTCGCCGGCGTCAGATCCTTCAGCCCCTGCTGGTACTGGATGCCGATGGCGTCGCAGCCGAACTCGTCGGCGAGGCGAAGGGCGGCGATGTACATCTTGCACTGAAGCAGCACCTGGGCCTCGGTCAGGTCTCTGGCCTCCTCGCTGCCCAGCTCGAAGTGCAGGCCCTTCCTGCGGTACCAGGCATAAACGGCACGCGCGTCCTCGTCGCTCACCTCGCGCATGGCGGCATACAGAGTCGACTGGCTCAACCGCTCCTTGAAGCAGCCGGTCGGGTGCAGCAGGTGGTCGGGCACGATGGCGTTGAACATGCCCATGCAGCCCTCGTCGAAGACGCCGAGAATGGCCTTGGCTGAGCGGAAGCGGCGGCCGAAGTCGCGCCCGAGCCGCTCGTCCTCGGCGGGCAGGCGCACGAGATCGAGGTCGCGCACGTGCGACTGGTCATGGCGCACGCGACCGGTGGTCAGCCACTCGCGCAGGCCGTTTTTGAAGAAGGCATCGGTGAAGGTCTCGCTCCACAGGGTGGAATAGGCGACGCCGGCCTTGGTGAGCGAGGCGTTGAGGTTGAGCAGGCCGACCAGGCCCGGCCACTGGCCGCTCCAGTTGGCGACGGTGAGAATCGGGCCGCGGTGGGTGGTCAGCCCGGCGAGCACGTGGTGCGAGTACTGCCAGACCGCCTCGGCGACGATGAGCGGCGCCTCGGGATCGATGCCGCGGAAGACCTCGATGCCCTCGCGCTGGCTGGCGATGAAGCCGTGCTTTTTCTTCGCGTCGTAGGGATGGGCGCGGCGAACGTCCCAGCCCTCCGCCTTGAGCGCCTTGGCGAGCGCGTCCTCCATGGCCTTCTGCGCGGGCCAGCAGGTCTGGTTGGCGGCCGGGCGGAGGTCGCCGCTGGCGATAAGAACAACGGTCTTGGCGGGAAGGGCGGAGGCGGACATGGCTTGGAAAAGGCCAGCGTGCAGGCCGCCGCCGGCCCTGGCAAGAGGGCGGGCATGCCCGGACTTGCATCTGTCATGAAGATTCTTGACTTCGCGCGCGTTCTCTCCGCCCCCCTTTGACATGGCTTCTGTAGCCGGGGCAGTGGAACGCATGAAGGCATTAAAACAACTCCTGGCCGCGGCCTTGGTGCTGGCCGTCCTGGCGGCTTCCGCCCAGTTTTTGCGCCGCTCGCTCGACAGTCGCAAGGCCGGGGCTGAGAAGCGCGCCGCACCGGCCGCCGGCCGCGTCGTCGTCCACGAGGTCAAGGAGGACGACTTCGTCGAGCAGGTCGAGGTGGTCGGCACCGTGCGCTCCTTTGAATCGATCGACGTCTCCGCCCGTGTCACCGAGGTCGTCGAGAAGGTCGAGTTCACCGACGGCCAGAGCGTCGAAAAGGGCCAGCCGCTGGTCAAGCTGTCCTCGGGCGAGGACGAGGCCCGCCTGGCCGCCGCGCGCGCCCAGCTCGCCGAACACGAGCGCGAACTCGCCCGCCTGCGCCAGCTTGCCGCCGATGGCGCGGTGTCATCGGTCCTCGTCGAGGAGCGCGAGACTCTCGCCGAGGTCGCCCACCGCCAGATCCAGGAAGTCGAGGCGCGCCTGGCCGACCGCCTCATCACCGCGCCCTTCCGTGGTGTGCTCGGCCTGCGCAACATCAGCGCCGGCACCCTCATCTCGCCGGGCACGGTCATCGCCACGCTCGACCAGATCGACCGCGTGCGGCTCGACTTCGCCGTGCCCGAGGTCTTCATCGCCGAGCTCGAGGTCGGCCGCACCGTGCAGGCGCGCAGCGCGGCCTACCCGGGCCGCCTCTTCGTCGCGCGCGTCGCCCAGGTCAGCTCGCGCGTCGATCCCGCCACGCGCGCCGTTGTCGTGCGCGCCGACATCGACAATGCCGACCATGCCCTGCGCCCCGGCATGCTGCTCACCGCGACCCTCAGCCGCGCGCCGCGCCGCGCCCCCGCCGTGCCGGAACGCGCGCTGGCACCTGTGTACCGCCAGGTCTACCTCTATGTGGTTGCCGGCAAGCAGAGCGCCCAGCGCGTCGAACGCCGTCCCGTCGAAACCGGCCTGCGCAAGCCCGGCTTTGTCGAGGTGACCGCCGGACTGAAGGCCGGCGAAACCGTTGTCACCGAAGGCTACATGGGCCTGGCCGACGGCAGCCCGGTCGAGATTACCGGTCGCTTCCGCGCGGCGGCACCGGCCTACAATCCGCGGACGAACTGAGCGCGCATGTTCCTGTCCGATGTCTCCATTCGCCGGCCCGTGCTCGCCACGGTGGCCAACCTGCTGCTGATGGCCTTCGGCATCGTCGCTTACACGCGCATGCAGGTGCGCGAGTATCCGGACATCGAGCCGCCGATCATCTCGATTGAGACCGTCTATCCCGGCGCCGCCGCCTCCGTCGTTGAACGACGCGTCACCCAGCTCATCGAGGACCGCATCAGCGGCGTCGAGGGCATCGAGAACATCGATTCGATCAGCACCGACGGCCAGTCGCAGATCACCGTCGAGTTCTCCCTCGACCGCGACATCGACAACGCCGCCAGCGACGTGCGCGAGGCGGTGTCGAGCATCCTGGACGAGCTGCCCGATGAGGTCCGGCCCCCGGAGATCACCAAGCAGGACGCGGTTACCGAGGTGCTCATGTGGCTCAACCTCACCAGCCCCGACCTGTCGCCGGTCGAGCTGGCCGACTACGCCGAGCGCTACCTCGTCGACCGCTTTTCGCAGCTGCCGGGTGTGGCGCGTGTGCGCCTCAGCGGCGCCACCCGTTTTGCCATGCGCCTGTGGATCGATCGCGAGGCGTTGGTCGCCCGCGGCCTGACGGTGGTCGATGTCGAGGACGCCCTGCGCCGCCAGAACGTTGAACTGCCGGCCGGTGCCGTGCAGGCGCGCGACCGCACGATCACCGTCCGCCTGCGCCGCGAGTTCACCACGGTCGAGGAGTTCCGCAGCCTCGTGCTCAAGCGCGGCGCCGACGGTTATCAGGTCCGTCTCGGCGAGGTGGCGCGTGTCGAGCTCGGCGCCGAGGATGCCCGCCGACGCTTCCATGGCAACGGCGTGCCGATGGTCGCGGTGGGCATCGTCAAGCAGTCGCGCGCCAACACGCTTGACGTCGCCCGCGCCGCCAAGGCCGAGGCCCTGCGCCTGGCCCCTGTGCTGCCCGAGGGCATGAAGTTGGAGCAGAGCTACGACACCTCGCAGTTCATCGAGGCCTCGCTCGCCGAGGTGTTCAGCACCCTCGTCATCGCCGTGCTGCTCGTCGTGCTGGTCATCTATTCCTTCCTTGGCACCGCCCGCGCCACCCTCGTGCCCGCGGTCGCCGTGCCGGTCTCGGTGGTCGCCACCTGCATCGTCCTGCACTTCCTCGGCTTCTCGGTCAACGTCCTCACCCTGCTGGCCATCGTGCTCGCCATTGGCCTGGTCGTCGACGACGCCATCGTCGTGCTGGAGAACATCCACCGCCGCATTGAGGAGGGCGAGGCCCCGCTGGTCGCCTCCTACCTCGGCACCCGCCAGGTCGGCTTCGCTGTCGTCGCCACAACCCTGGTTCTGGTCGCGGTTTTCGTGCCGATCAGCTTCCTCGAGGGCGATGCCGGCAAGCTGTTCGCCGAGTTCTCGGTCACCCTGGCGGTTTCGGTCGCCTTCTCCAGCTTCGTCGCCCTGACCCTCTGCCCGATGATCGCCTCCAAGCTGCTGCGCCCGGCCGGTCGCGGCAACCTGCTGACGCGCGCGGTCGACGCCCTGTTCCGCCTTCTGCAAAACGGCTACCGCCGCCTGCTCACCGCCACCCTCGGTTATCCGCTGCCCGCCTTCCTCGCCGTCGTCGGCAGCGCCGCGCTCAGCTACGGGCTGCTGCGCGCCCTGCCCTCGGAATTCACCCCGCGCGAGGACCGCGGCTCCTTCTTCGTGGTCTCCTCCGCGCCCCAAGGCGCCTCCTACGGCTACAGCATGGAGGTTTTCGCCGAGCTGGAGAAACGCCTCATGTACCTCGTCGACAGCGGCGAGGCCCAGCGCCTGCTGGTGCGCGCGCCGCGTTCCTTTGGCAACAACGCCGATTTCAACGAGGTCATCACCATCATCAACCTCAACGACCACGGCACCCGCCGCTCGGCCTGGGAGATCATGGACGAGGTGCGCGCCAAGGTCGCCGACCTGCACGGCGTGCAGAACTTCGTCATCATGCGCCAGGGCCTCGGCCGCGGCCTCACCAAGCCGCTGCAGTTTGTGCTCGGCGGCCCGACCTACGAGGAACTGGCGCGATGGCGCGACATCCTGCTCGAAAAGGCCGCCGCCAATCCGAACCTCGTCGGCCTCGACTACGACTACAAGGAAACCAAGCCGCAACTTGAGGTCGCCATCGACCGCGCCCGCGCCGCCGACCTCGGTGTCTCCATCGCCAACATCGGCCGCACCCTGGAGAGCCTGCTCGGCTTCCGCCGCGTCACCACCTACGTCGACAACGGCGAGGAGTATGACGTCATCCTCGAGGGCGACTACGATGGCAAGCGCCTGCCCGGCGACCTGCAGGGCATTTACGTGCGCTCCGAGACCACCGGCGAGCTCATCCCGCTCGCCAACCTGGTCAGCCTCACCGAGTTCGCCGACTCCGGCGCGCTCAACCGCTACAACCGGATGCGCGCCATCACCTTCGACGCCGGTCTCGCACCCGGCTACAGTCTGTCCGAGGCGGTCGTCTTCATGGAGGGCCTTGTGCGCGAGCACCTGCCGCCGGACGCGGTCATCGGCTACAAGGGCGACGCCCTCAAGCTGCGCGAAACCAGCGGCAGTGTGCTCTTTGTCTTTGGCCTCGCCATCCTGGTCGTCTTCCTCGTGCTGGCCGCCCAGTTCGAAAGCTTTGTCCATCCCTTCACGATCATGTTGACGGTGCCGGTCGCCATCGGTGGCGGCCTGCTCGGCCTGCTGCTCACCGGCCAGAACCAGAGCCTGTTCAGCCAGGTCGGCCTGATCATGCTGGTCGGCCTCGCCGCGAAAAACGGCATTCTCATCGTCGAATTCATCAACCAGCTGCGCGACGAGGGCATGGCCTACGATGAGGCCATCGTCGAGGCCTCGGTGCTGCGCCTGCGGCCCGTGTTGATGACCACCCTGACGACGGTCATGGGCTCGCTGCCGCTCGTTTTCGGCACCGGCGCCGGCGCCGAAACCCGCCTCGTCGTCGGTGTCGTCATCCTTTACGGGGTCGCTCTCTCCGCCGTCTTCACCCTGCTCGTCGTGCCGCTCGCCTACCGCGCCGTGTCGCGCCGCACCGGCAGCCCCGGCGACACCTCACGGCGGGTTGATGCCGCGTTGGAAACGGCGCTGGGGTAGGAGGCAGGTTGGCAGCCTCAGAACTTGTCCGGCCTCAGCACGCGCACCTCACTCTCGTAGGCGACCATGGCGTAGTCATGGAAGAAGTCGGCCTGCAAACGGGCAAGCGCAGCCTTGGCGACGGCGGGTTGCACAATGGCCTCGATCTGGACGTTGCCGCTTTCGGCGAGGTCGGCACTGCGCTCGCCCTGATGGCCGCTGCCTCGAACGTTGAAGGCGGTGTGTCCGTGAGCGCCGCAGTCGCGCAGGGCTTCGACAACGCGGTTCTCAAGCACAGCTTCGCAGATGACGGTGAGCAAGGTCATGGGGTGCAGGTTCATGGGGAATCAGGTGTGAAGGCGTTGGGCGAGTTCGAAGAACAGCGGGATGCCGACCGTGATGTTGAAGGGGAAGGTGATCGCCAGCGCCGCGGTCAGCGAGTAGGTCGGGTTGGCGTCGGGCAGGGACAGCCGCACCGCCGCCGGTGCCGCGATGTAGCTGGCGCTGCCGGCGAGCACCCCGAGCAGGGTGGCGCCGCCCGCGCTCAGCCCGACCCAGTTGCCGAGAAGCACGCCGAGACTTCCCTGAATCACCGGGGCGGTGACACCAAAGATCAGCAGGAAGAGCCCGACCTTTTTCAAATCCCCGAGCCGCTTGCCCGCCACCAGGCCCATTTCCAGCAGGAAGAGTGCGAGCACGCCCTGGAAGGGCGTCACAAAGAACCCCTCCACCGAGGCCATGCCGCGCTGGCCGCAGAGCGCGCCAATGACCATGGCGCCGATGAGCAGCAGCACGCCCTTGCCGAGCACCGCGTCCCGCAGGGCATGCCGCACGCCGGCATCGGCGAGCGAAAACCGGCCGCCACCCAGCGCGCCCTTGCCGAGCATCACCCCGACGATGATGGCGGGCGACTCCATGACGGCGAGGAAGGCTGAGGCATAGTTTTCGTAGGGCTGCTGGATGCTTTTGAGGAAGTTCGTGGCGGCGATGAAGGTCACCGCACTGACACTGCCGTAGTGGGCGGCAATGGCTCCGGCATCGGCCACGCTGAACCCGCCCAGCTTGCGCAGCGCCGGGTAGGTCCACAGCGGGATCAATCCGCCGAGCGCCATGGCCGCCAAGGCTGGCAGCCAAACCGCGCCCAGCCCGGCCTCATGGATGGCCACCCCGCCCTTGAAGCCGATGGCGGTGAGCAGGTAGATCGTCAGCGTGGTGTAGAGCGCCTCGGGAAATTTCAGGTCGCTGCGGGTCACCGCGGCAAATACACCGAGAACGAAAAACAGGACGGCGGGGCTGAGTAGATTGGAGAGAATGGCGTCAGCAAAATCCATGACGGCTTTTTCTGGCCCGGCAAAACGGTTCGCTCCAATCGATGTTTTTTCAAAAATCGTTCGCTTTTATCAATGACGAATCCGGCCTCAGCGATCGCGCGGACCGTAGCGCGGCGGGGCCTCGCCCGCGTAGGCGCCGGCCTGGGTGAGGGACGTGAGGTCGGGCGGTGCACAGCGGCACGCCGGATCCTCGGGCATCGGGATGTCGATCCCGATGACACGGCCGTGGCGCTCGAATTCCGGCCCCGGCAGCGTGTTGAAGGTCCAACTGCGGATTTTGCCCTCGAAAGGCCTGCCGACGACCGCGTAGGTGTTGTGGTCGATGACGCAGTGGTCGCCGAAGCGCTGCAGGTCGACACCGCGTCCGCGACCGGGGCTGTAGCCGCCGTAACTGACTTCCGCCGGCGGCAGGCTGCCGATGAAAAGATTGTGTTCGATCCGTGCGTGATCAAAGGGCTCGCCGGTGTAGATGCCAAAGGCGTCGCCGGCCTTGACGACGGTGTTGTGCCGGATGACGTCGCCTTGGCTGAAGCGGTGAAGCTTGAAGGGGGTCAGGATGACGTTGAACATGACGTTGCGCAGAAAGTAGTTGGGGCCGCCAAGGCCGGGCTGCGAGGAGATGCCGACGAAGCAGTTGGTCAGCCGGTTGTGCAGGATGCGGCAGTTGTGCAGGGCGAAGTCGGCCTCGATGCCGTCATCAAGCCCGCTGTCGAGGTCGTTGTTGAGGATGTCGTTGCAGCTTTGCTCCACCGCGCCGTCGTCCTCCATGTGGCTGATGCAGTCGCGGAAGCCGCTGACGCGGTTGTGGCGGATGACATTGCCGCTGCCGGTGAACTGGATGCCCTCGCCGTCGTTGTCGCCGCCCGCGCCCATGATCTCCGGCTTCCAGGCGCGGATGCCGGTGATGACGTTGTCCTCGATGCAGGCATTCATCATGCCGGGCTTGTAGGCCTTGATGCCAAAGTGCGACTTGATGGTGCAGCGACGCACGACGCAGTGCTCGCTGCCGTTCATGCGCACCGGGCCGTTGACGGTGACACCCTCCAGGTAAACCCACTGGCGGTTGGTCAGGCCGACCTCGCGGAACACGGCGCGACCGCTCAGGCTGCGGTAGACGATCGGCTTCCCCGGCTCGCCATCGCGGTTGAAGGTGATTGCCCCGTAGTCGCCGTCGGCGAGCAAAAGCACCTCACCGGGCTTCACGGCATTCAAATCGGCCTTCGAGCCTTCTTTGAGCACAGCGTCGGCTTTCGCGATGGGTTCAGGCCGAGTCGATGCCTTTACGATTTTCGTCGCCGAGCCGCCATCGGGGTCATTGAGCTTTAACTCGATCTCATAAGACGTTCCCGGTTCCAGATCGAAGACACTGCCACTCAGCCGGTTTGACCAGGCGATGGGCTGCGTGGTGCCGCGGCTTGTGCCGGCCGGAACGCGCAGCAGCGGTTGGCCCGGCCGCCAGGCGGTCTCGCCGGCCTGGCGATAGACCACCGTGCAGCTGGCATCGAGGTCGTCATCGCCCTCGATCCCCCATTCCACCGCCAGGTGCTGGAGCGTCGGAAACGGCGTCGTGATCTGGCCCGGCACGATGGAGTCCGTGGCGTGCAGGGTGGCGCTGAGCAGCAGGAGCGGGAGGAGAGCTTTCATGGCGTGGGAAGTCGGGGATGAACTGGCGTGAAAGAGGCTCAACGCGTCGTCACCGGCCCCATTTGCACCACCTCGAGGTCGCGGCCCCTGACCTTGCGGATCGGCAACAGCTCCTCGTGGTTCCAGCGCTCGTCTGGGGCGCCGCTGATGAACCAGTCGCCGCCGTTGTCGGCGAGGATCATGCCGTGGGTCTTGAGGCCCTCGAGGATCACCCGCGCCGCGCCGGTGAATTTCGAGGTGTCAAAGCCGGCCTTCAGGCGCACGCGCAGGCCCATCGGCGGCAGGGTTTCGTCGGTGTGGCGACTCGCGAAGTGGCTGGCCGGCGCGACGTAGGCGCGGCGGCTCTTCTTGACCGTGAAGCGCAGCGCATGGGTGAGCTTTTTCGCGCCGCAGATCTCGTCGTAGCGGGCGAGCCCGGGCAGGATCGGCAGGCCGGCGGCATCGGCGCTCGTCCAGCCGGCGGGTCGCGGGCGGGGCGACTTCAAATCAAAGACCGCGCCGCTGGCCGCCTTCCACGACCGGCCGCCGTCGACCGGGAAGGCGCGGAAGAGCTCGTAGAGTTTCCAGGCATCCTTGTCGAGCACCAGCACATGGCGGTCGCCGTCGCTCTGCGGGCCGCCCTCAATCCAGGCGTCCGGCGGAATCGGGTAGGGGCCGGGGTCGCTCTCGTCGGCGTAGTCAAAGGTCACCGGCACCCGGGGCTGATCCTTGCTCACCACATGGTAGGGAATGCCGCCCGGCGCGCCCTTCCAGACGAGGCCAAAATCCTCGTGCAGGGGTTTGTCGGCGCCGATCGAGGCGATGATTGCGTCGCTGAGCGGATCGACCGGATCCTTCGACACATCGCGGTTCCACACGTTGTCCGCCGGCAGCAGCCGCCGCCCTCCGAGATCGGCGTTTGGCCCGGTTGGCAGCGACGGGTGTTGGGCGTGCGCGACGGTGGCGAGGCAAACCAGGAGCAGCGGTTTCATGGCGGGCGGGGTTCTTCCACAGGAACGTGTCTGCCGGCACCTTTTGCCAGCCGGGATTGGCAAAAACGATCCAGCCTGGTGGAACCCGCCTGGGGCCTTGGCTTTCTGCCGGCAGACTGGCCGGCTCGGCGGGTTGGCTTGTGTGGGCGTGTCGCCTGGTCAGACGGCTGCGTTCTTGCCGAGGCCTCAGGGGTCTTGACAGGCGGTCGGGTGCGTCCTAAAGCCGCGCTGGATGAAAAATGCCCGCACCCTTCCCCTGCTGGTCCTGGGAGCCTTCCTGAACTTCTCGGTCATCTCGGCGACGGAGGCCGCCGATGCGTTGGATCCCAAAAAGATCCTGGAAGCCCTTCCCAAGGACCTGCTGAAAGACATCTCCGGCAATGTGGCCAAGCGCAAGGAAGCGGTCGACGCGGCTTCCCGAAAGCTTCAGGAAACCTTCAGGGAGAAGAACGGCACCCTCACGTTTCGAGTGGTCGAAACAAACAAATCCAACGGCCGTTATTCCGCCTCCGCCGAACATGAGCGTGTGCGCATCGCCGGAACCAACTACGACGTCAGCTACCACATTTACTTCGAGGAGAGCGAGAATCCGAGGGCCGCCCAAATCAAGCCGGGGGACAAGATCACGGCAAGCGGCCTGGCGATGATCCTCCTGCATGGCAGCAGCGGCAGTTTTGAGTACACCCTGCTTTCCATCAGCTTGCACGACGCCAAGCTGAAGTGACGGGGCTGGATGCCTCGCTCGGACATCCGCGGGAGCCTTTGGCGCGCGTCATGCGGGTTGCGCCCGCAGCGGCCGCAGGACCGCGCGGCAGCTCTTGCGCAGGCAGTCGCACGAAGCCGAGCGGGATGCGGTCTGGGTGGGATTGCCGCGGGAGGCGCGGGAATGGATCACGGCGAGGTCATCGGCATGGCGCGGCGTGAAGGGCGCTGTTGCAGGGGCGGCGGGCACCCCAGCTCGACTACGGCCCTGGGGGGCTGCCGGGCGGAGGCTGGGCTGGCTTGGGTGTCCACTCCGGCTTCGGGGTGATGCCGAGGTGCGCGTAAATCATCGGCACCAGCGCGGTCTGCGGTACCGGTGCCTCAAGCAGGCGCTCGCGCGGCAGGTGGGCGCCGTGCGCGAGCAGCCAGATGTTCCGCTCCACGTCGCTGTCGCCGCCGTGGGAATTGCCGCGACCGCCGTGGTCGGTGGTGATGAGCACCAGCCAGTCTTCCCCGGCAAACTGCGGGCGCGCCCGCATGGCGCGGACCAGTTCGCCGACATGCGAGTCGACATGGCTGATGGCATTGAGATAGAGCGTGCTGTCCGGCGAGAAACTGGCGCGCGCATCGATGGCGCCATGGCCGAATTCGTCGACTGAGCCGAAATAGACAAACAGAACATCCGGATCCTGTTCGCGCAGGGTCTTCAGCGCCGCATCACGCACCTCGATGTCCTTTTCCGGGTTGTCGATGAAGTGACGTTTGGCATCGGGCGCGCGGGTGAATTTCACATCGAGGAATTCCCGGCCTTCCACCCGCGAGCCATCGGCGATGAAGTCATGGATTGGCGGCCAGTCGGCAAAGGACGCGCAAAAGGCCGTCGGCTGCACCTCCTTGATCCGCCGCATGAAGTGCGCGCAGGTCTGGAAGCGACCGCCGATGAACCGGTTGTCCTTGACGCCGTGCTGGTCCATCCAGACGCCGGTGAGCAGGCTGGTCCAGCCCGGGCCGCTGACCGTCGGCTGCTGCGTCGGCGTGCCGAGTTCGCCGCCGGCGTAGCATTGCAGAGTCAGCAGGCCGTCGGCACTCTCGCGGAGCGCTTTCATCTGCGGCGCCAGCCCGCGCTCCATGGCAGCGGTCAGGGCATCCGCACGACAGCCGTCGATGCCGATGTACAGCACGCGTCTGCCGGCAAAGGCACTGGCCTGGCCCGGGCCCTGCGCCAGCACGGCGGATTGCAGGGCGAGCCCCAGCAGCTGAAGGAGAAAGCGGGTTTTCATCGGGTTGGCAAGGCGGGTTCCGGGCGGCAGTTGGCAGGGCAGCATCCGGTTGGCGGATGCGGTTTCCAAGCGGCTCGTGCGAGGTCGTGCCTCACGGGCTCATTTCGGGGTTGCGGGCGCGGCGGGCACCGGCCACAGGTCGCGGATGGCCTGGACCGTTTGATCGACCAGCACCTGGCCACCTTCCGGGCCGACCCGGCTGCTTTGGATGATGGCACTGTAGCTGCCTCCGGCAACGGCTCGCGGGGTCGGCAGATAGCCGCCCGAGCCTGTCAGTTGGATGAGAAAGGTCTGCAGGGCCGGGCTGCGGGCCTTCATCTGCACGCCGTAGTCGGTGAAGAGCTCGAACTCGTTGGTGGCAATGGCCACATCCCCGAGACGCAGCACATGCAGTTCCATCTGGAAGACCCCTGCCGTGCCGGCCTTTTCGGCTTCGTGGCGATCCACCACGCCCTTGTTCCAAAGATACTTCCACTGCTCCTTGGGATCGTCCTTGTATTGGTCGACCCCCTTCTGGGCGTCGGCCAGCTCCTTCGCGGTCACCTTGCGCCAGGGCAGGTCGATCTTCTCGGTGTGGTGCCGCAGCACCGCGCCGGTCACGGGCTCAAGCTTGGCGCCTTCATAGGCTTCCTCCCAGCCGCGAACGACCCGCCGGGCGACCTCTTCCAGCCGCGTCAGTCCGCGCAGGCGGCGCATGCGCTCATCCGCCGCCTTGCCGTACATCGGGCGTGGCACCTGGTCGCCGCCTGCTCCGGTCCAGCCGAGGATGTGCAGGTCCTGACCGTGACGCTCGCGCAGCTGGCGGCGCACCGGATCCCAGAAGTCGGCGTGGATCACCTTGAGGCCCTCGACCTCCTGGGCGGGGCAGGGAACGTTCACGGCCGTTGCGATGAGCTTGTCGTCGAGATCCCAGAAGAACAGCACGTCGAGGTTGTGGTCCTCGTAACCCTCGATGCCGCGAAACTCCGGCACGTCGGTGGCGCCATACATCTTGGCGGTGCCGTCCGCGTAGGTGGCACGGCGATTCTGCGCGATCACCGCCTGGCCCTGGCCCCAGCCGGCCTTGGCGGGCTTGCGCCGCTCCCAGCTCCTCGCGGCAGCCTCGACGATGCGCTCCACCAGAAATTCGGTGTATTCCATCGGCTTCATCACATCCCGCCGGAGCAGCCGGTAGCGCTCGCCCTGCATCGTCACTGGCGCGGTGTGGGTGTGCGTGGCATTGAGGACGAGCTTGTTCAGGTCAAACCCGGGCAGCCTGCCCCTGGCCTTCTCTCGCACCAACTCCATGAGCCCTTGGCGGATGGCAACTAGGTCGCAGGAAATCAGGAGGGCCTGGTCCAGCACCTGGTCGCCCTCGCGGGATTCCAGAGCCAGTGCGACGACATGGATCGGCGTATCGGGTTTTTCCGAGATGCGCACATGCATCTGCCCGTCGAGCGCCACCGGGCGGTCCGGCGTGATGTCCACCGTGGCAGCGCCCACATGGAGGTTGGTGGGGGAAGCCGTGGCGGTGGCCGCGGCAAGGAGAAGGGGCAGCAGAAAGAAGCGCATGGGGGTTATACCCCGCGGGTTCGAGCTTTTTGTCGGGCTTCTGAAGATCGTGATCCGGCAGCCCCGCATTTGCCTGAGCCGCCGAAATCGGCCGTTATCGACCAAGGACGGCTAAGAAATCAGCCAAGTTTGCCATGCGGCCGCCTTTTTTGACCCTCACGGCGGAGGGTGCTCGGGCTCATCGCCGAGCTGGAGGATTGCAAAGGGCAGTGGCCGGGAATCCCTGGTCGAAGGACGCGTTTGGCACCCCGCTGCGTCGGCTCAATACCCGCGAGCAAACTGGATGTCCAGAGTCTGCAGGTAAGTGTGCAGGCCGGCGTCTTGGAGGGGCAGGACGATGGCATCCTCGTCGCTTTCGTTGTGATGGGAGTGCCACCAGCCGGGGGGCGTGACGAAGGCGCCGCCGGCAAGCCAGTTGGCGCGGATGGGGTTGATGATGTTGCCGTCGCTGTCGAGATCGCGGCCGATCATGGTGTAAACGCCATCCGTGGCCTTGACGGCGAGGTCGAGGGCGATGGAGTTGTGTCGGTGCGCCTTCTGTTTGCTTCTCGCCGGCAGCAGATTGTACAGAGACCAAATGGAGTGGGTGAGCGTCTTGGTCTGCGGGCAGTCAGGATTTGCCAAAAGAATGCCGTTGCGGTTCTTGTCCTTGCCCTCGTTTTCCCTCCGCACTTTTTCCAGCTCGCTCGTGAGCCGTTCGTGCGAGAAATAGAGAGGGCGGAATTTCGGGCTGACAGGCCTGGCCCCGAGGAAATCCATCAGCGGCTGGTCATGCACCCAGTAGAAGGCGCTGTCCTCGCTGGCACAATGCCGAACCCCGCCGGTGAACGGCAGTGCAAACAGATCGCCTGTCTTCCAGCTCAATTTCTGGCCGTCGATCACACTGAAACCTGCACCGCGGATGACATAAAAGACCTGGCTGCTGGCGTGACAATCGGTGGGCAGTTCCTCTCCGGCAGCGAGGTGGATAAAATTCGCCAACAGGCCGGGGCCGGTCACCGGGTAGCCGGTTTCGAGCTGTTTCGACAGCTCCAACGGAAGGATCCTCGTCTCCGCGATTTGATGCAGCACCGGTGGAAACACATCGATGGCGATCTTGGGCATGCGCGGATTCGCGGCACTGCCGTACTCAAAGAACAAGCCATGCTTTTCCCATTCGTGATTGCAGGTCGGCGCGCTGTTGGATGGGGGCGTTGCATTCATCGGTGTTGAAGAGTGTTCCGCGAAAGCATACGCTGCTTTGAGGCGCCAGGGGAAGCGTTTTGTCGGTCCTCACTCATCCCTGGCACGGAATCTGGAGCGGCGGGTTGTGACACATGGGACGGCGGGCGCGGAGAGGCAGAGGCTTGGACAGGTGAGGACGGAAGAAGGTTTGCCGGGGAGGATGGACTGGCTTGCCACTTCCAGGCCCGTCATTGGGGCACGATCCACGGCAGCCAATAGGCCTGAACCGTTACCAGCACACCCATCAGCAGGGCCAGCGCGATGCTGTGCCAGAAAACGCTGCGCAACACGGTGCCGGCATCGGGACTGTCGTCATGACCTCCGGTCGCCACAGCGGCGACGACGATGCTTTGCGCGTCGATCATCTTGCCCATCACTCCGCCGCTGCTGTTGGAAGCCGCCATGTGCACCGGCGACAAACCGAGCTGGTTCGCGGTGACCTGCTGCAGGTTGCCGAAGAGAACGTTCGACGCTGTGTCACTCCCCGTGAGCGCCACGCCCAGCCAGCCGATGATCGGCGAGAAAAACGGAAAGAACATCCCGGTGCCGGCCATCATCAGTCCCAGGGTCGTGTCTGTGCCGCTGTAGCGCGTCACATAACCCAGAGCGAGCATGAGCGAAATGGTCAGCAGCGGCACCCGCAGCTTCCAAACCGTCCCTGCATAAAGTGTGGCGATGCGCACCGGTCCCAGGCCGAGACAAAAGCCCGCCAGCACACCCGCCAGCATTGCCGCAGTGCCAGTGGCGGAGAGCGCGTTGAATTTGAACACAGCTTTTTCAAGTTCCGCGTGCAAAACCACCGGCGGCACCTTTTCGACGGCCTTGTGCAGCAAGGGCACTTCGATCTCTCGATGGAACACACCATTCAGACCGTTCTTCAACTGCGGCATGCCCCAGGCGAAGACAAACGCCGTCAAAAACACCCAGGGCAGCCACGCCTTCCAGCCGCCCTGCGACCGGCGGTCCACCGGTTCTTCGCCCGCGCTCCCGGGGGCCATCCTCGGCTGCCAAATTTTCACGAACAGCACGAGCGCCGCCATCGCCACCACGGCACTCACGATGTCCACCAGCCACGGTCCGTGGTAGTTGCTGACGAGGAACTGCATCACGCCAAAACTCAGCCCCGTCACCAGGCATGCCGGCCACACGCCGAGCATGCCGCGCCAGCCGGCCTGCGCTGCCACAAGCCAGAATGGCACGATGAGCGAGAACAGCGGCAACTGCCGGCCCACCATCGCGCTGAGCAAGTGCAGATCGAGTCCCGTGATGTCCGCCAGCGTCGTCAGCGGCGTGCCCAGCGAACCAAACGCCACCGGTGCGGTGTTGCCGATCAGCGCGAGCTTTGCCGCTTCCAGCGGCTTGAAACCCAGGCCGATCATCAGGGCGCCCGAGATCGCGACCGGCGCACCGAAACCCGCCGCGCCCTCGATGAACGCGCCGAAGCTGAACGCGATCAGCAGCGCCTGTATTCTGCGATCCCCCGACACCGCCGCGATCTGTTTCTGCAAAAACGCGAACTGGCCCGTCTCCACGCTCAGGTTGTAAACGAACATCGCGTTCAGCACGATCCAGCCGATGGGAAACAGCCCGAACGCCGCCCCGTTGAGCGCCGCCATGCCAGCGAGCTCCGCGGGCATGTGATAGACCAACACGGCAATGCCCGCAGCCACGAGCAACCCCGCGAGGGCCGCAAGCTGTGCCCGCACATGCCAGAAGGCGAGCAAGCCCAGCAGCACCACCACCGGCAGCGCCGCCACAAGTGAAGACAGAACCAGACTGTCAAAGGGATCGTAGTTTTGGGACCAGGTCATGAAAGCGGGCCGCAAGTCCTTTCGCGGTTGGGTGGCGTCGATGCAGCATTCTCGCCATCGGTCAGGCAAGGATGGCGGGAGAGCATGGGTGGATCACGCGGGCGTGGGCAGGCCCGTTCACGTGACGGGTTCATGTGAAGAGAGAAGATCGGCACGGAGTCTGGGAGCGTGCCAACGCCCTGTCAATGGGCTTCCGGAGCGGAAGCCGAAGGCCCTGTTGCCTCCAAAGTTTTGACACCCGAGGTGGCGTGGCGGATCTGGAAAGTGTCCGGGCAGCCGTGCGGCAAGCGCCTTGTGAAGATGCTCGGGCTGTGGATTCCGCGCGGCGAGGCGGAGCATGGCCAACCTGCCCCGAAGGAGCTCACCCAGAGCCTCAAATCTGCAGCCAGAGGTTTTTGTCTTTCCCCATGCTTCCGAACCCGCATCCTCTTTTTCCTCGAGCTCCATCCGGGCGAATTGCCAAAGCCCCTAAAATACCGCAACCGATTGCAGAGAAGGGCAGTGCATGTGTTTCGGAGTGGTGTCATATGAGCTTTTCCCTCATCGCGCGGGCGACGGCGGCGGCGCGGCTGTGGACGCCGAGCTTTCCGAAAAGATTGCGGGTGTGGGTGTCGGCGGTGTGGATGCTGATGCCGAGGCGGGCGGCGATTTCCTTGGCGGTGAGGCCATCGACCATGTGACGGAGAAGGTCGTGCTCGCGCCGGCTGAGGGTGACGGCGGACGCCGAGGGCTGTGTGAGGCGGGACAGGAGCTTGACGACGCTGGCGGCGACATGCGGGGACATGGGCGAGCCGCCATGGGAGGCTTCGAGGATGGCTTCGACGATCTCTTCCGGAGTGGCGGTCTTTAAAAGGTAGCCGCTGGCTCCGGCGCTGATGGCCTGGCTGATCTTGGTCTCGTCTTCAAAGACGGTGAGGATGACGATGCGGCAGTCGGGGGCGTGCTGGTGGATGTCGCGGATAACCTCGAGACCGCTGCGGCCGGGGAGGCCGACATCGAGGAGGATGACCTGCGGGTTTTCATGACTCACGGGCAGCGCGGCAAGCATGGCCTCGGCATTGGCAAAGGCCCGCGAAGGGGCGAGGCCGCGTTTGGGCGTGCAGAGGCGTTCGAGGCTGCGGCGGAAGGCGTCGTGATCCTCGACAAACCAGACGCGGATGAGGTCGGCCGGGGTCATGTGGGCAGGGTGAGGGTAATGCGGGTGCCATGGCCTGGCTGGCTGTGGATGACCAGATCGGCATGGAGGGTGGTGGCGCGTTCACGGAGATTGGAAAGGCCGTGACCGGAAGACGGTTGGCCGGGGGCGAAGCCGATGCCGTCATCGCTGATCTGCACGGTCATGCGGCCCTGGCTTTGCTGGATGTGGATGCCAACGTGGCTGGCGCGGGCGTGGCTGGCGACGTTGTGCAGCACTTCTTTGATGAAGAGATACAGCTCGCGCCGGATCTCAAGGCTGGGGATGGTGGCATCGAGCTGGATGTCCATTTCGGCACCGCGCAGCAGGCGCCGCGCGAGTCCGTGCACTACGGCGTCCCACTCCTCCGACTCGCGGCGTCCGCGCGGGCTGATGAGGCGGACCATGTCGCGCATGGAGTCGGCGCTTTCGCGGGCGATGGTTTGCACTTCGACAAGGTCGGCCCGCATGCTTTCGGGAGTGGCGTCGTCCTGGGAGGCGTAGGCGGAGATGAGGGCGATGCTGCCGAGATTGGAGCCAATCTCGTCGTGCAAATCGCGGGCGAGGCGGTCGCGGAGCCGCTCGGCATCGCGGCGACGCACGCGGTGCTGATGGATGATGCCCCAGAGAAGTCCGGCCACCAAGAGACCTCCTGTGGCGATGCTGCCATTGACGACTTGCTCCTGGCTGCGGGCTCGTAGCGCGGTGAGTTTGGCCGCGAGGTCGGTGTGCTTGCGCTCCAAGGACTGGCGTTGCTGGAGCTGAGAGAGCCAGTCCGGCAGGGCAAGCAAGGGTCCCTCATTGGAGCTCCCATCGGTGAGCGCGGCTGGACTGTAGGCGGGGGCATCGAACTGGTCGCTGGCGATGACCTTGGCATGCAGCGCGACGTTTTCGCCTCCGGCAAAGGCCATGATCTCGGAGAGGGCTAGGAGGAAATCACCGGATCGTTCCCAAAGGGAGCAGGTGGTGAGGCGGATTGCACGCACGGGTTGCTTGCGCAGGGGAAAGCTGGCCAGATTGACGGCGGGTGTGGTGAAGGAGCGGGATTCGAAATCGGCGATGACGGTGGGCTCGCTGAAGTCTTCCCGGGCTGAGACTTCAAGGCGGAAACGATGCGGGAAGCCGTAGGCGCTCCAGTTTGGCATTTCACGCCGCGGCATCGGCACGAGGGTGATTTCGTCGACTTCGGCGGTGTGAGGCAGGAGTACGGTGACCTGCTTCGGAGCGCTGTCTGTGGCGGCGATGGCACTGTGAAAGCCTTTCACGGCTGGCGTGCCGGGCGATACAGGCAGCCCCAGCGGAGTGATGTGATCGTTGAGGTTCTCGACGCTCCAGGCGAGCGGTTGCTGGCGGCTGTTGGAGGCTGCGCCGGCGGCTTGCAGGGCCACGTTTCGTTTTCCGGAGAACACCATCAGTTCGGCGAGTGCAAAGACGCAGAGCTCGTTTCTTTGCCAGGGCTTGGTGGCGGTGACGCGGATGCTCACCGCCTTCATGGGGGTGAAGCGTTGCAAAATGGGATAGCCATCCGGATTCGGCAAATCGGCTGCGGACTCGCAGGCGGTCCGGGTTCGTCCGGCGGCATCCGTGACCTCGATGCGGTGCTGCAGCGGAAAGCCAAAACTGGTGCTGCGACCATCGTCGCGGACGACGGGAACGGGGATGAGCGCCACGGCATCGATCAGGGTCTCTTCGGGCAATGTCAGCTTTACCCAGAGTGGCTCGCCATCGCCCACGCGGCTGCTTTGAAAGCCGCGGCGGCTGGAGGTGTGCGCCATGCTGGGCTGTGGCAGGACGCGCAGCTCCTCCTCAATGCCGGCGAGGCGCTCACGCAAGCTCTGGAGCTCAGCTCGCGACCAGAAGGCGAGCTGCTCCGCCCATGGCACGGTGGATTGGGCAAAGAGGCTGAGGGTGAGCAAAAGGTGAACTTTCATGAATGAACTGGGCCGGAGGGTTCCGAGGTGGCACCGGTGCACAGCCAACGCATTGACAAACTAGCAGCTTCACGCAGGCTGCCTACCTCCCGTATTTTCGTGAGGGGGCAAACAGGTCCCGTTAAGGCAACATGCAAAGTTTGCCATGATAAAGCATTTTCGCCCTCTGCCGACGGCCCTCTGTGTGATGGCTGGAATGCTTGTTTTGATGCTGCTGTGGCACGCTGAGACGACGCCGCTGGCGGGAAAGCATGCAAAGCCTAAAAAGGCGGACGCGAACGTGCCGGCACTTCCGGCGGCGAAAGCTGACACCAAGCAACGTCTGGCCTCCGCGGCTTCGGGAAGGCTGAAGCGGCCGCTGACGGGCTTGTCGGATCTGAAGCTGCCGGCGCGGATTGAGCCGCGGTGGGCCTCGCCGGTGCCAGAGACGGCGTTTGAGGAGTTTCGGCGTTGGACGGAGAGTTTTTTGGCGGCGCCGGCGGAGGCAGAGGGTTTGGCAAAAGGCGTCGAACTGGCCCGGCTACGTCGCCAGGAGCTGCTGGACCTCATCGATCAGAATCCAAAGCGGGCGCTGGAGCTGGCGGTGCCGATGGCGGTGCGGCGGGGATTGCCCGCGGAGGTGCTGGCTCTTCTGGAGGAGCCGGTGAGTGCCCGCGGGGACCTGCTGGTGCAGGCGATGACTTCCAACCAAGGAAGCTGCACGATCACCCGCATGGCGACGCTGCGCGATGGACGGGTCTTTGATGTCTGCACCCATGGTCGTCGTGGTGCGATGCCCACGCGGGATGGCATTGGCATTCATGGCGTGGCGCTGGATGGCAAACTGGCGATGGCGGACCTGCCGGGACGCGTTTTGGAGCAGGCCGAGATCGCGGCGAGAGTGGCGGCGGGTTTGCCCATCGAGAACGGTCGTCCCCAAACCGAAGACGGTGCCGATGTGGTGATCGCCTGGGATGACCAGCGTGTGACTCGATACGACGAGGAAGCGCAAGCGATCGCGGCCTTGATCAATGAAGAGGGCGGTGAGCAGTCCGCCGCGACCGCGCCGTCCCCGGATCTGGATGGCGTGATCGCGGCGAGTCCGTGGACGGAGGGACAAAAGACGCTGCTCATCATCCGCGTGGATTTCCCGGACTATCAAGGGCAGGTCGTGGGTGATGCGACACTGGAGCAGCTCATCGCGGACATGAACACGGTCTATGCGGACATGTCCTCCGGCAAGGCCTCATATGCGCTGCTGGGGCAGGGTTCGGCCATCACACCGACGATTCGCATGCCGAACAGTTCATCCACCTACGCCAGCCACACGAAGCTGGGTCGGGTGCTGACGGATGCGCGAGCCGCAGCTGCGGCGGCGGGCTACAATTACCTGAACTACACGCACGAGATCGTGGTCACTGGAGCCACGCCCGTGCTGCCCTACACCTCCGGCATGGCGAATGTTGGCGCTCGTGGTGCCTGGGTGCATAACTCGCAGTGGAACCTGAAAACTTGCGGCCATGAGATCGGGCATAACTTTGGCCTGCCACACGCGGGTGCCTGGGACACGGATGATGGCAGCGTGATCGGCCCGGGTGAGGTGTGGGATTACGGCAATCAATTTGACATGATGGGCGTGGGCAATGCGTCGGCGTTTTTGCGGCATTTTGGTGCCACCTTCAAAGAATACCTCGGCTGGCTGCCGACGACAGATGTCGTGAAAATCATCGCCGATGGCACCAGCACGACACGCATTCGTGCTCTGGACAAAGTGCAGGCGGATGGCAACAAACGAGCGCTCGCGGTGGATCGGGCTGGCAGCACGGATGACTACTGGGTGGAGTATCGGCAGGTCTTTGGCACGAGCTTCGGCATGCGTGACGGCGTTCTGGTCAATTGGGCGAACATCAATGGCGGCTATCAGCAGCCCCTGCTGCTCGACATGGCGCCCACCACCTTCCAGAAAGACGATGCGGTGCTGCCGATGGGCAAGACGCTCTCTGATGCGGCTGCAGGCATTCACATCACGCCCGTGGCACGCGGCACGGACGTCGATGGCGTTGGGTGGATGGATGTCACGGTGAATCGCGGCGCCTTTGCGGGCAACGTGAAGCCCGCGATCTCACTGGGCTCCACCAACGCGAATCCGGCAGTGAATGTGAGCGTGACCTTCACCGCCACGGCGAGTGATCCGAATGGCGACACGCTGGCCTACTTTTGGGACTGGGGTGATGGCACGACGACGGCGAACAACAGCCCGACCGCGAGCAAGAGCTGGAGCACGGCGGGGACGAAGACGGTGCGCTGCATCGTCTCGGACATGAAGGGCCAGACCAC
Organism: Prosthecobacter sp.; assembly: GCA_044345215.1. Lineage (GTDB taxonomy): Bacteria > Verrucomicrobiota > Verrucomicrobiia > Verrucomicrobiales > Verrucomicrobiaceae > Prosthecobacter. The sequence continues at coordinate 13,735 of JBIJBO010000007.1, read as the reverse complement.
CACGGCATCGCTGCTGGTGCCGGTGGGCACGAGCAACACCTTCTCCATTCAGGGCACGGTGAGCACCACGCTGGGCGCACCGATGCAGGGCGTGGCCGTCAGTGCATCCCCCACGCAGAGTGCCACGACGGATGGCGATGGCGCCTACTCCATCACGGGTCTCGCCGCAGGCAGCTACACACTCACCGCGACCAAGACGGGCGCCAGTTTTGTGACCAGCGGCTTCACGAATCCCGTGACGGTGGGTCCGAGCCAGACGGGGAAAAATTTCCTCGCACCACCTGGCGCCCCCACCTTCACCGCGACGCTGAAGGACGGCCTCACGGACCAGGGATCAAGCACCGGAGCAATCCCGCTGCCGCTGGCGGATGCGGACACGGCCATCTCCGCACTCACGCTGACCGCTTCGTCTTCCAATCAAGCCATCATTCCCGATGCCAGCATCACCTTCAGCACCGGCACGAACCGCACGATCACCGCTTCCGCAGGCAGCACAGTAAGCGGCTCGGTGGACATCACCATCACCGCCACTGATCCCGAAGGAAACACCGGCACCTACGTGTGGCCGGTGACAGTGAATGCCAAGCCCGTGCTCGCCACGAGCACGCCCACCACGAGCGAGAACACGCCGGTGGACATCGATTTGCGTGCCTTTGTCTCTGACGACATCACACCGGATGAGCGCGTCTTCTTTGAAGTGGATCGGGTGCGAAACGGCAAGATGACGCTGCTGCCGGATGGCTACACCGCTCGCTTCACGCCGAATCCGAACTTCAGCGGCACGGCCAACTACCGCCTCGTGGTGCGGGATCAGTCGCTGGGGGCAGGCTTCCGCTTCTTCTATGATTTCGAGCCGCCAGATGTGCACGAGGATGCGCTGAGCACCGACCAGTCGAACTACAATCGCACCGGCACGCTGCAGTCCATCAATGGCGGAACCTATGCCTACGATGCGGGCGTGCCGACCGCTCTCTCGCCGCAATCTGCCTATGCTCTCGTGCTGGCACAAAATGGCAGCAGCGGGGCACGTCTGCGGCGCACGCTGACCACCGCCGATCACAATTTGAACGATGCGGACTGGACGCTCTCCGCCTGGGTGAAGCGCGGCGGCACGGATGCCGAAGATTTTGTGTTTCACCTCGGCGATGGCGACGGTCACGGCACCGAGAACGAGCTGGAACTGTTCTTTGCCGCCGGAAGCGATGCGCTGAAGCTGCAAAAATGGGGCGCAGGCGGTCTGGAAAAGGAAATCGTGTGCTCCGGCATCCCGGCAGGCCAGTGGCACCACCTCACGCTTAGCTATGATCGCACCGCGACGAATACCGGCGACTTCTACCTCTACGTCGGCAGGTTCCTGCGTGGCAGTGTCACCGGCGTGACGATGAACGTGAATCAGGCCGCTCCGGTGGTCGTCGGCGGTCATGGCAGCACCGCTGCGAATGTGGATCGCTGGTTCGATGGCGTGATGGATGAGGTTTTGTTCCAAACCGGACTCTCCACCCGCAACGAGATCTTCAACCGCTCACGCATGGGAGCGCGGCACTACCATGGTCTGAGCGCCATCGGCAACAACCTCGCCATCACCGTCACCGGCTCCAATCAGCCGCCGTCCATCGTGACAGTGCCGGATCGCTACATTCCGGTCAATACGGCGGCCTCGCCCGTGTCGGTGCGCCTCGCGGATGCGGAGACAGAGGGGCGCAGCCTCACACTGACTGCTTCTTCTTCAAACCAAGCACTCCTTCCCAATGCGAACATCACCGTGGGTGCGGCTCCTGCGGCGTGGATGAATGGCGACATCGGCACCGTGACCACTGCGGGCAGCCTCACCGAGAGTCGCGGCAGCTTTGTGGTGAATGGCGCGGGCACCGGCATCGGTCCGGCCGCAGGCGATGCCTTCCGCTGGGTGAGGCAGAGTTTCACCGGCGATGCTGAGATGATCGCGCGCGTCGTGTCGCTGGATCACACGGCCTCCAATGCCGAGGCGAGTCTCATGATGCGTGAGTCCACCGCTGCCACCGCACGCTTCGTCAGTGTGCGTGTCACCGGCAGCGAGGGCGTGAGTTTTGTGCAGCGTGTCACTGCCTCCACGGATGCTGTGGTCACAGCCACCCTGCCGCTGGCCAGCGCACCCTGCTGGCTGCGACTTGTGCGCACGGGTTCGGCCTACACCGCCTTTTACGCCACGGACAACGACGGCATCGCCGGCGCCTGGCAGGCGGTGGGCGCGGAGCAAAGCGTCGCCTTCACCGGCACCACCCACGACATCGGCATGGCGGTTTCGAGTCGCGTGGATTCCACGCTTTGCGCTGCCGTCTTTGACAGTCTCGGCGGCAGCGTTTTGCGCGGCGGCGAGCGCACGGTCTCGCTCACGCCCGTCGCGGGCCAGTCAGGCAGCAGCACCATCACGCTCACGGCCAACGATGGCTCACTCACGGGCAGCACGACCTTCACCGTCATCGTCGATGGCGCCGCGCCCGGCACCACGGTGTGGAATGCGACCGCCAGCGGCGCTTTGAACTGGAGCACGGGCTCGAATTGGAACGGCGGTTTCGCACCACCGAGCAGCCGCTTCAGCACCATCGAGTTTTTCACGGGTCAAACACTGGCCGCAGGCGCCATCACATCGAACAACGATACTGACGGCGGCCATGCGCTGAATGTCCTCACGCTCGGCGGCACTGGCCCAACGAGTGGCGGCACGACGATGACCCTCGGCGGCAACGCGTTGCTCATGCGGCGCGAGTCGCTGCTCGATCCCGTGGTCAATCTCAGCGCTGCCAACGGCGCCGGTTTGACCTGGGACGTCAGTGCACCCTTGATCATGGAAGACAGCACGACCTTCGCCGGCGCCGGAACGGCCACTTTCCTGTTCGGCGGAGACATCAGCGGCAGCGCGGATCTCATCAAAACCGGCAGCAGCAAGCTCATACTCATCGGCGCCAGCGCCTACACCGGCACCACCACGATCAACGCGGGCATCTTGCAGGTCGGCAATGACGGCGCCTCCGGTTCGCTGCCCTCCGGTGAGATCGTGAACAACGCCACGCTGCGTTTTGACCGCACCGGCACCTTGCTCGTGCCGAATGTCATCAGCGGCAGCGGCGGCATCACGATCGATTGCCCCCTGAATTCAGGCACCGTCGTGCTCAGTGGCAACAGCAGCTTCACGGGTGCTGTCACAGTCGCTTCAGGTGCCTTGCGCATCACCCACAGCAACGCCCTCGGCGCCACCTTCTCCGCGAAGGATGTCGTGCTCACCAACGGCACCGCCGGCAACCCACAGCTCCGTCTTGATGGCAGCAGCGGTTCGATTGATCTGCCTGCGGCCATCAACTATCGCGTGAGCAACCCCAACGGAGCCATCTTCAATGAAGCAGGCGACAACATCCTGCGCGGCAACATCACCCTCACCAGTGGCGGCACTGGCGAGAGCCGAGTGGTGGTCAACGCAGGCAGCCTGCGACTCACCGGAACCATCCAAAACGAGACCGCCAGCAACACACGCACCTTCGTCCTCGGCGGGGCGGCCGGTGTTGGACAAGTGGAAGGCGTCATCAGCAACGGAACCGCAGCCGGAAGCGTGGTTGCCCTGCGCAAGATCGAAAACGGCACCTGGACGCTCACCGGCGTCAACACCTACACCGGCGCGACCACCTTGAACGCAGGCACTCTGCGCGTCAACGCCCCCGGTTCGCTCCATGCCAGCAGCGCGGTCACCATCAACGCCGCCACCCTCGCTGGTGATGGCAGCATTGGTGGCAATGTCATCGTCAATGCCTCCGGCCGCATCGCACCCGGAGCCACCACCGGCTCCGCAGGCACCCTTGGCATTGGCGGCGGCCTCAACATCACCGCCATGACCACCGGCACTGGCAAACTCGTCTTTGAGCTCGGCCGGCCCGCCGCCAGCGATCAGATCACCGTCGGCGGCACCTTCACCGTCGGCAGCGGCACGCTCGGCATCGACGACTTTACCTTCACTGCCCTCAGCGGCCTTGCCGGAGGCACCTACAAGCTCATCTCCGCCTCAGCTGTCAGCGGCACGCTGGATCCCGGGAAGCTCACGGGTGTCCTCGGCGGCTTCATCGCCACGCTCAGTCTCAATGGCGCGGATCTCGAACTCACCCTCACCTCCTCTTTTGCGAGTTGGCAGAGCAAAAATGGAGCCGGCGGCACCATCGCTGGTGATCATGACAATGACGGTGTTCCCGACGGCATTGAATACTTTCTGGGTGGTCCCGATGCCAACACCACCGGCCAAACGCCACTGCCCGGTGTGCAAAACAACGGAGGCACCCTCAGCGTCACCTGGACCAAAGCTCCCGGCCACCTCGGCACCTACGGCACCGACTTCGTCATCGAATCCTCCGACACCCTCACCGGCGTGTGGACCCTCGAACTCCTCGGCGTGAACGTCACCGCCAACGGCAACAACTTCACCTACACCTTCCCCGCGAGCTCCAGACGCTTCGCGAGGCTGAAAGTGATGGGGCCGTAAAGTCGATTTTAGCCGGTGAGGCAGACACTCCTGTCTGCTTGCGTTATCACGGTCTGATTGCCCTCAGCAGCTCGCGCAAGCTCAGCACGAATCCCGATTTGAAGACGGCGCACGCGCGGTGGCAACCACCCTCGCTCCCGATTCACCTAGATGCAGCGAAGGCTGCATGAGACGGTCGCGCCGCTGGGGGCTGGGAAGAAGTGACGGCTCAAGAGCAGCGGCCAGGCCTCATGGTGGAAGAGCTCCGGCTGACGGAAGAGCCTGCCCGCCTTCCTCATCGTATTCGATCTCTCGAATGGAAGGCTTATTCACGAATCATTCTTGCTCGGCTTGTGCAGTTCCTCGGCCTGAAGCAGACCACGAGTGCCGCTGCACACGTTCATTGAGCCGATACTTACCGCGTATGAATCGTGGTTTCGAGAGGAAGATTTGTGCAAGAAAAGCTGCGCAGCCGGGTATTGCGTCCGTGACACCTATAGAACACGTTCCAAATACGGCACAATCGCGTTCCAAAGACGCGATAGGTGCGAACATTGAGGCACCGGCGCTGGATCGCGGACTGGCGATCTTGGAGGCGTTGGATGCGAGGCCGGAGGGTTTGAGCCTTTCGGAGATCAGCCGGACGATCGGCAGCCCGAAAAACTCGGTTTCGCGGCTGGTGCAGACGTTGATGGTGCGCGGATATGTGGAGCGGGATGAAGCGACGATGATCATCCGGCTGACCGGTAAGCTCCTGCGGCTGGGGCATCCGCGTGTGGGCCGCGTGAGCCTGGTGGAGTGTGTGCTGGAGCCGATGCGGACGCTGCGGGACAGGGTAGGGGAGACGGTGCAGCTTGGCATACCGATTGGCGATGAGGGTGTCATCATCGAGCAGGTGGAGAGCACGCAGGCGGTGCGCATCTGCGTGGAGATCGGGCTTCGTTTTGGCCTGCACAACAATGCGCCTGGCAAGGTGCTGCTGGCCTTTCAGCATCCGAAAGCACGCGAGAAGGCGGTTCAGCGCCTGAAACTGGCACGCTTCACGGGCCGCACGATCACGACCAAGGAGGCGCTCCGACTTGAATGCGAGCGGGTGGTGAAGCTGGGCTACGGAACCGATTGGGGCGAGGCGGACGAGGGCATTCATTGCGTGGCTGCGCCGGTGTTTGACCGGCCGAATCATCTGCTGGCGGTCGTTTGGGCTTCCGCTGTGGCCGGACGGATGCCGAAGAGCACTTTTGCCAAAGTGGGTGTCGAGGTGATGAAGGCGGCGCGGGAGATCGAAAGGAGGCTGCAAGCATGAAACGGGCGTTTTTGGCCTTGTGGGCATTTGGGGGCTTGTCAGCGGTTTTCGCAGATGAGTTCTTCACCTCGAAAATCGAACCGATCCTGCAGCAACGCTGCTTTGAATGCCACTCGCATGAGAAGAAGATGAAGGGCGGGCTTACGCTCGACTCGAAGAGTGGCTGGGAGCAAGGCGGTGATTCAGGACCTGCCGTTGTGCCTGGAAAGCTGGAGGAGAGTTTGCTCATCAAGATGGTGCGCTGGAGTGATGAGGAGCATCAAATGCCACCGAAGGAAAAACTGCCGTCGGCGGAGATCGCGTTGATTGAGGAGTGGGTGAGGAGCGGTGCGTCTGATCCGCGGGCGCAGGACAAGAAACGCCCGAGCGAGCTGGATTGGTGGTCGTTGAAGTCACTGTCATCGCCCAATATCCCGGTGGTCGCGGGCGTCGGGCATCCGGTAGATCGTTTCGTTCATGCACGTCTGTTAGAACGAAAGCTCACGCCCTCGCCCGAGGCGGATCGGCGCACGTTGATCCGGCGCGTGATGTTCGATCTGCACGGACTGCCGCCTTCGTTTGATGAAGTGGAGGCGTTTGTGAAGGATGCGGACCCGAAGGCTTATGAGAAGCTGGTGGACCGCTTGCTGGAGTCGCCGCGCCATGGTGAGCGCTGGGCGCGGCACTGGCTGGACACGATTCATTTCGCCGAGACGCATGGCTGCGGGCATGATCTGCCGCGCGATCATGCGTGGCGCTATCGGGATTACGTCATTGCTTCGCTGAATGCGGACAAGCCCTGGGGGCGATTCATTCGCGAGCAGATCGCGGCGGATGCGCTGTTTCCCGATGAAGCGCAGCTCATCCCGGCGCTTGGTTTCCTGGGTGCGGGTGTCTTTGATCACAGCGCTTATCAGACCGCGCCGACGAACTTTGATTACCTCGACCGCGATGATCTCGTGACGCAGACAATGGGTGCCTTCACGAGCACCACGGCGAACTGCGCCCGCTGTCATGCGCACAAGTTTGATCCCATCACGCAAGAGGACTACTACGCGCTGCAAGCCGTCTTCGCGGGTGTGATCGAGGGCAACGTGGCCTTTGATGAGGACAAACAGACCGCCCAGACGCGGAAGCGATGGCAATCGCTACTCGCATCTGCCGAATCGAAGGATAAGGCCGCGCTGCTCGGTGCTGAAAACGCCGCTCTCGTGAGCGAGTGGGAGAAGAAACAAGGCCCGGCGGTGAAGTGGACGCCGCTGACCTATGAGACCTTCATCAGCACCGATGGCTCCACTTTAAAACGCGATGACGAGGCGATCTCGTCATCCGGCGCGAAACCGGACAAGGACACCTACGTCATCACGGCCAGCACATCGCTCGCGAAGGTCACCGCACTGCGGCTCGATGCGCTCTCACATGATTCGCTGCCGCAAAAAGGTCCAGGGCGTCAGGACAATGGCAATCTCACGCTCAGCGAGATCGAGGCACAGCTTTTCGACCCCGGAGCCACGCAGCCGGTGAAGCTGAAGTTCTCTCGCGCCACAGCGGACTTTGATCAGCAGGGCTGGACCTCGGCGATGGCCATTGACGGCAATGCGGCGACTGGTTGGGGCATTCATCCTGCGGTGGGTGCCTCGCATCACGCGGTGTTTGAGCTGGCGCAGCCGCTCACGCTGAAGGCAGGCGCGAAACTCACGCTCACGCTAAAGCAACTCTCGGGAAAATCACATCTCATCGGCCTCTTCAAGCTCTCCGCCACCGACGAGCCCGCCGCACGCGCCACCGCCATGCCAGCGCTCGCGCAAGAGGCCCTGAAACTGCCTGCGGAGAAGCGCAGCGAGGTCCAGCGCATCACCTTGGCCGCTCATGCGCTGCGCCAGATCGCGAGCGAGGAGCTGGCGAAACTGCCCGCGCCCGTCGAAGTCTATGCTGCGGGTAAAAAGGCGGATGTGCTGCTCGCTGTCGGCAAAGGCACGCCCACCACCTACGCGAAGGCGAAGGCCGTGCAGGTGCTGAAACGCGGCGAGTTCGACAAACCGATGAAGGAGACCGTGAGCGGTGCCTTGAGCGCGATTCATGCCTTGCCAGCTCGCTTCACCGAGGCTCACGCAAGCAGCGATGAAGCCGCGCGACGTGCCGCGCTCGCGAACTGGCTCGCGGATGAAAAGAATCCGCTCACCTGGCGCAGCATCGCCAATCGCGTGTGGCATTATCATTTTGGGCGTGGCCTCTGCGACACACCGAATGACTTCGGCCGCATGGGCGGCACGCCATCGCATCCCGAGTTGCTCGACTGGCTCGCGTGCGAGCTTCGCGATCACGGTGGCTCGTTGAAGCATCTTCATCGCCTCATCGTCACCAGCGCCACTTACCGTCAAAGCAGCCAGCACCGCGAGGACGCGGCGAAAGTCGATGGCGACAATCGCCTGCTCTGGCGCATGAACCGCCTCCGACTCGATGCGGACAGCTACCGCGACTTTGTCGCCGCCTCCGCCGGCAAGCTCGATCTCACGATGGGAGGCCCGAGCGTGCGACAGTTCGTCACTGGTCCGCCCGTGCAGCTCACGCCCACGCTGAACTACGACGCCTATGACTGGTCCGCGCTGCCGAACCATCGCCGCAGCATCTACCGCTTCGTCTGGCGCGGCGTGCCTGATCCCTTCATGGACGCGCTCGACTTCCCCGACCTCGGCATGCTCGCCCCCGCACGCGGCTTCTCCGCCTCCGCGCTGCAATCGCTGGCGCTCTACAACAACCGCTTCGTGCTACACTTCAGCGGCGAGCTGGGAAAACAACTCACCACGCCCGAAGAAGCCGTGCGCCGCATCCTGCTCCGCGAACCCACTGCGGAAGAAAAGACGAACTTCACCACCTTCGCCCAAAAGAACGTCCTCGCTGCGCTCTGTCGCGTGCTGCTCAACAGCAACGAGTTCCTGTTTGTGAATTGAATCATCTCGCTCATGAAAAACGGTCTTCTGCTCATCCTCTGGCTCTTTGCTACTCCTCTCAGTGCGTTGAAAGCTGCGGACAAAATCTCCCACCGGCTCCTCGTTACCGACTACGGCGGCAGCCGCGTGTGCATTGTGTCCGCGGCGGGCGAGATCGAATGGGAATATCCGGCGACCACGCCGCAGGACTGCTGGATGCTGCCGAATGGCAACGTGCTTTTCAGCCAGATCACCGGTGCGGTCGAGGTCTCGCGTGATAAGAAGATCGTCTGGCAATACACTGCGCCTCCGCAGGCCAAGGTCCACTCCTGCCAGCCGCTGCCAGATGGCACGGTGCTCGTGGCGGAGTGCTTCATGAGCCGTCTCGTCTTCGTCGGGCGCGATGGCAAGGTGGTGAAGGAGTTGCCGGTGAAGTCATCTCCCAAAGTGATGAGTCATCAGTTTCGCGGCGTGCGGCGCAGCATGGACGGCCACTTCTGGGTCTGTCTCATGGATGAAAAGAAAGTCGTCGAGCTGGATGTGGATGGCAGCCAGTTGCGGGAGATTCCACTCGAAGGCCAGCCCGGCGCGGTCGTGAAACTGCCCAACGGCCACCTCATCATCAGCCTTTGGAACAAGACTGAAATCATCGAACTCGATGCCGACCTGAAGCCCGTGTGGCGCATCGGCGAAGACGAACTGCCCGGCAATCCGCTGCGCATCCCGATGGGCATCCAACGCCTACCGAATGGCAACACCGTCTTCGGCAACTACATCGGCCACGGTTTCACCGGCAAGCAGCCCATGCTCTTCGAGGTCACACCGGACAAAAAGGTCGTGTGGGAGTTCGCCGACCACGCCCGTTTCAAGACCGTCTGCCAGGTGCAGATTCTCGACACGCCCGCCGACCCACTCAAAGGCGAGGTGCTGCGCTGAACTCTACTGCCTTCATTTCATGACCACGCCCCATACCATCCTCCGGCGCGATTTCCTCCACACCATCGGCGGCGGCTTCACCGGCCTCGCGCTCACGCATCTGCTGGCTCGTGAAGCCGCAGCGGACATTCCCAGGCCGCGACCTGAGTTGAATGGCGGCATCCATCACCGCGCCAAGGTGAAACGTGTCATTCAGCTCTTCATGAACGGCGGCGTGAGTCCCATGGACACCTGGGATTACAAACCCGCCCTCACGAAGCTCGACGGGCAGAAGCTCGGCTCCAAAACCAAGATCGAAGGCGCGACCGGCATGCAGGGCGCATTGATGAAAAGCCCTTTCGAGTTCAAACAGCACGGAAACAGCGGCAAATGGGTCAGCAGCCTGTTTCCTGAGCAGGCCAAGCTCGTCGATGAGATGGCCTTTCTTCAGGCGATGACCGGGCGCTCGAACGTCCACGGCCAGAACGCCTACTTGCTCAACAACGGCTTCCTCCTGCCAGGTTTTCCCTGCATGGGCGCATGGATTTCGTATGCGCTCGGCAGTCTCAGCGACAACCTGCCTGGCTTCATCGTGCTGCCGGATGCGCGTGGGCTGCCTTACAACGGTCGCGGTTGCTTCACCGCCGGCTTTTTGCCCGCCGTGCATCAGGGCACCGTCATCAGGGCCGACAGTCCGCAGCCCATCGCCGACCTGTTTGCTTCCGACAAGTTCGCCCATGCCACTCGCGGTGCCGATGCCGATGGACTCACCCTTTTGAACCAGATGAACCGCGCCCACACCGCGCAGCATCCCGGCGACTCACGCCTCGCCGCCCGCGTCGCCGGCTACGAACTCGCCGCGAACATGCAGCTCAGCGCCCCCGAGGCCTTCGATGTCATGCGCGAGCCCGAATCCGCCCGCAAAGCCTACTGCCTCGACAGCACCGACAAAGCCACTGCCGACTTCGGCAAACGCTGCCTGCTCGCCACACGCCTCATCGAGCGAGGCGTGCGTTTTGTGCAAGTCTGGAGCGGCCCCGAGGGCGCAGTGAATAACTGGGACAACCACGGCAACATCCCCACGCAACTCCCACCGATGGCCGCCAGCATCGACAAGCCCATCGCCGCCTTGCTGCAAGATCTCCGTCAACGCGGCCTCGCCGAAGACACCCTCGTCGTCTGGACCACCGAGTTTGGCCGCACACCCTTTTCCCAAGGCTCGCTCGGTCGTGATCACAACTGCGGCAGTTTCGTGAGCTGGCTCTGGGGCGCAGGCATCAAACCCGGCATCACGCATGGCGTCAGCGACGACATCGGCTACCAAGCCGCGAATGACACCACCACCGGCTACGACATGCATGCCACCATCCTGCACCTCCTCGGCATCGACCACGAAAGACTCACCGTCCGCACCAACGGCGTCGATCGTCGCCTCACCGATGTGCACGGGCATGTGGTGAAGCAGATTCTCGGGTGAGCCACAATACCCGATGCCCACAACCAAGACGCCCACGACTACGCCTAGCAATTCCGCGAGCGGCTGCCGAGGCGCTTGCAGGAGATTCGGTAGGCGGCGAGATTCACCAAGTATGGTTTGTCGCGTGAGAGTGGTGTGAGCCGCGAACACATCGGCAAAATCGAGCGCGGCAAAGCGAACCCGACGCTCCCTGCCGTGCAAAACAACAGCGGCACCCTCAGCATCACCTGGACCAAAGCCCCCGGCCACCTCGGCACCTGCGGCACCGACTTCGTCATCGAAACCAGCGACACCCTCACCGGCGTGTGGACCACCGAACTCCTCGGCGTGAACGTCACCGCCAACTGCGGCAGCTTCACCTACACTTTCCCGCCTGGAAACAGACGCTTTGTCAGGCTCAAAGTGATGCTGCCGTGATGGCGATCACTCTTTCCCTCATCCAACAACCCGTGCCCTGCTCATACCCGCTCCTCGCGAGCCTTCTCCTCCCGCTTGTTGCCCTCCGGGCGGCCCATGAGACCCCGGCCTTCTCCAAGCCCAACATCATCTTCATCTATGCCGACGACCTCGGTTGGGGTGACCTTTCGTGCCACGGTGCGGAGGACTGGTTGAAAACGCCTGCGATTGACCGACTCGCCCGCGAGGGGATGGATTTTTCGCAGTTCAACGTGCTCAGCCCGGTCTGTTCACCGAGTCGTGTCGCGACCATGACGGGCCGCTTTCCCTCCCGGTACGGCATCAACAATGTTTTCAACTCGCAGATTCTCGGGCCGAAGAAATCGAGCACCATGCCGGACTGGCTCAACCCGAAGGCCCCCATGCTGCCCCGCCTCTTGAAAAGCGCCGGCTACCATACCGCGCACTTCGGCAAGTGGCACATGGGCGCCGGGCCGCAGATTGCTCCGGAAGCGCCGGAGATGTCCGCCTACGGCATCGATGAATCCAAGGTCTATCACGGGCCTGGGCCCGGCATTGATCAGCACAAGATCGGTGTTGAGGCGGCGAAGTTCATCGAGCGGATGAAAGGCAGGCAACCCTTCTTCCTGAATGTCTGGCTCCACGAGTCGCACACACGGCATTTTCCCACCCAGGAGTCGATGGACCGCTTCAAGGACCTGGACCCCCGCCGCCAGGTGTATGCCGCGGTCTTGCGCGAAGCCGATCTGAATGTCGCCCGCGTTCTCGATGCGCTTGAGGCGACCGGCATGGAGCAGAATACCCTCGTGATGTTCTCCAGCGACAACGGCCCCGCCGGCATGCCCGTGACCGGTGGCGACCGCCCACCGCGGCCGGATGACGGCGATAGGCAGAAGGGCTTCGACGTTTTCCACAGTGTCGGCTCCACCGGCGGCTTGCGGGGCCGCAAAGGCAATCTCTACGAGGGCGGCGTGCGCACCCCCTTCATCGTGCGCTGGCCAGGGCACATCCCTGCGGGCATGAAGAACGACACGACCGTCTTTTCCGCCATCGATCTCCTGCCCACGCTCTGCGCCGCTGCCGGCGTCGAACTCCCAGACCCCGCCGCCAGCGACGGCGAGAACCTGCTCGATGCCTTCCATGGCAAACCCTTGCGGCGCACAAAGCCCCTCTTCTGGAAGCACTACCACATCGGCAAGCAGGACGACACTTGGCCCGCCTGGGCCATGCGTGAAGGCGATTGGAAACTGCTCATGGACGAGTCCGGCCATCGCTGGGCCCTCCACTCCCTCACCCAAGATCGCGCAGAGCAAACGGACGCGAGCGCCGCCCATCCCGACATCGTCGCGCGCATGAAGTCGAAGTTGATGGCTTGGATCAAAACACTGCCCACCACTGCCGATCCGGCTTGCCTCCACAAGGCTTCTGCGAAGTGAGGATCACTTCTCTGTAGGCGGACGCATCGTCAGATGCACCAGCGCTTCCAAGGCGCGACTTTCACAAACATCGTCGTCCGCATGGAGTCTTGGGCCATCCACTCCGGATGCGGATGCGTGACTGCGCCAGGTTTCCTGCCAACAAAACATCCTTCAACTCCAAACACGCGTTTCCATTTCCGCCGCTGCTGAATTTTGTGGAGACAACCGGGCGCCAATCTGCCAAAAAATAGCCCATGCCCATCTACGGCACCGCCCTGCTATCCCTCTGCCTGCTCGCTGGTCTCACGGCCGGGCGGCTCCTCGGTGCCGTGATCGGTGTGGACGCGGACATCGGCGGCGTCGGCATCGCGATGATACTGCTGATCCTCGGCTGCGAGGCCTTGCAGCGTCGCGAACTCATGAAGGCACCGACGCAGAGCGGCATCGTCTTCTGGGGGCAGATGTATGTGCCCATCGTGGTGGCGATGGCCGCCAGTCAAAATGTTCTCGGTGCGCTTTCGGGTGGTTTGATGGCGATTCTGGCCGGGTTGAGCGGCGCGGTCATCTGTTTCGTGCTTGTGGCCGTTTTGGCAAAAGGCGGGTCGATGGAGGACAAAGGCTCATGAGCATCGGTGAGGGCATATTGATCAAAAACGGCCTGTTGACGGCCTTTGCTCTCATAGGCCTGACCATGCTCATTTCGTACTGGGCAAGCGCACGGCTCACGCGAGGCCGCCTGCACGGCAGTGCCATTGCCATTCTGATCGGTTTGCTCATGGCGGTGCTCGCGGGAGGCAAAAACGGCATCGCTGACGT
>JBIJBO010000022.1:0-35486 GCA_044345215.1 Prosthecobacter sp. | reverse complement strand
CGCCGCGTTTCAATGGCGGCATGCGCGGTGGCAAAGGCAGCCTCTTTGAGGGCGGACAACGCGTGCCCTGCTTCATCCGTTGGCCTGGAAAACTCGAGGCCGGCAAGCGTGTGTCCCAGATCGCACAGCATGTCGATATGCTGCCAACCTTGCTCGATCTCGTCGGCGTGCCCTTGCCTGCGACGCCACCGCTCGACGGTCGAAGCCTCGCGCCGCTGCTGTGTGGCGAGGCGGTAAAGTGGCCTGAGCGACTGCTCTTCGAGGTCACCGGTCGCGGCGGCAAGGACGGCACCCTCATCCCGAAGTATCCCGGCACCGTGCGCAGTGACACGCATCGCTGGGTGCATGACAACAAGCAGGAGATGCTCTTCGACCTGCGCAGTGATCCCAGCGAAAAGAACAACCTCGCCGCGCAGCAGCCGGAGATCGCTGCAACACTTTCCAAGGCCTATGACGCCTGGTTCGCCGACGCCATCGCCTCCACGCAGGGCAAAGTGCAGCGTTTTCCCATCACCCTCGGCGAAGGAACCGAGTTGCTCGCCCCTTTCGCCACACTCGAAGGCGGGGCGAAGTTCTTCGGGCAGGGCTGGGACAACGACTGGGCCGTCTTTCCCACATCAACCGCCACCATCACATGGAATCTGGAAGTGCCGCAGGCCGGAACGTATGAAGTCATCGCGCTGCACACCGCCAAAGAGCCGGGAGGAAAGATCAAAGTCACCGCCCGTGAGCAGTCTGTCGAAGCACCCGCCGCCGCCGCGCACAATCCGCCGGAAATCCCGCGCCGCGATCTCGTGCCGCGCTGGGAGGTGCCAGACAAATTCTTCGCTCCACTGAAGCTCGGCACGCTCCGGGTGCCAGCCGGATGGCAGATTCTGCGAATCACCGCCGCTATGGGAATCGAAATCCAATCCCTGCGTTTGCTGAGGCAATGAATGCCTTGATGGCCTACGCATCACACGAAACCCTCGGAACTGCTTTTATGACCACCAACTCCATCCGCCGACACCTCAGCCTTCTCATCGTCTCCGTGTGTTCCGTGGGCCAACTCTACGCCGCCGACCTCTTCGACAAACCCAATCTCGCCGCGTGGTGCATCGTGCCCTTTGACGCCGCGAAGCGTGGCCCTGAAGCCCGCGCCGAGATGGTCGCGAAGATGGGCATCAAAAAAATCGCCTACGACTGGCGGCAGGAGCATGTCGCGGAGTTCGAGCGCGAGATACTCGCCTACCAAAAGCACGGCATCGAGTTTTTTGCCTTCTGGGGGGTGCATGACGAGGCGTTCCGGTTGTTTGAGAAATACAAGCTCCATCCGCAGCTCTGGATCATGATGAAAGGCACGGGCGAAACGCAGGAAGCTCAGGTCAAATCCGCCGCTGAAGGTCTCTTGCCCATCTTAGCCAAAGCGAAGACCATCGGCAGCCAAGTGGGCATCTATAATCACGGCGGCTGGGGCGGCGAGCCGGAGAACATGGTCGCCGTGTGCGACTACCTGAAGAAGAACCACGCCACCGACAACATCGGCATCATCTACAACCTCCACCACGGCCACAGCCACCTCGACCGCCTGCCGAAGGCCATCGAAGCGATGAAGCCACATTTGCTCTGCCTCAACCTCAACGGCATGGACATCGCGGGTGATACGAAGGGCCGGAAAATCCTCCCGCTCGGCGTCGGCACGCAGGATGTGAAGGTGCTGCGCCAGATCCGCGCGAGCGGTTACAGCGGCCCCATCGGCATCCTGAATCACACCAATGAAGACGCTGAAGGCCGCCTGCTTGACAACCTCGATGGTTTGAAATGGCTCGTGCCTCAGCTCGATGATGCACCAGCGGCGAAGAAGCCCGTGTATCGCACCTGGGATGAGTCGAAACAGAAGCCTGTCTCGAAGTTGCCAGTTTCAAGGTTCGAGACGGAAAGCGTCGAGTCACTCAATGCGGAGTTTGGCAAGGCGCTCAAGGGCGGCTGGGTGACTGAAGGAAATGAGGAGTATTCGAAGCTGCCCTTCACCATCGAATGCCGCGCCAAGCTCGATGGCAAAAAGGGCTACAACATTCTCGTCGCTTCCGAGATGAAGGCCTCGGCCACGCATTGGGAACTCTACACACACGCGGGTCGCGGCACACTGGCGCTCTACATGCCCGGACGCGGCGGCGACTTCGATTCCAAGGTCGATGTCTGCGATGGCAAGTGGCACGACATGCTGGCCAGCGTCGATGAGAAGAGCGTCGTGATTTGGATCGACGGCAAACAGGTTCTAGAAAAGCCCGTGAAGCCCCTGCATAGCACCTCGAAAGCTGGCGGCATTGCCTTCGGCCGCCTCGTCGAAGGCAACATCGGCTGCGAGGGCATCCTCGACGACGTTCGCCTCTCACGCGGCGTCATGAAGCCGCGCAAGGGCAACTCGCCGCGACTGCGCATGGATAACACGCTTGGCCTCTGGGACTTTGATCACCTCGAAGCCCTCCTCCCACCGCCCGCGCCGAAAGCTGCCGAGTTCAAACCGGATCTGCCGCCGCTCAACAAAGCCGACAACCAGCACTGGCAGGAGTTCGTCAATCGCGAGCGTGTCTTCGACTTCTACGGCAAGCAGGCGCTGCATTTCATGAAGCAGAAGCCGCTGCCCGAACTCATCCCGCCTTTCCCCGGCATGGACGGCGGCCAGCAAGGCCACTGGGGCAATCAAAACGACCAAGTGACGTGGAAGGATGGCCGCTGGGCCGCGAGTGATCTCGGCAGTGTGTTCAGCGGTGTTTTCAAGGGCGCTGGCATCACCGTGAACAAAGGCGTGTGTGTGCGTTTCGAGGGCAAGTCCGCCGTCTTTGACCCCGAGCGCATGACATGGCGCTTGGAGTGGTCCGGTGGCTTCATCAAGCTCAATGACGCCCGCCACGGCTTCATGGCAGGAGCGCCCATGGGTGGCAAAGTGATCTCCAAAGAGGAGAAGAAGCTCCCTGGCACCTACCGTGGCTTTTTCCGTCGCGGCAGTGAAGTCGCGCTCATCACGAGTGAAACCGAACTGCCGAAACCAGCACCCGCCCAATGGCCACAGTGGATCGAAACGAAGGGTGAACTCGGCACCCAGGCACCCTTCGCCACAGATTGCCTCACGATCCCGTTCGAAAATCCCCATGGCACGCTGTTCTTCATCACCGCTCATGATTTCTTCAGCGATGGCACCGCCGCTGTCGCCACGATGACCGGCGAAGTTTGGCTCGTGAAGGGCATCGACGAGAAACTGGAGAAGCTGCGCTGGAAGCGTTTTGCTACCGGGCTGCATCAGCCGCTGGGCATGAAGATCGTGAAGGACAAGCTCTACGTCCTCGGTCGCGATCAGATCACCTGCTTGCATGACCTGAATGGCGATGACGAGGCGGACTTTTATGAGTGCCTGACGAATGAAATGCAGACTTCGCCGGGTGGACATGATTTCATTGTCGGGCTGGAGGCGGACGAGGAAGGGCGATGGTATTTCGCATCAGGGAATCAGGGGGTGTGCCGGATCACCGGCCGCGACTCCCTGGAGGTGCTCGCCACCGGCTTCCGCAATCCGAACGGCCTCGGCCTCTCACCCGATGGCCGATTCATCACCACCAGCGTCCAGGAAGGCGATTGGACACCCGCCACCTCGATCTGCCAGATCGAGCTTGGCAAAAACGATGGCGCGCACTTTGGCGCAGGCGGACCGAAGGACGGCAAACCGCCGGAACCCGTGCTGATGTACATGCCGCGTGGAGAGGATAACTCGGCGAGCAGCCAAGCCTTTATCTCCAGCGAAAAATGGGCCTCGCTCAAAGGCGATGGCAACCTCATCCACCTCTCCTCCGGCGGTGGCAGCGCCTGGCTGGTCATGCGCCAGAACGTCAAAGGCCTCTGGCAGGGTGCCGCCGTCAAGATCAGTGGCAACTTCGACTCCGGCCCCCAATGCGCCCGCTTCAATCCCAAGGACGGCCACCTCTACGTCAACGGCATGCAGGGCTGGGGCAGTTACACGCCGAAGGACGGCTGCTTCCAGCGCGTGCGCTTCACCGGGGGTGACAAACCGGTGCCGGTCGGCTTCGAAGCGCGCGACAACGGCGTGCTGCTGCGTTTCCACCAGCCCGTGAAGCAGGCGGATGCGGCGACCTGCTTTGCGCAATGCTGGAACTACCATTACGGGCCGCAGTATGGTTCGCCGGAGTATTCGGTGCGTCATGCCGACACCCCCGGCCATGATGCGCTGGAGGTGCGCAGCGTGCAGCTCCTCGACGGCGGCAGGACGCTTTTCCTCGAAATTCCGCAAATCCTGCCGGCCAACCAGATTCATCTGCGGGTCAGCACCGGTCACGATCTCTTCCTCACGGTGCATGCGTTGGCCGAGCCCTTCACCGACTTCCCCGGCTACACGAAGATCGCCAAGACCCCTCACGCCGCCCAGATCAGGCTCGAAGCCCCCAAGCCGGCCAAACCCAACCCGTGGGCGCAGGGCGAAGGTGGCCGTGAGATCGTCGTCGAGGCTGCGCTCGGCCTGCAATACGTGCAAAAGCAGCTCGCCGCGAAGGCGGGCGAGAAACTCACCCTCGTCTTCAAGAATCCCGACGTTGTGCCACACAACTGGCTGCTCGCCAAGCCCGGCTCCCTGCAGCGCCTCGGTGAAAAATGCAATCTCATGATCACCGACCCGCAGGGTCTCGCGAAGCACTACGTGCCCGACAGCGACGATGTGATCGCCTGGACCGACATGGTGCAACCCCGGGGCGAATTCGTCATTCACCTCACCGCCCCGAAGGAAAAGGGCGACTACCCCTACCTCTGCACCTTTCCCGGCCACTGGATGGTGATGAACGGCGTGCTCAGGGTCGAGTGAGAGGCCAGATGCGCACGGACACGCCGGGCGACCCCAGCACATGGTCCGGCGGCCGATCCGGCTCGGGCAGACCGGCAAGCCGGAAAAGGTGGGTGTCCCAGGTCTGCACCTCCGCATCCATCAGAGGATAGGGCGCGTGATGGACGCGGCCCAAGCGCAGACCGCGCGGCGTGTCGGCGAAGAGCAGGTAGCGTTCGGCCAGAAAGAATTCCAGCGTGCCGAGCCGTGCCTGCCTCGGTGCGCCGGTGAGTCGATAGGTGAAAGTCGAGACGGCAGCATCGCCGCGCCGCTGCGATTCATGGTGCTGCTGACCGTCGGCGTGCACACGGCGGCTCATGTCGGCCCGCTGGTAGGGCAAATGGAAGAAGGTGCGGGCCGTCCACACCGCGAGCGACTGGTTGCAGTCGAGCGAATAGAACCAGACCCCGGGCCGGCCGGCCGCGTCATGCACGTAGGTGCGCAGGTTGAGTTCGAGGAAGTCGCTGAGGCCCGGCACCGGCGGCAGGCCGCGCGGCCGGATGCCGCGCATGACGAAGGGCACGATCGCGACCCAGGCCCGGCCCTCGAACGTGTCGACCTGCAGGCCGGCGGGCAAGCTCGCCTGGATCACCTCGGGCGCAAAGCTCCAATGGAGAAAGAGCAGGTCCTGCCAGCGCTGATGCATGACAAAGGGTGCGGCCGGAGCCGTGCTCAGGGCTTCGCGCTGGACGGGGGTGGGCGACATGAGTCGATGGAGTTCGTCTGCCACCGGCCCGGCAGTCCAAAAAAAGCGGTGCCCAGGCGAACTCGTGCCCCCAAACGGGGTTGCACGCACCCATGCGCGCCTTTCACATCCCGCTGACCCGTCGCCGTCTGCTGCACAGCCTGCTGCTTGCCACGGGCGGCGTCATCACAGGGGAGCTTTACGCCGAGGCCCTGACCCTGACCCCGCGCCAGACCGAGGGACCCTATTACCCCGACCACCTGCCGCTCGATCAGGACAATGACCTGACGCGGATTCTCGGCGGCCAGGCAGCGGCGGGCGGGCTCGTCACCGAGTTCGGGGGTCGCCTGCTCGATGTCGGTGGCCAGCCGCTCGCCGACAGCATCATCGAGCTCTGGCAGGCCGATGCCAACGGCTGCTACATCCACAGCCGCGGCGCGCCCACCGGCAAACCGCGCGATCCGCAATTTCAAGGCTACGGCCAAATCGTCACGAATGCGAAGGGCGAATACCGCTTCCGCACGATCCAGCCGGGCCTGTACACGGGGCGCACCCGCCACTTTCACATCGCCGTCAACCGAGCCGGCCGACGCCTGCTGACGACCCAGCTGTACTTCGCCGGCGAACCCCGGAATGATCGCGATGGCGTGCTGCGCCGGATCGGCGACGAAGCACAGCGTCTGTCGGTCATTCGCGAGTTCAAACCGGTGTCGCCGGGCCTGCGGGAATGCGTCGCCGCGTGGGACATCGTCCTTGGCCTGACTCCGGAGGATCCGGAACCGCACAGGCGCGAACCGTCACGGCGCACGAACTGAGTCCGCCAGGGACCGCGGTCTCACCTTGTCTCAGCGGTGAGCTCACGGCCACTCACCCGCGCTTCTTGCGCGGCTGGCCACTGCGCTCGACCGGCTTTTGCGACTGGCGCGAGCCCATGACGCGGTGCGTGGTCTTGCGGATCTCCTCGCGGCCTGGGCTGCCATGGGTGCCGCGGGCTCCCGGATCCTCCTCAACATGGAAGGCCTCGGTCAGCGGTTCATTTGGCACCGGCAGCACGGCGGTCACTCCAGACGTGGCACCTTTTTTCTTTGGGGAAGGAGACGACTTTTTCATCAGTAACTTTATATACTGTTTTAGCCGCCAGCTTCTTCGCGCGGATTGTCATTCGCCATGCGGCGCTTGTGCTCAACCGGCCCGTTCGGAACGGGCGACCGCCAGCAGGCGCACGACCTCGGCATCCGGGGTTTGCGGAAACTCCTCGTACCATTGGCCGACGGCACGGAAATTCGCCGGTGTGATCAGGGCGACCCATTCGTCGACCAGGGGGGCGAGCTCGGCCGTCGCCTCGGGCGAGGCCACCGGCACAGCGGCGATCAGCCGGCCAGGGTGAAGCGCATGGAGGGACTCCAGAGCGGCCCGCAAGGTGGCCCCCGTGGCGACGCCGTCATCCACCACGATCACCGTTTTGCCAGCGATGACCGGTGCCGGCGCCGAGCCGCGGAACATCGCCTCGCGGCGCTGAAGCTCGCGGGTTTCACGGGCAACAACCGCCTCAACAACCTCGGCCGGGAGATCGTGCACAATCGACTCGTTGAGCACGCGCACCCCGCCGCTGGCGATGGCGCCCATGGCAAGTTCCTCCCATCCCGGTACGCCCAGCTTGCGCACAACCCAGACATCGAGCGGCGCGTCGAGGGCGCGGGCCACCTCGAAGGCGACCGGCACACCGCCGCGCGGCAGGCCCAGCACCAGGCAGTCCGCCGGGAGTGGCAGGCGCGCCGTCAAGCTTTTGGCCAGCTGCTGACCGGCTTCCGTACGGTCATGGAAGGACTTCATGGCACAGGTGCAAGGTGAACCAGGTTGAGCTCCAGCGGGCGACCTGGTCAAGGCTGCCGGGTTCCTCAAACAGATGCGTGGCGCCCGGCACGACACGGAGCTGGCGGATGCAATGCAGGCGGCTGTAAGCCGCCTCATTGAGGCTAAGGACAACCTTGTCATGACTGCCGACGATGAGCTGAACCGGGCAACTTACCCTTGGCAGCAAGTCCGCGACGAGGTCGGGACGGCCACCGCGCAGGACCACGGCGCCGACGGCAGGTCCCAAGACCGCCGCTGCGGCAAGGGCGACCGCGCCACCCGTACTGGCACCATAGAGGCCGATGGGCAGATGGGCAGTGTCGGGCTGTTCCTTGATCCAGCGCACCACGAGCACCAGCCGCCGGGCGAGCTGAGCGAGATCCTCATTCGTGCCGCCAGGCTCGGCTTCGGCACGCTCCACCGGCGTTTGCAGATCGAGCAGAAGCGTGCCAAAACCGGCTGCACGCAGCTTTTCGGCCACCGAACGGTTGCGCGGGCTGTGCCGGCCACTGCCGCTGCCATGGACAAAGACGACGAGACCGAGGCTGCGCGGCGGCAGTTCAAGATCGCCGTTGAGCGCATCGCCATCGAGGGGGATGGCCAGTAGAGCGGGGCAAGATTTCACGGCGATGGCGGGACTCGACCCGCACGGGAACAGTGTCCACTGTGCCTCTTTCGACTTGCCCCGGCTCGGCGGCCCTTGGCTTCCTCCGAGCCATGCTTGCGCGGTTGCCGCCGGAATTGCATCGCCATCCGGCCGGTGGGCCGTCATGCTGAAGGCATGAACGACTCACTGGAAACCCTGCTGGAACGGATGCGGCAACTCGAGAAGGAGGTGCTGCGCGAGATGCAGCGCAAGGAGGCGGAGTTTTTCTATGAGGTGCGCCAGGGCAAGGTGCGCTTCACCGAGGAGGCGCGCGCCAGCCACCGCCGGCTGGTCAAGCGCTTCGGCGCGTACCTGCGCGAGTCGCACTGGCTCGTTCTGCTGACGGCACCGGTCATCTGGTCCTGCCTGCTGCCGCTGGTGCTGGTGGACGTGGTCATGTCTCTCTACCAGGCGATCTGCTTTCCGATCTACGGCATCCCCAAGGTGCGACGCCGCGATTACATCCGGCTCGACCGCCGCCACCTCGACTTCCTCAACTGGGCAGAGAAACTCAACTGCGAGTACTGCGGCTATGCCAACGGCGTGCTGGCCTGCGCCACGGAGATCGCCGCCCGCACCGAGCAGCACTGGTGTCCGATCAAGCATGCGCTGCGCCTCAAGTCGATGCACAGCCGATACCGCTTCTTTTTCGAGTACGGCGACGCCGAGCACTACCGCCGGCACATCGAGCAGGTGCGGCGTTCCTTCGAGGATCTCGACGCCGGGGACGACGCCCCACCCTCCGAGCCGAACGCCTGAGCTCACCGCTTGCCCGGCGCTCTGGCCGCGTGCATCGGTGTCCGCTCATGCGCCGCCTCGACCAGATGCTCTCCGCCTTCGGCCTCTGCCCGCGCCGGCAGGCGGCCGACTGGGTCGCGGACGGCCGGGTCTGGATCGACGGTGTGCCGGCCCGGCGCGCCGATCAGAAGGCGGACCCGCACGCGGTGACCGTCGACGGTGAGCCGCTGGAGGCGCCCGACGGCCTGGTCGCCCTGTTGCACAAGCCGGTCGGTTATGTCTGCACCCATGCCGATGGCGAGGGCCCGACGATTTACCAGCTGCTGCCCGCGCGCTGGCTGGCGCGCCAACCCCCGGTGACCAGCGCCGGGCGGCTCGACAAGGACACCAGCGGCCTGCTGCTGGTCACGGATCGAGGCGATCTCGTCCATTCCCACACCTCGCCGAAGTCACATCTGGAAAAGGTCTACGAAGTCGGCGTCGACCGCGACCTCGACCCGGCCCTGGTGGAGGTCTTTGCCGCCGGCACCCTGACGCTGCGCGGCGAAACCACGCCCTGTCGGCCGTCGCGACTCGTGATCACCGGTCCGCGCCGCGCCGAGCTGACCCTCACCGAGGGCCGCTACCACCAGGTGCGGCGCATGTTCGCCAGCCAGGGCTGGCATGTCGAAACCCTGCATCGCAGCCGCATCGGCGAGTACACCCTCGACGGTCTCGCTCCCGGCGAGTGGCGCCTGCTCTGAGCCTCAGGCGCGCGCGCGCTTGTCGGCGCGCGCCTGTTCCAGCACACGCAGGGTCTCGCGGACGTTGTGCTCGAGCTCGAGCGGAAACGGGCAACTCACCGGCCGCGCGTCCGGCCGCGCCCGCCAGTGGCGCACCGCCGCCTCCAGGGCATCGGTGTCGGCCGGCTCGTCGAGCACCTGGCCGTTGACGCCCTCGACGACCCATTCGGCGGCACCGTTGCAGCGGCTGGTCAGCACCGGCAGCCCGGCCGCCAGCGCTTCCAGAACGACGTTCGAGCCCGGCTCGTAGATGGGCAGGAAGGTGAAGAGATCGGCGGCGGCATAGGCGTCCTCGACCCGCGCCATGGAGCCGGCAAGAATCACATTCGAGGGCTTGCGCAGCAGTCGACCCTTGCCGACCACGACGAGGCGCAGCCGCGGCTCGCGATGTTCCAGGCGCGCCATCAGGCGCAGCAAAAAGCCAAGGCCCTTGCGCTCCCAGCCGGAGCCGACAAACAGCAGGACAAAATCATCCGGCCGCAGGCCCAGCGCCTGGCGCGCAGCGTCGCGGTTGCCTTGGCGGAAGCGGTCGGCATGGATGCCGTTGCGCACCAGGTGCAGGCGCTCGGCGGGAAAACCGAAGCGGGCGAGGATTTCCTCGCGCACCATCGACGAGTTGGCGATGACGTGGCGGGTGACCGAAGGGTCCAAAGTGCGCTTTTCCAGAGCGAGCATCTGGCGGTGAAAGGCGCCGCGGCCGACCCACCAGCGCCGCCACCAGGGCGCGTAGCGACGCCGCTGCTCGAGCCACACCGCGTGCACGCCGTCGCCGGCGCGGTAGACGTCCTGCGAGAAGGTGCGCTCGAGGCTGAACACGAGGTCGTGGCCGCCGGCCGGCAGCTGCGCGGCAACGGCGTCGGCAAAGCGCAGATTGCGGGTCGAGCGCGGGGCGTTCACCGGCACACGGTGCAGGGTGACGCCCTTCGGTGTGCCCTTCCAGGCCTCGGCATAGAGGTGGGTATCATGGCCGGCCTCGGCGAGCGCGGCGATCAATCGCTGCAGGTAGAGCTCGGCACCCCCGGTGGCCGCAAAATGCCGGCGAATGAGGGCGAGATTCATGAGCGGAGCGCGAAAAGGCAGAGGTGGACGCGTCTAGCTTTAGACCGTCTCCGCCGCCGCTGCAACGCTCGGCGGACGGCGGGCAAAAAACACCCGCGCGCTCTCGGCGACGCCATAGGCGCTCTCCTGCTGCGACAGGTCGTCAGTCTGGATGCGCAGGTCGGCCAGTTCACGGTACAACGGCCCGCGCTCCTCGAGCAGGCGGCGCAGCTTGAGCTCGGGCGGTTCGCCGTCGCGCAGCAGCGGCCGGTCGTTGTTGCCGGCGGTGCGGCGCGCCAGCAGGGCGGGGTCGGCCTCCAGCCAGGTCAGGAAACCGAGGTGGCGCAGCAGCGGCCGGTTGCGCGCCTGGGTGACGATGCCGCCGCCGGTGGCGATGACGCAGTGGCGCCGGCCGAGCAGGCGGCGCAGGACGGCGGATTCGCGGGCGCGGAACCCGGCCTCGCCCTCTCGCGCAAAGATCTCGGGGATCGGGCAACCGGCGGCCTCGACGATAAGATGGTCGGTATCGACGAATTCGAAGCCGAGCATGTGGGCGACGATGCGGCCGACACTCGACTTGCCGCAGCCCATCAGGCCGATGAGCACGATGTTCTGGGCGCGCGGCAGCCGGTCCGGCTGGGCGGCGAAGACCTCGCCGAGGATTGAGCTGGCGAGATCGGGGTCGTCCTGCAGGGCGCGGAAGTAGTCGGGGTAGCGCGGCTGCCAGCCACTGGCGCGCAGGCGCGCGTTGCCGACCCGCTTGTGGGTCCAGCCGCGCTTGCGGCCGGGGTCGGGGGCACGGTCGCCAGGGCGAGGCAGGCTGAAGAGGAAGGCCAGCCGCTCCAGGCACTCACGCTGCAGCAGCGGGGCGTCGTCGACGACGTTGAACAACCCCGCGAGACCCGGCTGCACGGCGAGGTGAGCGAGGGCCGAGGCCGCGTCCTCCCGGTGGATTTGGTTCAGGCAGCGGCCGTCGGGGGCGCCGGAGGCGGTCTCCACCCCGGAGTTGCCTTCCAGCAGGTTCTTCAGGACGAAGGAGCGGCCGGGACCGTAGATGCCGGCGACACGGGCGGCGATGCCGCCGGCCGCGATCGCGAGTTCTTCGGCGAGGCGCAGCAGCCGGCCTGTCTCGCGCGGTGGTTCGGCGGGGCTGCTCTCATCGACAACACCGCCATCGGTCTGCGGGTAGACGCTGCTGCTGCTGGTGAACACCACGCGCGCGCCGGGAAAAGCGGCAAGCAGGTGGCGCAGACCGTCGACATAAACGGCCTGGTAGGCCTCGGCGCCGCCGCGGCCGGAGCTGGCGCAATGGATGAAGGCATCGACCGGCCCCACCTCACCGGCCAGCTGCCGCACCCGGGCGGCGTCGCTGATGTCGCAGGCAAGCACGCGCCAAGGTTTCGTCGCGGCCAGGCGTTCCGCGGAAGCGGCGGAGTGGGTGGCCCCGGCGACCTGATGGCCGGCTTCGTGAAGGAGGTCGGCGGCACGTTCGCCGACGAAGCCGCAGCCGATGACAAGGATCTTCATGGGCGGCGGTTTTGGTAGTGGGCGACCAAACCATCGACGACGCCACGCACATAGTCCTCGAGCGCGCTCGACTGCAGGCGGCCGTCGATGAGGGTGCGCCCAACCCAGTGTCCCTTGAGCAGGCGGCGGTAGGTGGCCTCGTGGTTCATGACAAAGGGCTCCAGGTACACGACCGGGCATTGGTACAAACGGTTCGCGAGCAGGTTGCGTGCATACACGTGCGCACTCTCGCCGGCACGTCGCGCATTCGGAGTCTGGTACACGTAGGCCGGCAGGCCGGTGCGCCGGGCGAGACCGCCGGCGAGTGCTTGCGCCAGCGGCAGCTCTTCCTCATGGATGCGCTGGAACAGGCGGGAAAACATCTCGTGGCGGACATCGGCCTGCTCGAGCTCGACCGCGGCGTAGCAGCCGTTGACGAGCACATGGAGGTGGTTCTCCGGCGAAAACTGCGGCGCCTCCGCGGCTCCCCAAGCCTCGGCATTGAGGTGCAGGCAGAGAACCAGGTCGGGGCGGATCTGCTCGTTGACCTTCTTGGCCCGCGCATGGATCTCGCCGACCCGGTAAAACAGCTTTTCCGCCTGCCATTGCACGGTCTGCGCCTTGGCACTGCCTTCCAAGCCCTCGTAGCTGGCCGCGGGCTGGGCAATGCCGGCCTGCTGGAGCAATTCGGTCGCTTCGCGCCGCAGGTCGTCGGGGCGCAGCTCAGTGACCGGCTCGTTGCGCTCGCGCACCAGGGTCACCTCGGCGCCGAGCGCGGTCAGTCGCTCGGCCAGCACCCGGGCCACCATCAGGCTGAGGTCGCCCTCTTGGATGGCCTCACCGGGTTGGAAACTGAGGTAGCGTTCCTCCATGCGTGCCCAAGCCCCGCCGATGTGGCCGGGATCGAGGGCAATGCGGAGATCGCTGAGCACGGGGCGGTCAGCCAGCGGCGGCAGTTCAGCGCGCCGGCGCCAGGTGCGCGGCGGCGAAGACTGGGCGGGCCGCGCCGGATCACGGAAGGCGATGCGCAGCACGGGGTCGGTCGGCCGGCCAGTGGGGATCTCCACCGCTTCCGGCAGGATGCGCAGCGGTGCCGGCAACCCGCCCTCGGCCGAGTACAGCTCGTGCCAGGCGGTGTCGAACTCCTCGCGGGTGAAGACAAGCTGGTAGGCCTGCAGCGCCTGCCAGTCGGGCTTCTGGCCAAGCGGGCTGAGCCTGGCCAGGCGTTCCGCGTTGTCCGCGGGCTGCGGACCAGGCGGCGCCGGCGTCTGCGCGTGCAGCGCCGCCAGGGCGCCGCAGGCGCCGGCCAGCAGCCGGAGCGTGGAGGGGAAAAGCCAATGCATGCGCCATCCTAGACTTGATGCGCGCATCCATCACCTACTAAGTGCGGCCATGACCGAAGCCGCCGCCGCAACTCCCCACCTTCTGCGCCTCCTCTTCCTGGGCGACGTCGTCGGCGACCCCGGCCGGCGCGCGGTGGCGGCCCTGCTGCCCGACTGGAAGCAGGAGCTGCAGGCCGACTTCATCATCATCAACGGCGAGAACGCCGCCGGCGGTCGCGGCATCACGCCGAGGATCGCCATCGGTCTCATGCGCGCCGGCGCGGCCGTCATCACCACCGGCGACCACATCTGGGACCAGAAGGAGATCCTGCCGTTCCTCGCCGAAGAACCGCGTCTGCTGCGACCGCTCAATTACCCGGCCGGCGCGCCGGGCCAGGGCAGCATCGTGCTGGAGACAAAGAAGGGCAAAATCGGGGTGATCAACCTGCAGGGCCGCACTTTCATGCGCGACCAGCTGGAAAACCCCTTCCCGGTCGTCCGCGAGTGCGTCGAACGTCTGCGCCAGGAGACACCGATCCTCTTTGTCGATTTTCACGCCGAGGCCACCAGCGAAAAGGTCGCC
This sequence comes from Prosthecobacter sp., assembly GCA_044345215.1. Lineage (GTDB taxonomy): Bacteria > Verrucomicrobiota > Verrucomicrobiia > Verrucomicrobiales > Verrucomicrobiaceae > Prosthecobacter. Next base: position 21,468 of record JBIJBO010000022.1, on the reverse strand, counting down.
ATGGGCTGGCACCTCGACGGCCAAGTCTCCGCCGTCGTCGGCACCCACACCCATGTCCCGACCGCCGACGAGCGCATCCTGCCGCAGGGCACGGCTTTCCAAAGCGACGTCGGCATGTGCGGCCCGCTCGATTCGATCATCGGCAGCCAGATCGAGCCGGTGCTGGAACGCTTTCACACCCAGCTGCCCGCCCGCTTCGGGGTGGGTCGCGGAGTCGTCCGCCTGAACGGTGTGCTCATCACCATCGATCCCGCCACCGGACGCGCGCTGCTGATCGAGCGGGTCCGCCGCGACTGGCACAACCCGGGCTGATCAGGGCTCGGTCAGGTTCGGCGCCCACAGCGGCGCGTCCTTGTTCAGCGGCGGCGTGACGCCGTCGGCCGGGAAGGTTCCCTTGGCGGCGACACGCAGCTGGGCACCCAGTTCGGCCACCGTCGCCGCGTGCGCAGGATCGCCGGCCAGGTTCTTCAACTCGCCGGGATCCGCGTCATGGTCATACAGCTCGCGGCCCTGCCGGCCCTCGTCCCATTCGGTGTAGCGCCAGCGCGGCGTGCGCAGGCTGTAGCCAAAGAAGCGCTTGCCCTCGGAACCCTGATCGCGGCTCACCGTCGCGCGGTTTGGCCCGCCGCCGCGCGTGACCTGGGTGATCGCCCAGCCGCGGCCCTTCGCTTCCGGATTCTTCAGGATCGGCGCCAGGCTCTGGCCCTGCAGGTTGGCCGGCGCCTTCACCCCGCAGAGTTCGGCCAGGGTCGGGTACAGATCGAGGTGGCTGACCGGGGTCTTGGCCACCGCGCCCGACTGGGCCGTTCCCGGTGCCACAATGAGCAGGGGCACGCGCGCGCTGCCTTCAAACAGGCTCATCTTCTGCCACAGCCCGTGCTCGCCCATGTGGTAGCCGTGGTCGCTGGTAAAGACGATGACGGTCTTTTCCGCCAGGCCATGGCGGTCGAGCGCATCGATGACCCTGCCGACCTGGGCGTCCATGAAACTGATGCTGGCATAGTACGCCTGCAGGGCTTGGCGGCGCAGGTCGTCGGTGAGCTTGTCCTGCTCCTTCTTGTAGCTGCCCAGCGCCGCCGCCGGCACTTCCGGCGGGTTCTTCCCGATCGGCGGATGCACGGGCATCTGCCCCTGCGGGTACCACTCGTAGTAGGGTGTCTGCGGCGCCACATACGGAGTGTGCGGACGGAAGAAACCGACGGCCAGGAAGAAGGGCCGCTCCGGCTGCCGGGCACAGCGCTCCAGCACCCACTCGGCCTCCGCGGCGATCTTGCCATCGGTATGGTGGGCATCGCTTTTCGGCGAGGCATACCAGCTCAGCGTGCCGCCGAACTGACCAGGGGTGAGGGTGAAGATCTCGTCCTCCTCCTCGAGGCGATCCACACCGGCGGGATTGAGTTCCAGCTCCCAGGAACCGGGATCGTCATGGCCGTCGGTGCCGATCGACTTCGGCACGTTGTAGTGGTACAGCTTGCCGATGCGACCGGCGAAGTAGCCCTGCTGGCGGAAGGCCTGCGGCAGGCTGACCTGCGAGGGAACCGTCTGGCGGAAGATCTGGGCGTTGCTGAGGATGCCGTTGCTGTTCGGGTACAGCCCCGTCAGCATCGCATTGCGGCTCGGGCCGCAGAGCGGGAAGGTGCAATAGGCGCGGTCAAAGCGGACGCCGCGCGCCGCCAGTTTGTCGAGGTTCGGCGTCTTCGCCCGCGGATCACCGTAACAACCGAGGTAGTTGTTGAGGTCATCGGAGATGATGAAGAGCACGTTCTTGCGCTCCTGCGCGTGCAGAAGCGAAGCGGAAAGCAGGACGGCGAGACAGAGCAGGGTGCGCATGACGGATGAAGCGGGCTCTTGAAACGCCCCCGCCGCCCGCGCCTTTCGCGAAAGCGGCCGGGCGCGACCGATGGCGGACGCCGCCACCGCCGGTCACACGGCCGCCCCCGTCAAGTTCCTCCCCTTCCCAGCCAGGCCGGAATCAGGGCAAAAAAATCCCTGAGCTGTGAGGCTCAGGGATTTAAAATTGGTAGCGGGGACAGGATTTGAACCTGTGACCTTCAGGTTATGAGCCTGACGAGCTACCGGGCTGCTCCACCCCGCGGTCTAGGACGAGAGTATGGGCGCTGTGCCGGGGAATGCAAGAGGAAAGCGAGAAAAAGCCCTGTGAAGATCACTCTTCACAGGGCTTTTGTTGGCGAATTGCTTCACCGTGGCGGAAGTCCCGGACGGGACCGTTCGCTTACTTCTTCTTGGCAGCCTTCTTGGCCGGAGCAGCCTTCTTGGCCGGAGCAGCCTTCTTGGCCGGAGCGGCCTTCTTCGCAGGCGCGGCCTTCTTGGCCGGAGCCTTCTTGGCCGGGGCGGCCTTCTTCGCAGGCGCGGCCTTCTTGGCCGGAGCCTTCTTGGCCGGGGCGGCCTTCTTCGCGGGCGCTTTCTTTGCAGCTTTCTTAGCCATGGTGTTGTTCCTCGTGTTGTTGGTTGCGTTGTTTGTTGGTTTGGCCGCGGCGGCGTTGGCGCCACCACGGACATTCTTTCCGGCGGCTGCCTTGGCGGCGGCGCGCTGCTCCTCGATCGCGGCCTGGGCGGCTGCCAGGCGGGCGACGGGGACGCGGAAGGGGCTGCAGCTGACATAGGTCAGGCCCACCTGATGGCAGAACTTGACGCTGTCGGGATCGCCGCCGTGCTCGCCGCAGATGCCCAGCTTGATGTCCGGGTTGGTCTTGCGGCCCTTTTCGATGGCGATCTTGATGAGTTGGCCGACACCGGTGGTGTCGAGAGTCGCGAAGGGGTTCTTCTTGAAGATCTCGGCCTCGGTGTAGGGCATGAGGAAGGCACCCATGTCGTCGCGGCTGATGCCGAGCGCGGTCTGGGTCAGGTCGTTCGTACCGAAAGAGAAGAACTGCGCCGTCTGGGCGATCTCGTCGGCGGTGAGGGCGCCGCGCGGGACTTCGATCATGGTGCCGACCATGTAGTCGATCTTGACCTTCTTCTCGGCCATGACCTCCTTGGCGACGCGGTGGACGATCTCGGTCTGCAGGTCGAGCTCCTTCTTGAAGCCGACCAGCGGGATCATCACCTCGGGTTTGACCTTGATCTTCTTCTTGGCGACGTCGGCCGCGGCTTCGAAGATGGCGCGCGCCTGCATCTCGGTGATTTCCGGATAGGCGATGCCGAGACGGCAGCCGCGGTGGCCAAGCATGGGGTTGAACTCATGCAGCTGTTCGACTCGCTGGGCGATCTTGTCGGCGCTGATGCCGAGCTTGGCGGCCAGCTCCTTCTGCTGCTTGGCGGTGTGCGGCAGGAACTCGTGCAGCGGCGGGTCGAGCAGGCGGATCGTCGCCGGCAGGCCCTTGAGGCTTTCAAAGATGCCGGTGAAGTCCTCGCGCTGGTAGGGCAGCAGCTTGGCGAGCGCCGCGCGGCGGTCCGCCTCGTTGTCGGCGAGGATCATCTCGCGCATGGCATCGATGCGGTCGCCCTCGAAGAACATGTGCTCGGTGCGGGTCAGGCCGATGCCCTGGGCGCCGAACGCGATGGCATTCTGGGTCTGCTCGGGGTTGTCGGCGTTGGTGCGCACCTGCAGGCGGGTGACCTTGGAGCACCACTTCATCAGCTGGTTGAAGTGCTGGAACGTCTCGGTCGCCTGGGCGGCGGTGTCGCCGTGGATCATGCCGGTGATGATCTCGGACGGGGCGGTCTTCAGCTGGCCGGCGTAAACCGTGCCGCTTGTGCCGTCGATGCTGAGGAAGTCACCTTCCTTGAAGGTCTTGCCGGCGACGCTGACCGTCTTCTTGTCGTAATCGATCTCCAGGGCGGCGGCGCCGCAGATGCAAACCTTGCCCATCTGACGGGCGACGAGCGCGGCGTGCGAGGAGACGCCGCCCTTGGCGGTGAGGATGCCCTCGGCGGCAATCATGCCGCGCAGATCCTCGGGGGAGGTCTCGTTGCGGACGAGCAAAACCTTCTCACCGCGCTGTTCGGCGGCGGCGGCGCGGTCGGCATTGAGGTAGATCTTGCCGGAGGCGGCGCCGGGACCGGCGGGCAGGCCGGTGGCAATCGCCTTGGCGTTGCGCACGTCGGTGTGATCGAAGATCGGGGCAAGGAGCTGGTCGAGCTGCTCGGCCGGGTTGCGCAGGATGGCGGTTTCCCAGTCGATGAGCTTTTCCTTGACCATGTCCATCGAGAACTTCAGCGCGGCGGCAGCGGTGCGCTTGCCGTTGCGGGTCTGCAGCATGAACAGCTTGCCCTGCTGGATGGTGAACTCGACGTCCTGGACGTCCTTGAAGTGCTTCTCCAGGATGGCGCGGACCTTCATGAGTTCCGCGTAGGCCTTCGGCATCTCCTGCTGGAGCTGCTTGACCGGCTCGGGGGTGCGCACGCCGGCGACGACGTCCTCACCCTGGGCGTTGATGAGGAACTCACCGTAGAACTCATTGACGCCGTTGGCCGGGTTGCGGGTGAAGGCGACTCCGGAACCGGAGTCGTTGCCGGTGTTGCCATAGACCATCGCCTGGACGTTGACCGCGGTGCCCCACTCGGCCGGGATGTTGTACTTGCGGCGGTAGACGATCGCGCGGTCGTTCATCCAGGAGCCGAAGACGGCGCCGGCGGCACCGCGCAGCTGGTCCCAGGGATTCTCGGGGAAGCCCTTGCCGGTCCGCTCCTTGACGAGCGCCTTGAAGCGCTTGACGAGCTCCTTCTGGTCATCGGCGGTCAGGTCGCTGTCGACGATGTCCTTGTGGTACTTCTCATGCTTGAAGCCCTCGATGACGGTCTCGAAGGGCTCGTGGTCCTCGCCCTCGCGCTTCTGCACGCCGAGCACGACGTCGCCGTACATCTGGACGAAGCGGCGGTAGCAGTCCCAGGCGAAGCGCTCGTTCTTCGTCGTCGCGGCCAGCGACAGCACGGTCTGGTCGTTGAGGCCAAGGTTGAGGATGGTGTCCATCATGCCCGGCATCGAGTCGCGGGCGCCGGAGCGCACGGCGACGAGCAGCGGCATGCCCTTGGCATCGCCGAACTTGCAGCCCATGATCTTCTCCATCTTGGCGATGCCCTCCTCCATCTGCTTCTGCAGATCGGCCGGGTAGCTGCGCTTGTTGGCATAATAATACGTGCAGACTTCCGTCGTGATCGTGAACCCCGGAGGCACGGGCAGGCCAATGCGGCTCATCTCGGCGAGGTTCGCACCCTTGCCGCCAAGCAGCGACTTCATGGAGCCATCACCATCTGCTTTTCCTGCTCCAAAGGAATAGACGTATTTCACTGCCTTGCCGCTTTTGCTCGCTGTTTTTGCCATAGGGGGGTTTTCGTGATCGGGCTTGTTGTTATGTTTTCGTCAGGAGACAGCACCGATAATTGTCGTTGGATTATAGGATGCAAGCGTTTGTTGACAATGAAAATTGCGCGCGCGGCGGATGCCGAATGCGCGGCGCGCGCAGGCCTGACCACAAGCATGGCAGTCGCGGCGCGCCCGCGCGTCAACCGAATCGCCGGCGTCACGCAACAAGTGTTGACGGCTCCGCCGGAATTTGATTTAACATGAAAAAGCGAACGCTCGCACGCTTGGCGTGCGCCCTCGCAAAACCACCCCATCCGCCGTCATGAAACCCTCCCTTCGCCCCGCACCGCGCGGCTTCACTCTGATCGAGCTCCTCGTCGTCATCGTCATCATCGCGATCCTGGCCTCGCTCGCCATCCCGGTCGCCAACCTCGTCACGCGCAAGGCCGACCAGGTGCGCACGCAGAAGACGATGAAGGACATCGTCGTCGCCATCAACCACTACCGCACCGAGTACAACCGGTTCCCCATCAAGCCCGAGGATGCCACTGGCGGCGACACGGACATGCAGCCCTTCCTCACCGACGGCACCAGCACGCCGATCATCAACATCCTCATGGCGAACACGCAGACCGGCGCCGACGACATGAACCCGCGCAAGATCAAGTTCATCGACCTGCCCTTCGCGAAGAACAACAACCAGTTCGGGATCATCGACCCGAGCGGCGGTGCCGGCGACGGCGCGCCGGTGCGCCTCGTCGACATCTGGGGCCTGCCCTACGTCGTCGGACTCGACACCAACTACGACAACCGCATCGAGAATCCCGACAAGCAGAGCAATGACATGCTCACCTCGAGCCGCGCGCCGCAGTTCCTGTCCGCCAGCGCCATCGTCTTCAGCTTTGGTCCGGACAAGCAGCGCTCGACCAAGGACGACATCGTCTCCTGGCGTTCGACACGCTGAGACAGCCGTCCGATGTTTCGGCGGAGGGGCAACCCTCCGCCTTTTTGTGCCCGGTTGCCGCCGCGCCAGCCGCAGCCGGCGCATCTCCCGGGATCACGGACCCGGCCCATGGCGATGCCGAGAATGCTTCATCTCCGGGACCTGCGCGCCGGATATGGAACGCGCACAGGCACGGGCCGCTCAGGCGTAGCGGGCGAGCAGTTCCGCAGCCTTGGCCGGGTCGACCTTCTCATGGAAGTCGTCCTCGACCATGCACACCGGGCCGAAGCCGCAGCTGGCGAGGCATTCGGCAAACTCGATGCTGAACTTGCCATCCTCGCCAACGGCGATGGGATGATGATGGTCGCAGTGGCTGCGATCGATCTTCGCCGCCTGGCAGAGGGCGTCCATCAGCTCGTAGGAGCCTGCCATCGCGCAGGACAGGGTCCGGCAGACGCGGATGTGATACCTGCCCGGGGCGGTCTGGCGGAAGCCGGGGTAGAAGGTGACGACTTCCAGCACCTGGATCGGCTCGAGGCCGAGCTTCTCGGCCACCCAGTTGACGATGTCGTCGCTGATGTGGCGGAAGTGCTCCTGCATGAGGTGGAGCAGCGGCAGCACAGCGCTGCGCTTGGACACAGGGTAATGGGTGATCACCTCATCCATCTTGTGCTCAAGCTCGGCGGGAACTGCGAAGGCCATCTCTTTGGGAAATCGGGGGTGGAGGTCGGGGCGGCCTCAGCGGTCGCATTCGCCCATGACAAAGTCGAGGCTGCCGAGCACGGCGGGAATGTCGCTCAGCATGTGGCCAACGAGCATCTTGGGCAGGATGCTGAGGTTGACGAAAGAGGGGCTGCGGATCTTCAGGCGGTAGGGGACGCCGCCGCCCTTGCTGTGGATGTAGAAGCCGAGTTCACCCTTCGGGTTCTCGGCGCCGAAGTAGATTTCGCCGGCCGGCGCATCAATGCCCTGGGTGGCAAGGATGAAGTGGTGGATCAGTTCCTCCATCTTCATCAGCACGCGATCCTTCTGCGGCAACAGATTCTTCGCATCGGCGACGTTGATCGGACCGCCGGGCAGGGCTGCCAGCACCTGGCGCAGGATGCGCACGCTCTGGCGCATCTCCTCCATGCGCACCAGGTAGCGGTCGTAGCAGTCGCCGGTGGTGCCGATTGGAATGTCGAACTCGTAGCGGTCGTAGTGCAGGTAGGGATGCGCCTTGCGCAGGTCGTGGTCGACCCCGGAGCCGCGCAGGTTCGGACCGGTGAGGCCAAACGCGATGGCGTCCTGCTTGGAAATCACGCCCATGCCCTGGGTGCGCGACATGAAAATCGCGTTGCGGGTGAGCAACTGGTCGATCTCATCGATCACCGGCAGGATCTCGTCGAGGAACTTTGAAACCGCCCCGGTGAAGCCGTCGGGCAGGTCGCGTATCTGGCCGCCGACGCGGGTGTAGCTGGTGGTGAAACGGGCGCCGGTGAGCTGCTCGCAGAGGTTGTAGATCTTCTCGCGCTCCGTGAAAGTGTAGAGGAAGGCCGTCATGGCGCCGACGTCCATGGCAAAGACGCCCACCCCGAGCAGGTGCGCGGAGATGCGCGCCAGTTCGCAGCAGATCACCCGGATGGCCTGGCCACGCTCCGGAACTTCCCAGCCCATGAGCTTCTCGACCGCCAGAGCGTAAGCGACGTTGTTCGCCAGCGGCGCCAGGTAATCGAGCCGGTCCGTGTAGGGCACGAACTGGTTATAGTGCATGTTCTCGGCGATCTTCTCGTCGCCGCGATGCAGATAGCCGACGTCCGGATCGGCCTTGGTGATGATTTCGCCGTCCAGTTCCAGCACCAGGCGCAGCACCCCGTGGGTGGCCGGATGCGAGGGTCCCATGTTGAGAACCAGCTTCTCGCCGACGATGTCGACCGCGGTCTCGTCCAGTGCCTCAAGCTGCCGCGCAGCTTTCGCGGCGGTGTCCGGGGCTTCGTGTTCTCGGGTGACCGTGGGCATGTCTTAGGGGGCGACTTCCAGTATTCTACGCCGGCAAAACCCGGGCAAGGCGAATTTGTGAAAAATTTCACAAGCTCGCCCGCCCGAATCGGCCGCCTCGTCGCTTCCGCCCACCCCCGGCCTTGCCCCGGCGCAGCTCCCGCCTAGGGTCATTCCGCCTGATGTCTGATTCCTTCGTCCATCTCCACGTCCATTCCGATTTCTCCCTGCTCGACGGCGCCGTGCGTGTCGACGACTTGGTGAAGCGGGCGGGCAAGCTGGGCATGCCGGCGGTGGGGCTGACCGACCACGGCAATCTGTATGGGGCGATCGATTTCTACATGGCGGCGAAGAAGGCGAAGATGAAGTCCATCCTCGGCTGCGAGATCTACCTGGCGCCGGGCTCGATGTTCGAGCAGAAGGACGTGGCCGGCCGCCAGCGCGCCTCGCACCTGACCCTGCTGGCGGAAAACAACGCCGGCTATGAAAACCTGTCGCGCCTGGTCACCCTGGCCCACCTCGACGGCCAGTGGCAGGGTGTGCCGCGGATCGACAAGGACGCCCTGCGCGCGCATCGCGAGGGCCTGATCTGCCTCAGCGGCTGCCTGAATGGCGAGATCAATGAGCTGCTGCACAGCGACCGCCAGGACGAGGCCGAGCGCAGCTTGGTCGAGTTCCGCGAAATCTTCGGTCCCGAGCACTTCTTCCTCGAGCTGATGGACCACGGTCTCGAACAGCAGCAGCGCAGCACGCGCCAGCTGGTCGAGTGGGGAAGGAAGTACGGCCTGAGGACGGTCGCCACCAACGATGTGCACTTCCTCAATCGCGAGGACCACGAGAGCCATGACATCCTCGTGCGCATCGGCGTCGGCGCCAGCGTCCACGACACCAACCTGCGCACCTACTCGCCCGAGGTTTACTTCAAGACGGCCGAGGAGATGCGCGCGCTCTTCCACGAGCTGCCGGAGGCCTGCGACACCACCCTGGCGATCGCCGAGCGCTGCGACCTCAGCCTGCGCCTCGACTCGACCAGCATCGATCGCTACCCGCTGTTCAACCCGCCCGACGGCAGCGACCGCAACGATTACCTGCGCCGGCTCTGCGAGGAGGGCATGATCCGCCGCTACGGCCGCGACCGCGCCCTGAACGACGGGGCCCTGCGCGCCCGCCTCGACAAAGAGCTGGCCCTGCTCAACGAGAAGAACTTCACCAGCTACTTCCTCATCGTCTGGGACTTCATCAACTGGGCGCGCGAACACGGCATCCCGGTCGGACCGGGCCGTGGTTCGGCCGCCGGCTCGGTGGTCGCCTACGCCCTCGGCATCACCGACATCGACCCGATCCGCTTCGAGCTGGTGTTCGAGCGCTTCCTCAACCCCGAGCGCGTCAGCCCGCCCGACATCGACATCGACTTCTGCCAGACCCGGCGGCCGGAGGTGATCGAGTACGTGCGCCAGAAGTACGGCGAGCGCAGCGTCAGCCACATCATCACCTTCGGCACCATGGGTGCGAAAAGCGTCGTGCGCGACGTTGGCCGCGTGCTCGGCTGGAGCTATGGTGACGCCGACCGGCTCTCCAAGATGATCCCGGCCGAGCTGAACATCACCCTGGCCGGCGAGGACAAGGTGGACAAGGCGACCGGCAAGTCGGTGCACATCGACGGTGCCATCGACAAGAACCCGGAGTTGAAGGCCTATGTCGAGAACGACGGCTCCGCCCAGGAACTGTGGCGGCACGCGCTCTTTCTCGAGGGCCTGACGCGCGGCACCGGCATCCACGCCGCCGGCGTCGTCATCGGCGACAAGCCGCTGTCGGACTTCATCGCCCTGACGCGTGGCAACGAGGAGGAAATCGTCTCCCAGTTCGCCATGAAGCCGCTCACCGAGCTGGGCATGCTGAAGATGGACTTCCTCGGCCTGAAGACGCTCACCGTCATTCACGAGGCCGAGCAGTGGGTGCGCCGGCGCGTGCCCGGCTTCGACACCGGCGCGGTGCCGCTCGACGACCCCGCCACCTTCGACCTGCTCAAGCGCGGCGAAACGGTTGCGGTGTTCCAGATGGAATCCGGCGGGATGATCAACACCTGCAAGCAGCTCGGTCCGGACAAGATCGAGGAAATCATCGCCATCCTGGCCCTGTACCGACCGGGGCCGATGCAGTTCATCCCCGACTACATCAAGCGCAAGAAGGGCGAGGAGCAGGTTGAATACCCGCACCCGCTGCTGGAAACGATCGCCAAGGAAACCTACGGCATTCTGGTCTACCAGGAACAGGTGCAGCAGGCCGCCAACGTGCTCGCCGGCTTCACCCTCGGCCAGGCCGACCTGCTGCGGCGCGCCATGGGCAAGAAGGATGCCGAGGAGATGGCGCGCCAGCGCAAGATTTTCGTCGCCGGCTGCGAGACGACCAACGGCATCCCGTCCAAGCAGGCGAACGCGGTCTTTGACCTTCTGGAAAAGTTCGCCCAGTACGGCTTCAACAAGTCGCACTCGGCCGCCTACGGGGTGGTGACCTACCGCACCGCCTACCTGAAGGCGAACTACCCGGTCGAGTTCATGGCCGCCGTGCTCAGCTATGAAATCAGCAACACCGACAAGATCGCCTTCTTCGTCAGCGAGTGCCAGCGCATGGGCATCACCATCCTGCCGCCGGACCTCAACCGCTCCTCGCTGAAGTTCGCTCCCGAACACCACGACGGCGCGGCGGCGGACGGCGCGCCGAACGCGATTCGCTTCGGCCTGAGCGCCATCAAGAACGTCGGCGAGGCCGCCATGGCCGCCGCGATCGAGGAGCGCGAGCGCAACGGCGCCTTCACCGGCATCGACGACTTCGCGGCGCGCATGGACAGCCGCGCGGTAAACAAGAAGATGCTCGAGGCGCTGGTGAAGTGCGGCGCCTTCGACTTCTCCGGCGAAGACCGCGCCGCGCTTTTTGCCCGCCTCGACCAGGCGCTCGCCGCCGCCTCATCCCTGCAAAAGGACCGCAGGGCCGGCCAGGGCGGCCTGTTCGACGACTTCGACCTGGCGCCGAAGAAGACGCCGGCCAAGGGCGGCGCGCCTGCCGTGATGCCATGGACGATCGACGAGGTGCTCGGTTTCGAGAAGGAACTGCTCGGCTTCTACGTCAGCGGTCACCCGCTCGACAGCTACCGCGGCCACTACGACTCGCCGCGCATCACCCGCATCGGCGCGCTCGACGATGTGGACACCAGCGCCAAGCCGGTCAGCGCCTTTGTCGTCGGCATCGTCAAGACGCTCGACGTGCGCTATTCGAAGAAGGACAACAGGCCCTTTGCCATTTTCACGCTCGAGGATTTCAGCGGCTCCGCCGAAATCATGGCCTGGAGCGACGAGTTCGAGAAGTTCAAGGACCTGCTCAAGGAAGGCAACGTCATCGGCCTGCGCTGCCGCTGCGCCAAGGATCAGCGCGGCGAGGGCAACCGCGTCACCCTCGGCGGTGACGTCAAGGAGCTGAAGCCGAAGAAGGCGCGCGACCCGAACACCCCCACAGCGGCCGAGGTCGAGCCGAAACCGCCGGCGCCGCCGAAACCGCTGCTGCTGCGCTTGGACTGCCGGCGCCACAGCGACATCGACCTCGACCGCATCCTCGAGGTGCTCATCAGCCACCCCGGCGACCTGCCGGTCATCTTCGAGTTCAACCGCCCGGGCGGCGGGCGCGTCCGGCTGCAGGCGGGCGATGAATTCCGCGTCAGCCAGACCCGCGAGCTGGTGCAGGCGCTGATGATCTGGCTGTGACCGTCAGCCCGCGCTCTCGCCCTCGGAACGGGCGATGACCACCGCGCCCACCGTGTCGCCGAAGACGTTCACGGTCGTGCGCGCCATGTCGAGCGGACGGTCGATGGTCAGGACCAGGCCGAGGCTGGCCTTGATCATGTCCTCGCTGAAGCCGGCGTTCTGCATGATGATGATGATGGCCACGAGGCTGGCAGCCGGGATGCCGGCAACGCCGATGCTGGACACCAGCGCCAGCAGCACCACGATGAACTGCTGGGACAGGCTCAGATCGACCCCAAGCACCTGGGCGGCGAAAACCACAACGATGCATTCATAGAGGGCGGTGCCGTTCATGTTCACCGTCGCCCCAAGCGGGATGACGAAGCTGGCGACCTTTTCGCTGACGCGCGCATTCTGCGTGATGCAGCGCATCGTCACCGGGATCGTCGCCGTCGAGGAGGCGGTCGAAAACGACATCAGCAACGAGTCGCGCATGTTGCGGAAGTGCGCCGCCGGACTGACCCCGGCCAGGAACTGGAGTGTCAGCGGCAGGAGGACAAGCAGGTGGAACAGCAGGGCGCCCGCCACCGTCAGCACGTAAGGCACCAGATTCTGCAGCACGCCGACGCCGACGCTGGCGATGGCCGGCACGACCAGGCAGAAGACCGCGTAGGGTGTGAACTTCATGATCCAGGTGGTGATCAGCGTCATCACGTCGGTCAGCTGGTTGAAGACATCGCGCAGCGCGGATGGCGGGCCGCCTGGCACCCGCACCATGGCGACCGCGAAGAGGATGCTGAAGACGATGATGGCGAGCAGGTCGCCGGTCGCGCAGGCCTCGATGACATTGGTCGGGATGGCGCGGCGAACGATGTCGAGCAGCGAGGCGGCGCCTTCCCCGGCATGCTTCATGACCTCGCCGACCTCGCCCGCCTCCTTGCTCTCCAACGCCGACTGCATGGCCGCCCGCAGGGTCGGATTAGGCGCGCCGTCGCTCAGGCCGGGCTGCATCAGGTTGACAAAAGCCAGGCCGACACAGACGGCGACAAGGCTGCTGCCGCAGTAGTAAGCCCAGGTCTTCAAGCCCATGCGCGCGAAACCCTCGAGCGATTTCAGGCCGGCGATGCCGCTGACGATGCTGGCAACCACCAACGGCACGATGACCATCTTCAGGGCGCGCAGGAAGAGATCGGCAAAGAACCGGCAGCCGGCCAGCACGCTGCCCGTCCAGGCGGCGGGCTCCCCCTCGGCCGGACTGGCAAAGGGCTGCAGGGCCGCGCCGGCGGCGACACCGGCGATCAGGGCGATGACGATCGGCCAATGGTGACCGCGCGGAGAAATCGACATGCCCGCGTTTATGGCGCGTTTGGCCGTCAGCGGCAAGAGCGAATGCAGACGCGCGCAGCGGCCTTGAGTGCTCCGGCCCTCCGCCACTCTCGCTTGTCAGCTTTGAGCCGATCTCCAGAGGACAGCAGTACAACCCCCGACCGCGCGCAGCGCCCTCGGAGTGCGGCGCCTCTGCGCCGCTCTCGCCCCCCGCCCGGCTTCACCCCACCGAAGTTCCAAAACTCTGTCACCCAGCCGCCCGCGTTGCCCAGAGCTCCAGAGGACTGGAGCACATCAGGGCCGCTGGCGCGGCGGTCAGCTGCCCGTCAGTGGTTGAACAGGAAGGCTGGGGAATTGATCAGGGCCCAGGCGAGATCCTGGGCGGCGGTGAGGCGGCGGTCGGCGAGCTGTTTCTCGCTGAGACCGGCATCGCGGCGCAACTGCAGCAGCTTGGGATCAAGCAGGATCGGTTTCCCCGCCTCGGCGACCTTGGCCGCGAGGGCGAGCTGCTGCGGATCCGCCGGCCGCGGCTTGCGGGCGATGGCCAGAACCTCCTTCTGCGTCTGGTAGTCGCGCGCCTGCTCGAGGAAGTGGGCGGTGAGCAGCGCCTTCTGCGCGGGCGTGCGCTTGTCGGCCGGCAGCTTGAACGACGCGGCGACCGCGGCCGGCGCGCCGAAGCGCACCACGGGCGCGGTGGTGACCCAGAGGCGGAAGCGGCCGAGGTTGTATTTGCCGTTCTGGAAGAAGTGGGTGAGCTGGACGCTGAGCAGGGCGCCGCCGTCAAAATCGAGCGGCTTGTCGAACTCAAACACCGCCTCATGCCTCAGGCCAGCCTCGGGGCTGACGGCCCAACCGCGGTCGCGGTTGCCCTTCTTGAGCGAGTCGGCAACGCGGAAGTTGTCCTGCTCGAAATCCGCGCGCGGATTGCGCAGTGCGATCTGCACACCGGCGCGTTTGGCGCGCTTGGCATCGGCCGGGCTGGCGCTGACGAGGATCTCGCTGAGCACGAAGTTGCCGTCCGGGGCGAGACCGGGGCCGTTGCTCGGCAGCCGGTCATCGGGCAGGACTTCCAGCTTGATCGCCGTGATGCCCTTGAGCGCGGTGCGCGCCTGGACGAGGTAGTTGCCGGCCGCCATCTGGCCCTCGGGCAGCGGCGTCGCAAACAGGCTCTTGTCGGGCTGGAGCTCGAGCTTGGCGACCCCGGCTGCGCGCACCACCTTCAGGTCGAGCGGTTCCCAAAGCGTGGTCAGGTCCAGGTACTGTTCCCAGCGCGACTGCTGGGCGAGCGCGGTTTCACCGGCCTTCTTCACCGCCGCCTCGGCCTTGGCGATGGCGGCCAGGCGGGCTTCCTCCTGCTTCTTCCATTCGGGCGCCATCCTGGCTTCATGGGCGGCCAGTTCCTGCTTCGCGGCGGCCAGGGCGGCGGCGCGCTCGGCCTCGGCCTTGGCGATGACCGGCTTCTGCTCGGCCTCCTTCGTCTGCCATTCCGCGGTGAGCTGCTTGTGCTCGGCGTCCATGCCCTGCATGCTCGCCAGCGCGGCGGCGATTTCCTTGTCGCCCGGCAGGCGGTTGAGCACGCGCACGAAGAGTTCCTCGACCAGTTTGCGATCGTCGGCCACCTCCTTCGTGAGTTTGGCGATGGCGTTGTTCGGATCGCTGATGGCGTCGCCGACCGTCGGTCCCGACATCAGGGCCATGACCGGGCCGAGGTTGACGTCGTTGCTGCGCTCGCACTCGCACACCGACTCGCGCGCGGGCTTGCCGAAATTGGCAAGGAAGCCGTCGGTCGGCTGGATCTGGCCGTCGGCGAGCTGGGCGGCGCGAGTGCCCTTGGGCACCCCGGGGATGTTCGGCTGCGAACCGGTGGCGGCGAACACGGCATCAAACAGCACTTCCGCCGGCAGGCGCCGCGCCTTGGCATGGCTGTAGTTGACGGTGTCATCGGCATTCCACTTGTTGGTGGCGAGGCTGAGCTGGTAGGTGCGACTGGTGGTGATCAGGCGCATCAGGTGGCGGACATTGAACCCGCTCTGGACGAACTCGTTGGTCAGGTGCTGCAGCAGCTCCGGATTGCTCGGCGGGTTGCCGGCGCGGATGTCGTCCAGCGGTTCGATGACGCCAGTGCCGGTGAGGTAGCCCCAGATGCGGTTGGCATAGCTCATCGCGAAGTAGTCGTTGTCGGGACTGGTCATCCAGGCGGCGAACTGTTCGCGGCGCGAAACCGGTGCCGACGGCTCCTGGCGGATCAGCTGGGTGTCGTAGGGCACGCGCGGCGCCACCGGCTTGCTGGTGCGCAGGTGGTTCATTTCGCCCTCGGTCTTGTCGCCGACGATTTCATAGAGCGGCTTGGCTCCCTCGACGGCAGTGCCGCCGATCGTCTTGCCGGCGCTGGCGGGATCGGGTTTGAGGTCGATCTGGGCGAAGAAGGCGGCCGTCTCGTAGTATTGGTCCCAGGTCCACTTCTCGAAGGGATGGTCGTGGCACTTGTTGCAGTTGAAGCGCGTGGCCAGGAACAGGTGCGTCGTGTTCTCGACCAGGTTCTCGGCGTCGCGAACGATCTTGTAGTAGTTCGCCGCCGGGTTGTCCTTGGTCGAGCCGCTGGCGGTGACGATGCGGTAGGCCATGCGGTCGTAGGGAGTGTTCTGCGCCACCTGCTCGCGAATCCAGGAACGCAGGCTGGCGGCGCCCTCGGCCCCGAGGAACTTGCTGTTCACCTGCAGCATGTCGGCCCACTTGTTGGTCCAGTGGTCGACAAAGTCCGCATTGCCGATGAGCTTGTCGATGACCGCCTCGCGCTTGACCTGTGTCTCGCGGGTGTCGGCGAGGAAGGCGCGCACGTCCTCCGCCTTCGGCGGCAGACCGGTGAGATCGAGATGCACGCGGCGCAGGAACTCGTCGTCGCTGCACAAACCGCTCGGCTCGATCTTCATGCGCTCCCACTTCTTCGCCACCAGTTCGTCAATGCGGCCCCAGGTCTCCGGCTGCTTCCAGACAAAGCCGGTGCGGTCGCCCATGACGGTGATGGTGGTGGCAGCATAGGCTCCCTCAAAGCGCGCCAGGATGGCGGCCTCGCCGCGGCGCAGGCTGTTCATCAAACCGCTGGTGTCGGCCTCGATGACGTCGCCGTTGCCACTCTCGACAAAGGCCTCGGCGGTGACATCCTTGACGTAGCCGTCGGCGTAGCGGGCGACGACGCGCATCTGCTGGCGGCCGCCGACGCGCTCGATGACCGGGTTCTTCGGGAAGATCTCGATGCTGGCGACACGAGGCGTCTTCAGGTCGAGCTTCGCCCCCTGGCCGATCCAGGCCTTGAGGGTTTCATAATAGAGCTCGCCGGGCACGGTGAGCTGGCCGCCCTCGTGCGGCACGGAACCGCTGGCCTTGAGCAGCATCAGCGAGTGCTCGGGTGAGGCGACATTGGCGCGGCGGCTGGCGAGTTCGTCGGTGAAGGCGAGCACATCGAAGATCGGGTCATAGCCGCGCAGGCTGAGCTTGAAGCCGGCCTTGCCGTCCTTGGCGCCGTGGCAGGTGCCCATGTTGCAGCCGAGCTTGGACAAAACGGGCATGACGTCGCGCACATAGTCGGGCTTGAGCGACTGCTGCATGCCGCTCACCGTGAAGGGCACCTCGGCGGCGCGGCCCATGAAGGCGATCTTGACCGTGCCCTTGCCGTCCCTGGCGGGGCGCACCAGCCCGCGCGCATTCACGGCAGCCGCATCGGCGGTGGCGGTGAGCTTGGCCAGACGGGTGATGTCGGCCTTGCTGCCGTCGCTCATCGTGGCGGTAACCAGCAGCTGGGCGTACTCGTTCGGCTTGCCAATGGCGATCTGCTTCGGCTCGACTTCCAGCGAAGCCACGGTCAGCCCGGGCACCAGGGTCTCGACCTTGTCGTCCTTCTTCGCCGTGGCGCGCACGCTGTCGTCGGCAATCACCTCGCTGGCGGCCAGCGCCTTGTCGGCCACGAGCGGCACGCTGACGAACTCCTTGGCGATCTTGCCGGTCGCCGCCTCGATCAGGCGGATGCGGCCGTCCTGTCCGGCGGCCGCCACGGTCGTGCCGTCCGGGCTGAAGCTGACGCTGAAGACGCCGCCGGGCACGGGCGTGCTGCTGAGCAGCTTGACGTCTTGGGTGACCCAGGTGTCGAGCTCCGGGCCCTTGCCGTTGACCGTCTCGACGATCTTCTTCACGGTGTCGGGCATGGCGCTGTCGTAGTCGCTCGCATAAACGTTCACCGCGCCGCTGCCCTCGTGCGAGGCGCCGGCGGCGATGCGCTTGCCGTCGGGCGCGAAGTCGACGCCAAAGATGCGGCCCTCCATCACCGGGAAGCGGCGGATCAGGTTGGCGTTGTCGCCGATGACGCGCTTGGTGATGCGCTCCATGCGGTAGATCGCCGGCACGCCGTCGGTGCCACCGATGAGAATCTCGTTGCGCTGCGGGTGCCGCGCCAGGGCCTGCACGCCGCCCTTGAGCGCGCCGGGCGTGATCGAGGTGATGTTGTCGATGAAGCGCTGGCTCTCGACCTCGGTGAGCTTGACGCTCATGTCGCGCCCGCAGGAAACCAGGTGCTTGCCGTCCACCCCCCAGACCGTGTCGAGCACCCAGTCGCTGTGGCTGCCCATGAACACGACCTCCTTGCCGCTGGCGGCTTCAAAGGCGCGGAGGCCGTTGTCGCCGCA
Organism: Prosthecobacter sp.; assembly: GCA_044345215.1. Taxonomy (GTDB): domain Bacteria; phylum Verrucomicrobiota; class Verrucomicrobiia; order Verrucomicrobiales; family Verrucomicrobiaceae; genus Prosthecobacter. The sequence goes on along the minus strand of JBIJBO010000022.1, from coordinate 3,546 downwards.
GCCGACGGCGACAAACTTGCCGTCGGGCGACCAGCTCGCGCCATAGAGGGTGTCGAAGGTGAGCGGCTTGGACAGCTCGAGCTTCTTCGTCGCCACGTCCCAGATCTGGATTTCGCCCAGTCGCGCCGGGCTGCCGCCGGTGACGAGGATCTTTTTGCCGTCGGGCGACCACGCCAGCTTCTGGACGCGCTCGGACAGGCCGACCAGGCGCGCTTCGAGGCCACTGCCGTCAGCCTTGTGGATGAGCACCTCGTGGTAGCCGGCCACGGCGAGGAAGCGTCCGTCGGGCGAATGCTCGATCGAGGTCACCGCCGGCGGCGTCACGTAGACCGGCGGGCGGTTCATGTCGTAGTGGGCGAGCGCCGAGGCCGGCGTGTCATCCTTGGCGCCCTCGGCGATCCAGCGGCGGATCAGGTCGAGCTGGCTGGCGTGCAGGGGATCGCCCTTGGGCGGCATCTCCGCCTTGCCATCGGCGCCGGGCGTGGAGACGGCCAGCAGGTTCGAGGCCTCCGGCTTGCCGGGCACGATCGCGCTGCCCTCCTCGCCGCCGGCGAGCAGCTTGGCAAAGTCGGTCATCACGTAATCGCCCTTGGCCTTGGCCGGCTGGTGGCAGCCCGTGCAGTTCGCCTGCAGGATCGGGCGGACGTGTTTGTAGAAGGACACGGGCTGGTTCGGGTCGACAGCCTCCTCCTTCGCCGCCAGGGCGGGAACGGCCGGCAGGGCGAGCAGGATCAGGGCGCTGAATTTCATCTTCATGGCAAAAGGGGCGGTTGGGGGCCAACGTTCGAAAACGCCCCGGACAGACCCGCTCTTGCGAACCCGGCCGCGCAGGCAGAATCGTCCATGCCACTGCGGGAAATGCACCCCGGCGACGGAAAGCTTGATCGCGGCGGGGTTCTCCCCAGTTTGTCGATCCATGCCGACGCCGCTTTCCACCCGCCTCGCCGAAGCCGTCCCGGTGGACTTTTTCCGTCCGCTGACCCGGCCATCGGCACCGGTTTACGTGGACTGCGCCGACCGGCTCATCGAGGAGGCCGGGGAGTCGGGCCGGCTCTCGCACAAGGAGACCCTGGAAATCCTGCGCGAGGTGCTCGCCGCCCATCCCGGCACCCTGCTCGCCGAGGACGAGGGCTCGGCCCTGCGCGACGCCCGCCAGCGCGCCGGCCAGTTCTTCAACCGCCTGCTCGCCGCCGGCTGGCTCGAGGACCAGACGCTTGGCCTGCACGAGCGCTGGGCGGTCATCGCCCCCGGCCTGCGACCGCTGCTGCGCATGCTGCGCGACCTTGCCGAGGACGAGGTGGCGGAACTGCAGACCTTCGCCGACACCCTGCGCGGCCTCTGCCACACCCTGGAGGCCACCCACGTGCTGGAGCCGGTCCTGCAGGATGCCGACCAATTGCGCTCGACCGTGACCGACCTCGGCCAGCGCCTCGAACGCGCCATCGAGCAATTGCACGCGGTGGAAAAATTGGTCTCCGGCTTCGAGCAGCGCCAGCGCCAGAGCGGGTCGGCGGCCGACACCCTGCACCTGCTCTACCACGAGTTCCGTCGCGGCCAGCACATGGTCTGTTACGACGCCCTGCGCCGTGGCGGCCTGCTGGCCCGCATCGAGGCCGCCCGCGCCCGGGTCGCCGACCGCGCCGAGGAACCGCTGCTGCGCGAAAAACTCTCGCTCGGCCTGCGCGAGCACTACGGCTACGAGGATCGCGAGGCCTACGACCGCGCCGTGCGCCTGCTGGTTCGGCTCGAGCGCGACCTCGGCGGCCTGAAGCGCCGCGCGGAGGCCATCGACCTGCGCATGGCCGCCTTCAATCGCTTGTCGCAGCAGCGCTACCGTTACCAGACCGAACTGCGCGGTCGCCGGCCGGAACGGGTCAAAGCCTACTGCGAAGCCATCAGCCAGGCCCAGGCCGGTGCCCGCTTCGCCGATCTCGCCGGTCAGTCGGCCGACTTCGCACCGCTCTGCCTGGAAACGCGCTTTTTTTACGGCCTCGAGTCGCTCTACAAACCGCGCCGCACCAAGCTGCCGTTGGACCTGTCCTTCGCTCCCGGCCAGGCCGAGCGCCAGAACGAGGACGACGTGCTCGCCGCCTGGAAGGAACGCCAGCGCCTCGCCCTCACCCCGCAGCGCGCCGCCCGCCTGGTCGCCCGCCTCGCCGCCGCCCCCGGCGACCAGGCCACCACCGACACCCTCACCCTGGAAACCGCCGACGACCTGCTCGACCTGCTCGCCGCGGTCGCCTACCAGCAGTCGCCCGGCCTCGCCGGCAAGCGCGTGCGCTGGAGCGTCGACGGCCTGCGCCGCCGCCATGGCCTGGAGCCGGAAAAAATCCCTCTGGATGCCCAGGTCGGCCACCGCATCGAACGCTTCACCCTCACCCGCAGCGCCTAGGCGTTGTGGCAAGCTCCGGGGGACTGCGCACACCCCCGACCGCGCGCAGCGTCCTGGAGTGCTCCAGTCCTCTGGAGCTCTGGCAAACCCGGGCAGCTGAGCTCCAGCGTTGAGCATCCGACTGGGGTGAAGCGAAGTGGGTGGCCGAAAGCGGCGCAGAAGCGCCGTACTCCAGGACGCTGCGCGCGGGAGATCACCAGTCGGGAGAAACGGCGTAATCGTCGCCGACGTGCAGACGGTCGGTGGAAAACCGCTGGATGGCTTTCACGGTGGCCTTTGGCGAGTTTTCCTCAAACCAGCGAGCGGAACACCATGGGTATTCTTTGGCCTGCGCGACCAAGCCATGCCGGACGGCATTCTGATGGGTGTAGTGGAGCCGAGCCAAGTACGAAGTCTGATGGGTGAGCTGGGTTTCCCAAAAATTGTGCCACACTTGACGCCCGCGACAGCCGTCCAAGCGGTTCAGCCAGCCGGCGAGCCGGGCGTGCAGTTCGCCCAACATGGCTGGAAGGGTGGCAGCCTCGCCGGGAGATTGGGCGACGAAATGATAGTGATTGGAGAAAACCGCCCAAGCTTCCAGATTCCAGCCGTATTGGGCGGCGACCCTCAGCAAACCCCGGTGCAGGACTGCCAGGCGGTCCTTGCCGCGGAAATGATGTGCCTTGTGAAGCGTCGCCGCCGTCACAAAATAGGTGCCACGTTCCGTGAGCCGATGTGGCGGCGCATGCGGCCAAGGGATCGGATTCTCCGGCGAACACATGTTTGCATGGAATGCCTAAGAAAATCATTTGTCAACGGGATCTGGAACCGCGCGACAGCGTCCTGGAGTGCTCCAGTCCCCTGGAGCTCTGGCAAACCCGGGCAGCTGAGCTCCAGCGCTGGGCATCCGACTGCGGGTGTGGTCACACGGGTGGGAGAAAGCGGCGCAGAAGCGCCGCACTCCAGGGCGCTGCGCGCGGTCGAGCCTCGCAAAAGCCTGCTGGATCCTTTCGTGATCTTCGTGCCGTTCGTGGTCCCCTTCTTCCTCTGCTGGCACCGTCCAAGCCCTGATCCGTCGCGACAGCGTCCTGGAGTGCTCCAGTCCTCTGAAGCTCTGGCAAACCCGCGCGGCTGGGTGCCCCCGTTGAGCATCCGACTGGGGTGAAACGAAGCGG
>JBIJBO010000068.1:0-16836 GCA_044345215.1 Prosthecobacter sp. | reverse complement strand
CGCGCGGCGGTCCATTGCAGTTGAACAACCCGGCGGGTTCTTTATGCTCGCCCCTCCATGCCCGCCTCCGACGACCCGCTCTGGCCCTCCTTCTGGCCCTCCGTGCCAGCCGAGGACCGTGCGCCCATGCGCGAGGTGCTGGCGGAACTGCTCGGCCGCGGCGTCCTGCTCGGCGACGAGGGCAGCGGCCGCGAGCTCTTCCTGCTCGCCCGCGACCACTACCGCTCCCACCTCGAGGACTACCTGGCCCCGCTCGCCCTCGAACTCATCGTCGACGAGGACCAGTGCCTGCTGCAGGCACGCCCGCGCACGGAATCCTGCCTGCTGCTGGGTCGCTTCGACAAGGCGGAGACCCTGGTCCTGCTCGCCCTCTGGCGTCTCTACGATGACGAGCGCAGCAACGGCCTGCAGGAGGCGGTGATCGTCACGGTCGACCAACTGTGGTCGGCCCTGCGTGTCCACTTTGAGGGCCTTGAACCTCCGCTGGCGACCCAGCTGGACGGCATCCTCGCCCGTCTGAAGCGCCATCGCCTCATCCGCACCGCCAAGCCCGAGGGCATGAGCCAGCCGGGCGAACTGCAGATCGAGATCCTGCCCAGCCTGGCGCGCGCCATCCCCTTTGATTCGCTGGAGGAATGGCAGGCCCGCGCCGCCGCCTTCGCACCCGCCGCCAACGCCCAACCCGGGGAGGAGACCGAGTCATGAGCGCCGGTCGCATCACCCTCAGCCGCATCCTGGCGGTGAACTGGTATGGCTACCGCCAGTTCATCGACGTCGCCGGCCTCACCCTCATCACCGGCGCCAACGGCAGCGGCAAAAGCGCCCTGCTCGACCTCATCCAGTTCGTCCTGCTCGGCGAACAGCAGAGCCGCTTCAACAAGGCCGCCGCCGGCGCCGGCAGCGGCCGCAGCCTGCGCGGCTACTGCCTGTGCGACACCAACACGGTCGGTCGCGACGGCCAGGAACGCTACCTGCGACCGAGCAGCGTCACCCTCGCCGCCCTCGAGTTTACCTGGCCCAAGGGCCCCGGTGAGGACGAGCCGCGCCGCGAGACCTGGGGCGCGCGCATTGAGTATGAAGGCCCGACCGCCAAGCCGTCGACGCTCTGGTTCCGAGCCGGCCGCCGCCTGGAGTGGTCGGATTTCCTCCTGGCCGAGGCCGGCCCTCAGGCCATGCGCTTCCTGCCCGAGGATTACTTCCGCACCCGCCTCAAGCGCGACCTCGACGGCGACGCCTGGGACCGCCAGCAGACCTACCTGGCCGAGATGGAACTGCGCTCCCACCTCGGCTTCGACAAGGAGCAGATGGCCAAGACCCTGCCGCGCGCCATGGCCTTCGAGCCGGAGAGCAACTTTGAAAAGTTCGTGCGCGACTTCCTGCTCGAGCCCGGCCTGCCCGACGTGCGCGCGGTCAAGGCCAGCGTCGACGCCCACCGCCGCGCCCAGGAGCGGCTGAACAAAATGCATGACCAGCTTGAGCGGCTGGCACGCATCGGCGACCACCACCGGCAGTGGCGGGATTCGCGCCGCGAGTCCGCGCTGTATGCCCACCTCGCCGACGCCCTGCGCCACGAGGAGGCCCTGGAAAACCTCGCCGCCCGTCAAGCGAAACTGGAGGAGCGCCGTGCGGAACACGCCGCCCAGCGCGAGGCCCACGACGCCGCACGGGTCGAGCGCGACGAATTGCGCCGCCGGGTCGAGGCCGACCGCGCCGCGCTCGGCGACCAGGGCGCACGCCTCGCCGAACACCGCGCCCGCCTGCGTGACCTCCGCAAGCGCCTCGCCGGACTGGAAGGGGTCGCCACCGCGGCTCGCGAGGTCCTGCGCGAGCGCGTCCACCGCTGGGAGCAGTGGATCTGGCAGGCCGCCACCCTTGGCCTCGAAACCCCCGATGCCGCCGGCCGCGAGCTGAGCCTGATGAAGGGCGCCGACGAGGCGCGCGGGCTGGAAGCCGCCGGCCGCCTGCTCGGGGTCTACCACGACCTGCGCGGCCAGGCCGAGGAACGCCTGCGCCCCGCCCAGGCCCGCGTCGAGGAACTGGAGTCGCGCGCGGTTTCCCTGCGGCGCGACCTCGACCAGCTCCAGGAGGGCCAGGCCTCGCCCGCCCCGCTGCTGCACGCGCTCAAGGCGCGCGGCCAGCGCGCGGTCGCCCTCGGCCGCGTCACCGAGGTGAAGCGCGAGGCCGACAAATGGTGGCCCCTGCTCGAAGCCTTCCTCGGCCGGCAGCGCCAGGCCATCCTGCCCGAGGACTTCAAGGCGGCGTGGAAGGTCGCCCTGGAAACGCCCAGCCCGCACGAGTCGCTCATCCAGCCCGACGAACTCGCCGCTGCCAAGGCCAAGCCCGGCTCGCTGCGCGACATGGTCGAGACCCGCCACCCGGCGGCCGCCCAGCTGCTTGATCACCTGCTCGGCGATCTCATGCCGGTCACCAAGGCCAGCCAGCTCGACAAGCATGCGCGCGCGCTCTCGCTCGACGGCTGGCTCAAGGATCCGCCGCGCCGCATCAAGCTGGTGCCGGAAAAAGAGCTGACCCTCGGTGAGGAAGGCCTGCGCCGGATGAAGGACCTGCGCGAGGCCGATTTGAAAAGCCTCGAGCACGAGCTGGTGCAGGCGCGCAGCGAGCGCGACGACTGGCGCCAGTTCCTCAACCGCGCCCGCGAGTGGGGTCTCAACGAATTTCTGCCGCCCGAAGGCGCCGACCAGCTTGCCCTGCTGCCCGAGCTGCAGCGCGAGGCCGGCGAGCTCGACCAGACCATCGCCCTGCTCGCCACGCCCGAACGCCTGCAGGCGATCGAGCAGGTCGAGGTGACGGCGCGCACGCTGGAAGGCGTCATCGAGCGCATCGGCCGACTGGCGCAAAGCCTCGGCGATTTCCAGCAGTTCGAGCGCGAGCAGACCGACGCCATTGCCGCGCTCACCGAGCAGGAGGAACAGGCCTGTCTCGCCCGCAGCACCACCCGCGCCGGCGTCTTCGGGTTCGACGACGCCGCCATCCGGGAACGCCTCACCGCCGCGCGCCAGCAGACAAATTCCTGGCGCAAGGCCGCCGAAATGGCAGCCGCCTTCGCCGTCCAGCTCGACAGCCGCGCCGCCGAGGCGCGGCGCCTGCGCGACGAGGCCCGCCGCGAGTTGGTCGCCGCCCCGAACCATCCCGAACTCGCCGACGCCCTCGACATCGAGGCCGAGGACAACGAGGCCTTTGACCGCCGCCGCGAGGAACTGGAGACGCACGAGCTCGAGCGCTACCGGCTCGCCGCCGAGGACGCCCGCCGCGAGTGGGAGGAGCGCCTGCAGCACCAGGTGCTCGATGTCCTGCGCGAGAAGCTCAGCGAGGCCGAGCGCACCAAGCGCGAGATCAACCGCGCGATGAACCACGAGATCGGCGGCTGGCGCTACCAGCTGACCAGCCGCGCCGACAAGGCCCACACCGCCATCTGGACCCTCGTCGAAAAGGGCCTGCCGACCGGCGCCGAGATGGAGCTGTTCAACGCCGCCGGCCGCGAAGACATCGAGCGCGCCAAGACCGAGCTCATGGCCGCCATCGACGCCGCCGACAACCCCGACGACAAGCGCCACCAGCGCGCGCTCGACTACCGCTACTACCACCACTGGGACATCGAGGCCAAGCCCGCCGGCCGCGGCGACGCCGCGGCGATCAGCCTCAACAAGAGCGCCAAGAAACAGAGCGGCGGCGAAAACCAGGCGCCGTTCTTTGTCGCCACCCTCGCCGCCTTCCGCCGGGTGTATGATCTCGGCCGCCGCGACGACGTCCAGAACCTCGGCCTTGTCGTCATGGACGAGGCCTTCTCCAAGCTCAGCGGCGACCGCATCGACGACTGCCTCGCCCTCGCCCGCAACTTCGGCCTGCAGCTCGTCATGGCCTTCCCCGAGGACCGCCTGCCGACCATGTTCCAGCACGCCGACACGGTGGTGCAATGCCGCGTCGAACGCGGCTACGACGAAGCCAACGAACAGGTCACCCACATCGAAAACTGGGTCGTCCGCGTCGAAGGCTCCCGCCTGCTTGAGCTGGCCGAGTGAGCGTCCACAGATTGCGCAGATTGGACAGGAGTCTGAAAAGGGGCTGTCCCTTTTGTGCACCCAACCCTGGCTCGCACGGAGGACGCGGAGGGCACGGAGTTCCAAGGCATCGGTTGGGTCCTACTCCTCCGTGGACTCCGTGTCCTCCGTGCGAAATCGCTCTGCCTCAAAAAGGTCTGGCCTTCTGCACACGCACCTTCGGGCAGAACCCAAGCCGTGATAAACCGCTGATGGAACGCTAATGAGACGCTCATCCGAAGAATGAAACCCCGACCGCGCGCAGCGCCCTCGGAGTGCGGCGCTTCTGCGCCGCTCTGCCCCCTCGGCCAGCTCCACCCCCCGAAGTTCCAAACCTCGGTCACCCAGCCACCCGGGTCTGCCAAAGCTCCAGAGGACTGGAGCACTCCAGAGCCGCTGGCGCGGCGGGTCGCGGGCGAAGGCCTTCGTTGTAGCTGGGGGCAACGACCCCGGTGCTACCGGCGGCGGGTGACTCTTCGGACCACCGTGGGTTTGCACGCCAACCGGCGGAACCCTGAAGCCGGCAAATGGGTCTGGCCAAAACAGAAGGAACGTGTTCTAGCGATCATCGCCCGGCGAATCCTCCGCTCTCTGGCCACATCCGCTTTTTCTTGACGGGAATTTCCGCATGAATGATCCTCTTTTCATGCAAGAATTTCAGGTACTAAGTCTGCTCGTATGGGCTGCTTTTCACCTCAAAAAGCTGCACGCATTCTTAACAACTTAAGACTGCGTGTTGTGTAATAATACTGTTCGGCAAGAAATAGAACCATCCCGTAATGAGCTACCAAATCGATCCTCAGAATCCGTCTAGGGAATTCCTTCGCGCAAGAAATGAAGCGGGAGTCCGCCTGCAAGAACAGTTCAAGAAATTCGCCGGACGTGTAAAGCCCCAACATGATTTTCGATGGATAAAGGCAGACCTCACATGGCCTTCTTTTGATCATCTTACCTTTGCCTACAAGAATCAGGTGTTTTCAGTTCTGGTTGATCTTGTTCAAGACAGGCGAGGCACACTTACAAACAAAGAAGTAAAGAGATGTATTGATGCCTGCACAGAGAACAATCTTGTTCCTTGCATTTTCCCAGTTGACGCCCGTTCATTTCGCCCACTGAAAGATGGGTGGAACCTCTCCAACCCTGAAAGCGGCGCTTCGGTGGCGCCGGATCATTCTATTGATGATGTTAAAGTTGAGATGTCCGAGTGGGAGTTGCGAAACTTCGCTATCCAGATCGTTCGCGACCACATCGAGAAGAACGTCAAAGGCAGCATTCTCTCATACTGCGATGTTCTAGGTATTGATCCTCAGATTTGGTTTGATGACCAGCACGGCAATCGCTGTTGGGTAATCGTCAGAAACTTCGGAAAGATAGAGGGATCTGAAAACACCGAGTGCAAAGGCATTGAGGAGCGCAATCCACAACTTGCCGCATACGACGGATTTTTTGCAGCAGTATCAGTCGCTTCATCAGAGCCAATCACTCTTGATTTGGACGGAAAGCTGGTTCCATTATCAAAGCGATTTGACGGATCCTCGCCGGTATATCGCGGTGATGGATTCTATGTTAACTTTAAGGGGCTTGAGAGGATTCATGTTGGCTGACCATCCAATATCAAACAAGAAGCCGAACAAGGCGGTGGACTTAACGCGCTAGCGCGCGTGAGCCACCTTGGGCGTTACTCAGTAGGTAGCTTCGGGCCCTTCCCGATTACCTTCTAAGCTTCGGATGAAAAGGTATTTATCATGCCCAAGAACATGATGAGCAAGGACCGTTTGCGTCACTGGAAGAAGCGATCAAAAACGCCGACAGGGACTTCGGAATGACAGACGGAGGATTTCATGAAACCCTGGAAGAGGCCGAAGAACAGGCTGATTGCATGCGTGAGCAGGAATTTGGTGTCGAATAGTCCAATAAGTTGTGAATGAAAGAATCGTTTCTACTTCGAACGGCGAGAACCGGGCGTGAGTCATGGGCCTCGTTGAGGATCCGGTAGCCGAGACGTTTGCGTTCTCCGTGCGAACCCTGCATCGCGGCGCCAGCGGCCCTGGAGTGCTCCAGTCCTCTGGAGCTTTGGGAAACCCGGATGGTCGGGTGACAGAATTTTGGAACTTCGGTGGGTGGAGCCGACCGAGGGGGCAGAGCGGCGCAGAGGCGCCGCACTCCGAGGGCGCTACGCGCGATCAGGGGTTCATGCTTCCCGATCCGCGATTCGCCCAAACGGGGAAAACTCACGTTTTCCGCTACACGCGCAGCCGCCCAGCTTCGGCCCCGGCGCAGCGGGGCCCTACCTTTTTCCTTTTCCCTGATTCCTTACCCCTTCCCCTGCAACTCTTCCAAGACCCGTTCCATCGGCAGGCCCATGACGTTGGTCCAGGAGCCTTCGTGGCCGGCGATGATGCGGTCGCCGTGTTCCTGGATGCCGTAGGCGCCGGCCTTGTCGAGCGGGTCGACGCGGGCGTGGTAGGCGGCGATGTCTTCGTCGCTCAGCGTCTTGAACATCACCTCGGTGACGACGTGGAAGCCACGTCCAGCGCGGCCGCCGTCCCAGGCGAGGAAGACGCCGGTGCAGACCTCGTGGGCGCGGCCCGACAACCGGCGCAGCATGGCGGCGGCCTCCTCAAGGTCGGCGGGTTTGCCGAGCGGGATGCCGTCGACGTAGACGAGGGTGTCGGCGCCGAGGACGAGGGCCTCCGGGCGCCGGGCGGCGGCGGCGACCGCCTTGCGGCGGGCGTTTTCGACGGTGAGCGCCTCCGGGGTGAGGGCCGGGTCATGGGCCTCCTCGACGCCCTGCGGCACGAGCACGTCAAAGGCGTGGCCGGCCTCGCGCAAAAGCTGGACGCGGCGGGGCGAGGCGGAGGCGAGAACGAGTGGGCGGTTCATGAGCCCTGCTCCTGGATGGCGAGCACTTCATCGGCGCGCAGCATGGCGTCGCGATCCTTGAGGGTGCGGTAGCGGTAGTACCCGGTTTTCTTCTGATATTTCGGCACGCCGAGGCAGAGGTATTCACGGCCATCCTTGAGCGTGATCTTGTACGTCGGGGGCGCCTGGCAGGCGGCGAGCAGCAGGGGCAGAAGCAGAAGAGCCGGACGACGGAGCGGGGGCATGGGAACTTGGACGGTACGAAAGGAAAAACGTTCGCGCGAGGCGGCAACTCGCGTAGCTTTTAGGTTCATGCCTGCCGACACCTTTTTGCAAGAAGTCTTCCGCAACTGGAAGACGGTGGGCGCGGTGGCGCCGTCGAGCCCGGCCCTGGCGCGGCGCATGATGGAGAGCGCCCAGGTCGGCCGTGCGGCGCACGTGCTGGAACTCGGCCCCGGCACGGGAGCCTTCACCGGCGCCATCCTCGACACCATGCCGCACGGCTGCGACTACCTGGGCATCGAATTGAACGGCGCCTTTGTCGAGTCACTGCGCGGCCGGTTTCCCAGCCTGCGCTTCGAAGCAGGCGGTGCCCAGGAGTTCGATTTCGCCGGCTACCTGGCTGAGCGCGAACCCTTCGACGTCATCGTCAGCGGCCTGCCCTGGACGGCCTTCCCGCCGGGCCTGCAGCAGGCCATTCTCGGCAACGTCCTGCCGCACCTGAAGCCGGGTGGCCGCTTCGCCACCTTCGCCTACTATGGCTTCCACCTGCTGTCCGGCGGGCGACGCTTCCGTTCCCTCCTGCACGACCACCTGCCGGGCGTGGAAACCAGCCGCGTCGTCTGGGGCAACCTGCCGCCGGCCTTCGTCTACGTCGGCCGCAAGTAAGCTCAGCGCGCCAGCGAGGCCGGGGCGTCGGCGGCGACGGCGGCACGATGGTTGGCGAGCGCGCGCAGGAATTCCGCGTGCGCCTCGACCTCGAGCTGACGGGCGTCAAAGGTCGCCTGCTCGCGGATCTGCAGGGCGAAGAGGTCGGCGGCCCCCTGCTCGAACTTGACCGCCTCGGCCTGCTCGAGCTGAACGGCGAGCTCGACGTTGCGCTGGGCGCGACCGATCTGGCGGTGGGCGGCCTCGACCGCGGACAGGGCGTCGCGCACGTCGGCGCGGATGCGGTCGCGGGCGAAACCACGCTCGGTCTGCAGCCGGCTCATCATCGCCTCGATCATCTCCAGCCGGCCCTTGGCCTCGTTACGCTGCAGGGGCACGCTGAACTGGACCCTGGCCTCCATTTCCAGGCGCTCCATGTCCTTCTGGGTGCGTTCGCCGGCCGCCTGGTTGGCCTGCAGGGTGACGTCGAGATTGGGCAGGAGGTTGTTCTTCGCCAGCCGTCGGTCGATGTCGGCCTTTTCCAGATTGAGATCGAGGCGTCGGATTTCGGGGCGGAAGATGAGGGCCTTGGCGACATCCGCCTCGAGCCGCTCGCTGGACGGTGCCGCCGGTTCGGGGAAGACGGCGGGCAGGCGCTGGCGGCCGTTGAGGATGGGTTCGTCGTCGGCGTTGCGATGGAAGAGCGAGAGCTCGATGGCGGCGGCCTCGAAGCGGCGCTGGGCCTGGACGACACCGATCTCGCGGCTGACGACGAGGCGCTCGTTGTCGAGGCGGACGATGGGCGCCACGGCACCGCGCTTCGCCTGTTCGGCGATGGCGACGTCGCGATCCATGGCGACCCGCAGCAGCTCCTCGGCGAGGCGCCAGCGGTGGCCGGCGGCGAGCCAATTCCAGTAAGAGATCGAAGCCGCGCGCAGGAAGTCGAGGTACTGGCGCAGGATGATCGGGTCGGCGAGTTCCTGGTCAACGCGCGCCTGGTAGAGCTGGGCGCGGCGGCGGTCGATGGTGCCGTCGCGCAGCAGGTTGAGCTTGAAGCCGAGGATGGCATCGCCGTCGCGCTGGGTGCGATCCTTGTTGTAGTTGGGCAAAAAGCCGCTGCTGAGGCGGTAGCCACCGAAGACGCTGCCGCCCCAGAACGGCAGGGCCTGCTCGAGCACGGCATCGCCGGTGCGGCCATCGTAGTAACCCGAGGGCACGCCGCTGACGCCGGCACCGAAGGTGAGGTCGAAGGCGCCGGAGGCCTGGCGGACACGGCCGTTGGCGATGTCCATCTCGATGAGCGCGGCCAGGTAGGGCGGGTAGGAGCCGCGCACGGAGTCGAGCACCTCGTCGAGACTGAGCGGCTTCTCGGCCGCCGGCAGGCGCGGGATCAGCAGCAGAAACAGGAGCAGCGCGCGCATCTCAGGACTTGGATTCCTTGGGTTCGGCATCGGCGACCACGGGCGGGAAACCGTTCAGCTGTCGCCAGATTTCCTTCCACAGCGGCACCTGCTGGAGCAGCACCCAGCCCTTGGCGCGCACGCCCTGGCGCAGCCAGCGGTTGCCCGGCCAGTTTTCGGTGCGCTCGACCCCGCCGCGCACGATGACGTCGGGCTTGGGCGCGACGACGACGCGGAAGCGGCCCTTCCCGTCGTCGGTGGCATCGACGAAGATGACCTCGCCGCCGAAGGTGCCGACGGCGACGCTCGGCCAGCCGATGAACTGGACGGCGGGCCAGCCCTCGAACTGCAGGCGCACGGGGCTGCCTTCGGTGACCGTGCCGTCCTCGTGGACCTGGCGCGCATGCACGAGCGGCATGTCGTTGCCGTTGAGCAGCAGTTCGACAAACCGGCTCTCGGTCTCCGGAATGACGACGCAGATCGGCGAGCCGGGGCGCAGGTAGGTGCCGTCGTTGGCGCTGACGCTGAGCACGATGCCGTCGCGCGGCGACTCGATCACCTGCTGGAGGTTCTGGCTGATCTGCGACTCGATGGCGGCCATCTCACGCTCGGCCGCGGCGACGTCGCCCTGGGCGGTGCCGCGGTTGGCGCGAATGTTGGAGATGGCGGCCTCCATCTCGCGCTCGGTGCGCGACAGGGTCGATTCGGCACCGGCGAGATTGGCAGCGGAACTGTCGCGCGCCAGGGTCGCGAGCTCGAGATCGCGTGTCGAAACGAGGCCCTTGTCCGCGAGCACCAAGGTGCGCTGATGGTTGAGTTCAGCAGTCTCGGCCGTGATTTTTTCCGCCGCGATGCGCTGGCGCGCGGCATCGAGCGCCTGGGTCTTTGCCAGCTCCATCTCCGCGGCCTGCTGGCTCAAGTCCTCGGCGCGCTGCTTGGCGGCGGCACGGCGGGCCAGCGCGGCGTCGCGCTGCAGGCGCAGGTTGGCAATGAGGTTGGGGTCGTTGTCCTGGATCTCGACGAGGATGTCGCCCTTTTTCACCCGCTGACCCTCAACGACGTGCAGCTTGCGCACGCGACCGGCGACCGGCGCCTCGACATTGACCCGGCGCTCCAGGGGGTCAAAGGCGATGACCCGACCCGCACCGGGCACGTTCTGTTGCCAGGGCAGCACAAACACACCGACGACAATCAGCACAAAGGCCACTGCCAGCAGGCGCGCCAGCAGGCGGCTGAAACGCGAACTGCCGACCAGCGCCAGGCAGGGCAGGCGACCGCGCAGTTCGAGGGTGGGCGACGCACTCATGGCAGGCAGGAATGAACGGCGTTGAGACGGCCGAGGTCGAGCACGCGCCGGCAGCGGGCGATGACGGCCGGATCGCGGGTCGCGACAAGCACGGTCCAAGGCCGGGCCGGATCGAGGATGAGATCGCACAGTTCGGCGAGGCTGGCCTCGTCGAGGCCGTCGAAAACCTCGTCGAGCAACAGCAGCCGCGGGTGGGCGACCAGGGCGCGGGCCAGGACGAGGCGGATGCGCTGGCGGCTCGACAAGGGCAGACCGCCGGTGATGAGCGGGGTGTTGACGCCCTCGGGCAGTTCCAGCAGCTCGCGCAGCAGTCCGACCCGGTCGAGCGCGGCGGTGACCTCGTCGAGGCTGATCGACATGTTGCCGAGGCGGACATTCTCCACCACGCTGCCCTGGAAGATGTCATCCGGACAGACCAGTGCCACCTGCTCGCGCAGGGCTTCGAGATACCAGCTGCGCAGGTCGAGGCCGTCGAGCCGGATGAAGCCGTCGGTCGGCTCGCGACCGCCATGCAGGATGTCGAGCAGCGTGCTCGAACCGCTGCCCTGGCTGCCGGTGAGGGCGACGCGTTCACCGGGCTCGGCGGTGAAGGCCAGACCGCTGAAGACGGAAACGCCGTGCGGATAGGTGTAGGCGAGGCCGCTGACCTCAAGGCGCGCGCCCTGGGGTTTCGTGGCCGGGTATTCACCGTCCTCACGCTCGACCGGCAGATCGACGAGGTGACCGAGCTTGTCCATCGCGGCCATGGTGTCGTACCAAGCCTCGAACTTTTTGCCGAGCTTGGAGAGCGAGGCGACGATGGTGCCGACGATGAGCTCACTGGCGACGAGCTGACCGAGGGTCAGTTCCTGGCTGATCACCAGCCAGCCGCCGACGATGAGCAGCGCGGCGCTGGCGACGACCTCCATGACCAGCAGGCCGCCAATCTGGCGGAACAGGACGCGAAAATGGCTGCGGCGGTTTTCCAGGTAGCGGCGGGTGAGTTCATCGGCGCGGTCGGTGGCGATGCCGTAGCCGCCGGGGCCCTTGAAGAGCCGCGGGTAGCGGGCGAGTTCCTCGAGCCAGCTGACGACCTCGTACTTGGCGACGGATTCCGCGACGCTGGTGCGCACCGCGCCGCGGCCGAACACCAGCATCGTGCCGAGCAACAGGCCGATCAGGAGCAGCACGAAACCCAGCAGGAACGGGTGGTAGAGACCGAGCACGATCATGCCGACGACCATGCCGAGAACGATGTTGATGCCGTCGAGCAGCATGAGCGCCGTGCTCTTCTGAACGGTGACGACATCGAGGAAGCGGTTGACCAGTTCGGGCGCGTGCAGGCCGTCGAGCGCCGTGGCGCGCACCCGCGGCAGGCGATGCGAGAGGTCGGCGGCCAGCCGCACGAAGAGTCGGCGCTGAATGATCTCGACCAAGTAATACTGGATGGCGCGGATCATCGCCGACAGCATCAGGGCGAGCGTCAGGGCAAAGGCCATGACCAGCAGCGCCGTCCAAAGCGGCCCGGTTTGCCCGCCAAAGGCCAGGTTGCTGACGAGGGCATTCACCGCCAGCGGCAGGGCCAGGTGGAGGAAACCGGTGACCAGGCTGAAGACCACCACGGCGCCGATGTCCTGGCGCTCCGGGCGCATGAGGGCGAGGAAGCGCCGGACCGGCGAGACGTGTTCGCCGTGGCCATGGTGGGGATCACTCGCCAAGCCTTGCATGGGCAGCGCCGGTGCGACCAGGCCAATATCGGTCAGGTCACCCGCCTTCTCGAGACCCAGCCGGCGTGCCAGCTGCAGGCGCCCCAGGGTTTCGGGCTCGGTGGGGTGCTCCGGCGAGGTGATCCGGACGCGAAAAAAGCCATGCTTGCGCAGCACCAGCCAGCGCTGTTCCGGCGCGGACCAGACGACCAGCGGCAGGGCATCGCTGGCCCGCCAAACCGCGTCGGCGAGGGACATGCGCACCGGCGTCAACCGCAGCCCCGACTCGCCGGCCGCCTGACTGAGGCGCTCCAAGGGCTCACTCGCCCCGCGCGCCGCATTGTGCAGTCCCTGACTGGCGCGCATGCGATCGAAGGGCACTCCCGCGAGGCTGGCCAAATGCCCCAGGGTCTGCACGAAGTGCTCGTGCAGGGCGGTGTCATTCGGAATGGCAGCCGCTGAGGATGAGGGTGTCACAAAAAGGCTGAACCTATACGCCGACTTTTCCATCGTGGATGCGAAAAAAATGCCAGGCGGGATGAACTCTGCCCCTGAGAGCCTCGTGGGTGCCGTTGGCACCCTGCGGACGAAGGGAAGAACCTGCTCAGGGCCCGCCATTGGCCCGATGCCGCCGCGGCTGCGGCCTGTTGAAGTCTCGGGCCCGCAACGAAGTGCCTCTGTCCGATGCTGCGCCGCCCCGTCCCCCTGCCCCGCTGCGGGCGTAGGCTTACCGCGGCGCTGAGATCGACCCATCTCCCATCGACTCTCTGCCGTCCCCTTTCCCGGTTGAATCCAATCGCGCGACGTTTCAGGTTGAGGGTCCATGGCCAAAATCCGCATCCGCAACCTCGGCAAAATCGTCGCCTGGCTGATCCGCGCCATCGGCTCGACCCTGCGCTTCGAGGTCGAGGACCGCGCCGGCGCCTTTGCGACGGGGCGCCCGGGCTGGATCTGGGCCTTCTGGCACAACCGGATGTTCGTCATCCCCTACATTCATGACCGCTGGTTCGCCCACATCCCCGGCGCGATTCTGTCGAGCCCGAGCGGCGACGGTCAGATCATCGCCGATGCCTGCGCGGAGTTCGGGTTTGAAGCCGCGCGCGGCTCCAGCTCGAGGCCGCAAAAGGGCCTCGGCGCGCTGATCCTGCTCGCGGAAAAGGTCAAGGAGGGACGCGATGTCGGCATCACCCCCGACGGTCCGCGCGGTCCCTGCTATGAATTGCAGCCGGGCCTGCTCAAGCTCGCCCAGCTCACCGGCGGCGCCATCGTGCCGGTGCGGGTCGAATACCGCCACGCCCTGCGCTTCAAGACCTGGGATGCCTTTCTGCTGCCCCTGCCCTTCTCGCGCGTGAAGGTCATCTTCGAGCCGCTCGTCACCGTGCCGCGCAAGCTCGACGAGGCGGCTTTCGAAAAACAGCGTCTCGCCCTGCAAACCGTGCTCGGCCGGGATTGAGGGACAGGGCTGTAGGGCGGGGCAAGGAACCGCCGGAAACGGCCGGGGTCGCTGCCCCCGGCTACAGTCCTTCCTACCCGTGGCCTTCGGGTCAGACCTCTCACTCGACGATCTCACCGACCAGCAGCAGCGCGCCGGGATGGAAGGCCGTGCCGGCAAAGCGCTCGGGCTTCTCGATCGTCTGCTGGCGCTGGGCGAGGATCTTCGCCTTGTCGGGCGACTCCGCATGCACCTCGATGCGCACCGTGTGCACGGTGTCGGGCAGGTCGGTGCCGACGACAAAGCTGCCCAGCCGGTGGTAGGTGCAATAGGCGTCGAACCGCGGCACGACGCGCGCCGGCTGGTCGTCGAGGGTCACCGTCACCTGGCCGCTGTCCGGGCCAATGACGTCGTAGATCGCGCAGCGCGTGCCCTTGAAGCGGAAGCTCAACAGCTCGCCCGGCTTCAGCGCCTGATGCAGGGAGGTCAGGCGGTTGGCCCAGCGCTTGCCAAATTCGTCGGTCTTTGGATCCAGGCGACGGAAGCCGGCACTGACCATCGACGCCCGGATGGGCATGAGCGCCGCGCGTTCGTAGTTGTCGGGCTTGAGCGGCGCGGCGAGCGCGTGCGCACCGGGCTTGGCCGAGGCCTGCTCGATCGGCCCCAGCGAGCGGGCCACGGCCTGCAGGTACAGCTCGTGACCGGTCTCCGGATGCGGGTGCACGCTGTCGGGGGCGAAGACGAACTTGCCGCCGAGCGCCTGCTTTTCCGCGTCGGTCTTCGGCAGCTTGGCGCGCCACTCGAGCTTGCCTTCGCGCGCCAGCTTCGCGACCTCCAGCCCCAGGTGGATTGTCGGCAGGCCGTAGTGAGCCGCCACCTTTTCCATCGCGCTCGCCGAGCGCTGGAACTTGCCCTCGAGCAGCGGCGGCACGAGGGCCTCGGTGATGGTGTAGACAAAGCCGATGTCGCAGTCGGGCAGCGCGCGCCAGGTCTGGCGGACGATGCCTTCCATGCAGCGCTGGATCTGCCCGGGATCCGCGCCGCCGTCGTTCACCGCGAACTCGACGAGCAGCAGGTCGGGCTGGTGGTCGAGCACATCCTGGCGCAGTCGGCAGACGCCGAGGTCGGAGCCGGTGCCGCCGATGGCCGCATGGATCTCCTCGAACTTCGCCTGCGGCCAGGTCTTCTGGAAGTGCGCCAACGTCTTCGGTCGCCAGCCGGGCTGGGCGGTGATGCTGCCGCCCAGGTAGGCGACCCGGACCGTCGCGCCCGGCGTGCGAGCCTTGGCAAAGAAATTCGGCCAGCCGGCGCGCGGCCGGCATTCCTGGGCTTCAACGAGCGGAAACTCCTCGGCGGCGGCCAGCGGGGCAACGGCGAGGGCAAGAAGAGCAAGGGCACGCAGCAGGGACATGCGTGCACCGTGGCGACGGCGCAGCGCTTTGCAAGGGCGTCAGCGCCGGCCGGCCCGCCAGGCCGCATCCTCCTCGCGGGTGATGAAACCGTCGCGATTGCGGTCGAGGCGCTCAAACAGCGGGCCCGGCCCGCGAAATTCGTCGCGCGCGATCCTGCCGTCGCGGTTGGTGTCGGCACGTTCGAGCAGACGCGCGAAGTCCGGTGCTCCTTCCTTGCCGGGTCGGGTCGCCGTTGACTCTGCTGCGGCCTGACTGCGACTCGCCTTGGCATCGACCGTCGTGTCACGCTGCTGGAGACGGGCGTCGAAGAAGCCGGCCACCATGGACGCGATGTCCTCGCCATTGAAGCCACTTCCACCGTGGGCCGCACCCTCGAGCGTGTGAAAGTGCGCACTGACACCGGCCTTTGTCAGCGCGTCAAAAAGCAGCTCACTCTGGTTGAGCGGCACGACCGGATCGCGGTCGCCATGGACGATGAGGAAGGGCGGATCGTCGGGGGTGATGTGGGTGATCGGATTGACCCGCTTCGCCAGCTCTGGTTTTTCCTCGACCGTGCCGCCAAGCAGCTTTGCCTCGGGGGCGTTGGCGGCGGCGTGGCTTTCATAGCCCTTCGTGGTCACAAAGGCGAAGAAATCCGTTGGCCCGTAGTAGTCGCACACCGCCTGCACCGCGCTGCTTTGGTCGAGGTGAGCGCCGACGTCGAAGGTCTTCACCTCGCCGCTGGTGCCGAGCAGGGCGACCAGATGCCCGCCGGCCGAGCTGCCCCAGACGCCGAAACGCTGCGGATCGAGACCAAATTTTTCAGCGTGGGCGCGCAGCCAGCGGATGGCGGCCTTGCAGTCCTCGATCTGGGCCGGAAACACCGCGTGACCGCTCAGGCGGTAGTTGAGGCTGGCGACCGCGTAACCGCGCTCGACATAGCCGTCGCGCAGGGGTGGGCAACCGTCCTTGCTGCCGTTCTGCCAGCCGCCGCCATGCACCCAGATCAGCACCGGCAGCGGGCCCTGCGCCTGCTTCGGCAGGTAGAGGTCGAGCTTTTGGCGCTCATGGCCGTTTTCCACGTAGGCGAGGTCACAGTGCGCCTGCACGCCCTCGGGTAAACGCGCGGGACTTTGGGCGAAGGCCGCCGAGGTGCTGAGGACGGCAGGGAGAAACAGAAGACGAAGCCAGAACGAGATCATGCCCGGTTGAAACCGCTGAGTCGGCGTTGGTTGCGGGGTGCTGGGAGATCGGAGATGGAAGATGGGTAATGCGTGCGTTCGAAGGGAAGCCTGCGTGCAGTCCAAGGCTCTGGTGCGCCCATGCAGTCCGTCTTTACTCTTCGGCTTTCATGGCTTACTTTATTCAGTCATGGATCGGATCACCTTCCATCCCGACCAATGTGGCGGACGCCCCTGCATCCGGGGCATGCGCATTCGTGTCAAGGATGTGCTCGAACTGCTGGCCGCCGGTGTGGACGAAGCCGAGATCCTCTCAGACTATCCCTATCTGGAGCCTGAGGACATTCGCGCCTGCCTGGAGTACGCCGCTGAAGAAGCCGATCATCCCGTGCTGGTCGCCCGCTGACCCATGCGCTTGCTGGTTGATGGCACGTTTCGACTCGCAATCAAGTAACCTGGCTAAAGACCCATAGTCGGATTATTGTTTGACAATCTTCTCAAAAGATCTTGATTAAGATTATTAATTATTTTCTATTTCAGCGATGAAAGCGGTTTTTCTTATCATACTTTTCTGTGCGCTCAATGGAGTGATTCGATCAGAAGATTTGATCTTGGCCACCGGTAAGGTCTACAAAGACTTTCAGGTAATGAAAG
>JBIJBO010000204.1:0-5619 GCA_044345215.1 Prosthecobacter sp. | reverse complement strand
TGCCGGTTTCTTGGCGGCCGGCTTCGCGGCCGGCTTGGCGGCCGGAGTCTTGCGCAACGACTGACCGGACTTGGCCAGCGCCTTCTTGCGGGCGAGGTAGAGTTTGCGGCGACGGCGTTTGATGATTTTGTTGAGCTGTTGTCCCATGGTCAGTGAGGTGAAATGTTGTAAAACGAGCCTGCAAACTGCCACCGCTCCGCCACCGAATCAAGACGAATGTCAGGGGGCACGCCAAAGAATGTGTCGCCCCGCAGGCCATCGGGGCCTGCCGGGGCTGAAACTTTCGCTGGCGCGGTCGCGCATTTTGACCTATCCAGCCGACATCATGATCGCCGGAATGCTCATCGCCGTCTCGTTTCTTCTGCTGGGTGTCTTTGTCTTCACCTTCCTGCAGAAAGCTTAAACGTCCTCGTCCGTGGAACGCAGGGAGATCCCTGCGTAGAGTTCAGGGAAACGGCGCTCGATGGCTCGTGGGGTGACATAGCCCACCAACTGGGCCTCGCCCCAGTCTGCCAATCCCCAGTAGGCGTGCGGCAGGGCCAGAATCACGGCCGAACAAGTCGGCATGCGCGGCACATGGGCGCGCACCAAAATCTGTTCGGCGAACTCCAGCAAGCCCGGGTTGTGGCCAAACACGACAGCGTGGCGCCAAGACTCGTCGAGGCTGCGCACGACCTCGAGCAGGCGCAGCGCCGAGGCGAGGTAGAGACGGGAGTCGAGCTGGAGCGCTGTCACCGGCAGGCCGAAAACCTCACGCATGCACTGGGCTGTGCTGACCGCTCGCAGAGCGGTGCTGCTGATCAGCGCGTCAGGCGCCGGCAGCAGGGCCGGCGCGTGGCTGGCGTCGAAGTAGGTGTGCTGCAGGAAGGCCGCCACCGCCGGTGCCGCGCGCCGCCCGCGCTCGTTGAGCGGCCGGTCATGGTCTGGCAGGCCGGGCTGGGACCAGCTCGACTTGGCATGACGAATGATGGTGAGGTACTTCATGGGGGCACGGGTCCTTGCAAGACGGTGACAGGCCGTTAACGGGATGCATGGAACATTCGTTGCATTCGGCCCTGGAATCAATCGGCAACCCCGGTAACGGTGCCGTGATCGCGGGATGAGCCTTCCCCATTCGTGGACGGATGCAAGCCGCAGTGGACAAAGGGGACCCGGGCAGTCTAGACTCACCGCCATGAATCGCGTCGCCATGGGGTGTCTCACCACCCTGCTCGTCCTCGCCCTGCTTGTCAGCATTGGCTTCAACATCCTGCAGTCCGTCGAACTCGCGGGCAGCGAGGGAGCCGCCGGGGAAAAGCGCGACCCCCTCGACGAGCTTCTCGAGGCGCCCGGAACGCCCGGGGTGACCGACAAGATCGCGCAGATCGATCTCGAGGGCCTGATCACCTCGGCGGGCAGCGACAGCGGTCTGCTCGGCGGCGCGCTGCCGCGGCTCGACCTGATCAAGCAGGCGCTGGAGCAGGCGGTTGCCGATGAGCGGGTGAAGGCGGTGCTGCTGCGCATTCATTCGCCGGGTGGCGAGGTCACGGCCTCCGACATCCTCCATGCGGCCGTGCGGCGGGCGGCGGCGAAAAAGCCGGTTGTTGTCTACATGGATGCGGTCGCCGCCAGCGGCGGCTACTACGTCGCCTGCGGCGCCAGCAAGATTGTCGCCTCCGAAACCACCCTCACCGGCAGCATCGGCGTGCTCATGGAGTCGTTCAGCTACCACGGACTCCTTGAGAAGGTCGGGCTCGGCGCACGCACTTTTACCAGCGGGGCCTTCAAGGACACCCTCAGCGGCGCGCGACCCATGCGCGAGGAGGAGGCAGCCTATGTGCAGGGATTGATCAACGAAATGTACGAGCGCTTTCTCCGTGTCGTTGCCGAGGCCCGCGGCAAGACGCCGGAGCAGCTGCGCACGACGGTGGCCGACGGCCGGATTTTCACCGGCGCCCAGGCGCTCAAGGAGGGGTTGGTCGACCGTGTCGGTTATCTGGAGGACGCCTGGGATCTGGCGCGTGAACTCGGTCACGCCCCCGGCGCCCGGGTGGTGAAATACCGGTCGAATCCAGGCCTGCTCACCCTGCTCGGTCTGGCCACGGCCCGTGCCGCCGGTCCTCTGAAAGTGGAACTCGCCGGCGGTTTGACCGGCGCCGTGCGGCCCGGTCTGCTGTATTACCTTCCGGCCTGGCTGGTGCGTTGAGCCCCATGGATGCCCTCACGACCTCCGTCCTCAAGGATGTGACCCTGCTTGTCTGGCTGGCCCTGCTCGCCGGGGCTGGTGCCTACAAGGCCCTGCGCCTGGCGCGCCCCGCCGCCTGCTGGAACTGGGGTGGCCGCGTCAATGTTCGCTCCTACATCGCCGCCGATGCCGTCGTCGTCGCGGCCCTGTCGCTTCTGCTGCTCGGCGGTCTGCGCCAGGCCGGAGCCGCAACGGCCACGACGGCGGACCCGGAGCTCAGCGCGCCGGTCGTCGCGGGCGGCATCTTTGTGCAATTGTTCGCCGCCGCCATGCTGCTCTTTTACCTCGGCGGCGTTCGTGGCCTGCACGCCGCCGAACTCTTCGGCATCCGTCGGCTCGGGGCCCTGCCGACGGTCGGCCTGACGCTGGTCCTCATGCTGCCCCTGCTGCTCGTCGTCAACGGGGTGGCCTGGAGTGTCAACCACTGGCTGCAGTCGTTCTGGCCCGATCTCGAGGCTCAGGACGCCGTGCGCGCCTTCCGCGACTCGGGCGACACGGCCGCTCGTCTCGCCCTGGTGGCCGCCGCGGTGGGGGTCGCCCCGCTCGTCGAGGAACTGCTGTTCCGCGGCTTCATCTATGGGGTCATCAAGCGCTTCACCGATGCCTGGTTCGCGGCGCTCTGCTCGTCCCTGCTCTTCGCCGTCGTGCACTTGCATGTCGGCAGCCTGCTGCCGCTGGCCGTGCTCGCCCTGCTGCTCTGCGCCGCCTACGAACTCACGGGCAGCCTGCTCGTCCCCATGCTCCTGCACGCGCTCTTCAACCTCACCAGCCTCGCGCTGCTCCTGATCTTCCCGGAGGCCGCCGCATGAAGACCCTGGCTGACATCGGTGAGGATGATCTCGTCCGCCGCCTTGTCCGCGGTCGCTGCACTGGCGAGGGCGTGGTCGAGGGGCCGGGTGATGACTGCGCCGTCGTGCAGGCGCCGCGACCGGGCCGGCACCTGCTGTTGAAAACCGACACCGTCGTCGAGGGCGTGCATTTCATGGCCGACACGCCCGCACATCTCGTCGGTCGCAAGGCGCTGGCGCGCGTGCTCAGCGATTTTGCGGCGATGGCCGCCACGCCACGCCACGCACTGGTCACCCTCATCGCGCCGCCTGACACACCGGTGCGTCGGGTTCTGGATTTGTATCGCGGACTGCACGCTCTCGCCCGCAAGTTCGGTGTGGCCGTGGTCGGCGGGGAGACCGCGCGCGGCGGCCAGCTCATCGTCACGGTCAGCCTCAGCGGCGACGCTCCGGCGACCGGCTGGGTGCGCCGGCATGGTGCCCGTGCCGGGGATCGACTTTTTGTCACCGGCCGCCTGGGCGGGTCCATCGGTGGCCGCCACCTGCGCTTCCAGCCACGTCTGGCCGAGGCGCAGTGGCTGGCCCGCCGCCTGCCGGTGCGTGCCATGATGGATTTGAGCGACGGCCTCGCCAAAGACCTCCCGCGCCTCGCCGGTGGCGCCGGCCTCGGCTTCGAGGTGGATGCGCAGGCCTTGCCCTGCGCGGCCGGCTGCACCCCGTTCCAGGCTTGGTGCGATGGCGAGGATTATGAACTGCTGCTGGCGGTGGCTCCCGGGGTGCGATCCGCCGCCCTCGCCGCCTGGCGCAAGGCCTTCCCGCGCCTGCCGCTGACCTGCATCGGCCGCCTCACCGACACGCCGCGGCGCGGCACTGCGCCCAAGGGAGGATGGGATCATTTTCGCGCATGAACCTGGCGACGCCACAGGACACTTGGGACTGGGGGCATGCCCTCGGGCGCACGCTCGCGGCCGGCGATGTGGTTGCGCTCTGCGGCCCGCTCGGTGCCGGCAAGACCCAGGCCAGCAAGGGCATCGCCGCCGGTCTCGGTTCACGGGCCGATGTCACCAGCCCGACCTTCACCCTCGTGCACGAGTATCGCGACGGCCGATTGCCGGTGTTTCATTTTGATTTTTACCGGCATGAGCGCGCCGGAGCCGTGCTGGCGGCGGGCTGGGATGACATCCTTGATGAACCTGGGGTGGTGGTGGTGGAGTGGGCCGACCGCTTTCCCGAACTCTTGCCCCCCCAGGCGCGGTGGTTCGTGTTCGAGGCCTTGCCGGACGGCTCCCGGCGTGTGATGGAGAAGACCGCCCCATGACCGACGCTGTCCTCGCCCTCGACCTGTCCAGCCCGCGCGGTGTGCTTGCCGTTGTCCGCGACGGCGAAGTCCTGCACCAGGCCGTCTTTGTGAGCGAGCGTTCGCACAATGCCCGCCTGTTCGCACCACTGGCAGAGGCTCTGCAAAGGCTGGAGAGTACGCCCGCCCGCCTCGTCGTCGGCACCGGCCCCGGGTCCTACACCGGCGTGCGCATCGCCATCGCCGCCGCCCAGGCGGTTGCGCTGGCGCGTGGCTGGCCGGTCTTCGGCCTGCCGACGCTCGTCACGGCCTCGGCCACGCCCTACAGGGTTCTGGGCGATGCCCGCCGCGGGCAATACTACGTGGCGCACATCGCCGAGGGCAGGGTCCGGCAGTTGTGCCTGCTCGATGCCGTGGCGACGCGGGCCGAGGTGGCAACCGGCGGCGAATGGTTCACCTATGATGCCGTGGTGCCGCTCGGCTTGGCGGGTGTGCGGGTCGTGCAGCCGGATGCGGTCGCCCTGGCGCGCCTTGCCGCCGGTTTCAGCGAGGCGACCGTGACCGAACGCAGCGCCATTCCGCTCGAACCGCTTTATTTGCAGGACGCCTTCATCACCACGGCCAAGAAGACCGGCAAACAGGTCGCCGTCTGAGTCACCGCCAACGGAAGTTACCCCTCCCA
This sequence comes from Prosthecobacter sp., assembly GCA_044345215.1. Lineage (GTDB taxonomy): Bacteria > Verrucomicrobiota > Verrucomicrobiia > Verrucomicrobiales > Verrucomicrobiaceae > Prosthecobacter. The sequence goes on along the minus strand of JBIJBO010000204.1, from coordinate 628 downwards.
TGCGCATTGCTCTCTACTGTGGTTCCAACAGCGGGGTGGATCCCTCCTTCACCGCCGCTGCCGCCGACCTCGCCAGACATCTCGCCAGCGCCGGTATCGGCATCGTCTACGGTGGCGGCCGGGTCGGCCTCATGGGGACGGTTGCCGACGTCGCCCTGGCTGCCGGCGGAGAGGTCATCGGCGTCATCCCGCAGGCGCTGATGGACAAGGAGCTTGGCCACACCGGGGTCAGCCGGCTGCACGTGGTGGCCTCGATGCACGAGCGCAAGCAGCTCATGGTCGACCTGAGCGACGCCTTCATTGCCCTGCCGGGCGGCTACGGCACCCTCGACGAACTCTTCGAAACCCTCACCTGGCTGCAGCTCGGATTCCACGGCAAACCGGTCGGCATGCTCAATGTTGGCGGCTTTTTCGACGATTTGCTTGGTTTCCTCGACCGCGTTCGTGACGACGGCTTCCTGCTTGGGGGGCATCGCGAGTGCCTGCGGGTTGGCACGAGCCCTGGCGAGGTTCTGGCACAGCTTCGCGCATTCCGCGCGCCCGACCTCGGCAAGTGGATCGAGCGCATGGCCGGCGGAGTGCGCTGAGGCACGCAGGGGGGGCGACAGCTTTCGTCAGGGGCTCGGCA
>JBIJBO010000067.1:0-18168 GCA_044345215.1 Prosthecobacter sp. | reverse complement strand
GTGCGGCTGAACTTGAAACGAACAGCCCCGTTTGCCTCCGTGTAGGTGCGACCGGCCGCCTCCAGGCGCGCGAGATAGGCGTCATAGACGTCCTTGCGCTGGCTCTGGAAGTAGGGACCGCGATCACCGCCCACCTCAGGCCCCTCGTCCCAGTCGAGACCCAGCCAGCGCAGGCCGTCGAAGATCGCCTGGCGGGCCTCATCGGTGTTGCGGGCCTCATCGGTGTCCTCGATGCGCAGCACGAACTGGCCGCCGTGGCGGCGGGCGTAGAGCCAGTTGAACAGGGCGGTGCGCGCCCCGCCGACGTGAAGATAGCCGGTGGGGGAGGGAGCAAAACGGACACGGATCATGGATGGAAAAGGTCGGGGAATCAACCGGCCGCAACCGGCCGGAGCAAGGCGGTAAAGCAGGAACCGGCGTTTGCAAAGAGCCAGTTGTGCGCGCGCGGGTGCCGCCGATGGTGCAACCATGAACGCGACGTACGACGTTGAGGGCCTGGCCGTGCTGGTCGTGGGCGGCACCAGTGGACTTGGCCTGTCCGCCGCCCGCGCCCTTTCCAGCCAGGGAGCGCGCCTGACCGTGACCGGCCCCTTGGAGGCCGAAGTCCAGGCGGCCCTGCGGGAACTCGGCGCCGATGCGCGCGGCCTCGCCGCCGATGCGACCGAAGCAGGGTCCGCCGAACGCGCCGTGGAACGCGCGGTCGAGGCCTTTGGCCGACTCGACGCGCTCTATCATGTCGCCGGCGGCAGTGGGCGCTCCAGGGGCGATGGCCCACTCCATGAACTCACCGACGAGGGCCTCGACCACACGCTCGACCTCAATTTGAAATCGCTCATGCGCTCGAACCGCGCCGCCGTGCGCCAGTTCCTCCGCCAGGGCGATGGCGGCTGCATTCTCAACATGGGCAGCGTTCTTGGCTGGTCGCCCTCGCCTGGCCACTTCGCCAGCCATGCCTACGCCGCAGCCAAGGCCGCGATTCTCGGTTTCAGCCGCTCGATCGCCAGCTACTACGCCGCGCATGACATCCGTGTGAATGTTCTTGCGCCAGCCTTGTTCGAAACGCCGATGGCCCAGCGCGCCCTGACCGACCCGGCGATTCTCGACTTTGTCCGCCGCAAACAGCCGCTCGCGGGCGGGCGCGCCGGCCGGCCGGACGATGCCGAGGGCGCGGCGCTCTTCCTGCTCTCGCGCGCCGCCCGCTACGTGACAGGCCAGGTGCTCGCCGTCGACGGTGGCTGGACCGTCAGCGAAGGCCTGCCGAAACCCTGAACTCCGTGATGGCTGAAATTCCCGCACCCACCGGCCCCGCCATCGGCATCGACCTCGGCGGCACCCGCATCAAGGCGGCGCTCGTCGACCGCGCCGACGGCCGCCTTCTGCAGCAGGCCATGCGTCACACCGAGGACGGCGCCTGGGTGGGAAAGCTGCCCCGCTTCGTTAGCCACGTTGCCGACCTGATCGCCGAACTCGAAACCGCCGCCGGCCACCAGGCCCTGCCGGTCGGCCTGGCGGCACCGGGCCTGGCGTCACCGAAGGGTCGCAGCATTACCTGGATGCCGGGGCGCATGGATGGCCTCGAAGGCTTGGACTGGACGGATCGCCTGGGCCGGCCGGTTCGCGTGCTTAACGACGCCCAGGCCGCCCTGCTCGCCGAGGTCGCCTTTGGCGCCGCGCGCGGTTGCCGCGACGTCCTCCTGCTCACCCTCGGAACCGGCGTCGGCGGCGCGGTCTGGTCGGGCGGCCGTCTGCTCACGGGAGCCAACGGCCGCGGTGGTCATCTCGGTCACATCAGTTTGGACTGGCAGGCCCCGCGCGATGTCTTTCAAACCCCGGGCAGCCTGGAAGCCCTGCTGGGCAACCAGAGCCTGGCTTCGCGTTCCAAGGGGCGTTTCGCCAGCACCCTCGACCTGCTGGCCGCGATGCGGGCGGGCGAAGCGTCCGCACGGACCCTCTGGCAGGACTCCGTTCGCGCCCTGGCCGTGGCTCTAGCCTCCCTGATCAACGTGCTGGATCCCGAGAGAATCCTGCTGGGTGGTGGCATCACCAAAGCGGCTGGAAGCGATCTTCTGGAGCCCTTGCAGAACGAACTAAAGCGCTGCGAGTGGCGAATCGGCGACCAAGCCGTGCAGGTGCTGCCGGCAAGCGCCGGCGAATGGGCCGGGGCCCAAGGAGCCGCCTGGCAGGCTTGACGCCCGTCAGGGCCTGTAGCCGGTGGAAAGCAACTCGGTGTGGAAGGGCAACGACACCGTGCCCAGGCCGGCCAGTTCGCTGATGCGATCGACCGGTTGGTATTCCGCCGGCAGCACATCGCCGTTGAAGCTGAGCTGAATGGCCTGGATCTCCAGCGGACGAGCCTGGACCATGGGATGAGCCTTCGATGCATCCTTGATGAGCTCGCTGTTGACCTCCAAAACCGGCTGGGGCGGCAACCCGGCACTCAATTCGGAAGCGTTGGCATAGCTGGACTCGTCCTCGCGGACCTCGCCGACAAGGCCCAGAGAGGCCCAGGCCGCAAACACGGCAAGGCAGGCCGTGGCGCCGGCTGTCGCCCAGCGGGGTGATACCACGTCACTGAACAGGGTTTGCAGGCGCTCCCAGAGGAGGCCCCGGGCGGATTGGCGCAGGAGTTCCGCGCGCTGACGCTCCTTGAAGCGGGAGAGAAAGTCTTCGACGAAATCTTCGGCAGGGCGCTCATGGCGCTTCAGGCGCAACAGGCTTTGGAGGTTCTCGAATTCGTTCATGGGAAGGAGCGTGAATACCTGGTCCAGGGAAGGTTCATTTGACGAAGTCTTCGAGGTGGGTCTGCAGGAGACGGTGGGCGTAGAAAAGCCGGGACCTCACCGTGCCTTCCGACACGCCGAGGATCTTGCTGATCTCATTGTGCTGGAGGCCCTGAATGTCATAAAGCGTTACTACGGTTCGGTGGTCCTCTGACAGCTTCTGCATCGCTTCGTTCAATTTTTTTTGCAGTTCGTGAATGTTGACCTCCCGGACGGTGTCGCGGTTGGCGGTGGTAACCTTGATGAAATCGGGGTCGTGGTGGATGCCCGAATCGACGTCATCAAGGCTGACCCTGGTGTAACGCCCCCGCTTTTTGAGGTAGTTCAGGGTCATGTTCACCGCGATCGAGTAGATCCAGGTGTAGAAGGAAGATTTGCCCAGGAAGCGCTTCAGCGAACGGTAGGCCTTGGCGAAGATCTCCTGCAGCAGATCGGCCGTGTCCTCGCGGTTCGAGGTCATGTTGTAGACCAGGCCGTACAGCTTGGGCGTGTACTTGCGCACCAACTCGTCGAAGGCCCGCGTGTCTCCGGCCTGCGCGCGTTCAACCAGCTCGCGGTCCTCGGCGGCACTGCTGGCCTGTGGCTGTTCCTGGGTCGTCTCCATGGGGGCACTGCCGTCGCGTCCCGGGGCGCACGACTCGTGGAGCAAACCATCCATGGAAGGGGGAGACAAGTTTTTCTTCGAATTTCGGCTTTCCGGATTCTACGTCCCCGGTGCCGCACGGGTCAATCTTGCCGACACCTCATTGCAGCCTGGCAGCACGCGCTTGCGCACCTCGACCGTGACGCCCAACAGCGGAAATTCGGCCAACAGACAGGCCGCCAGTTCGGCCGCCAGGGTCTCGATGAGCCGCCGCGGCCGCTCCGCGGCAAGGGCGCGGACACGGATGGCGACCGCCGCATAGTCAGGCGTGGCAGCAAGGTCATCGGCCATGGCCTCAAACCGGCAGCCGGTGCGCAGAACCAGGTCAAGCTGGAGGTTCTGCCAGGCGGCGCGCTCCTCGTCGGGCACGCCGATGCGCGCCGGCAGGTCTAGCCCGCGCAGGTGGATTTCGTCAGGGGGCGGATTCATGGGGTGAGCGGGGTGAGCAGGCGGGTCAGATGCGAGAGATCGCGCACCAGAATGTCGGGCCCGGCGGTGAGCAGGACGTCCACGGATTCATAGCCCGTGGCCGTGGCAATCGTTGTCAATCCGGCCGCACGACCAGCGTCGATGTCGTGGCGCATGTCCCCGACAAAAGCGGTCTCGGCGGCGGCCAGGCCATGTCGTTCGAGCATGTGGTGGACATGCGCGACCTTGTCGATGACACCGCAGTGCAGCTCTTCAAACCCGTCGAGCACACCGTTGACCTCGGCCTGGGCTCGCACGTGCTCGCCGGGCGCACTGCTGCAAACAAACAGCCGCCGGCCGGTCGCGCCGGCCTGACGCAGAAAGGTCTCGGCATGCGGCAGCAGCGGCACGGGGTGGTCAACCGGAAACAGCGACAGGTAGGCGGCCTGCAGGTCGGCCAGCGCCACACCGGGCAGCATGTCACTGTAAAAGTCGGTGTAAGGCAAACGAAAGACCGCGCGAAACGCCTCGCGCGACAGGCCCTCGCGGCCGAAGTGCTCAAGCACTCGGTTCGTGCCGGCCACCACGGCCCCGAGATCGTCGGCCAGAGTGCCGGACCAGTCGAGGATGAAGTTGCGAATCATGCCGCGTTAAAGCCCCGTTTGGCGGCTTTGGCAACGCAGAGATGCGCCATCAGCAGCCTGGCTCACTTCGGTGCCGCCTCGAAGCGCCGGCGCAGTTCGGTGAAATAACGGCGCACCTGCTCGCGCCGCACCGGCGGCAGGGCCGCCTCGTCGAGCGCGGCTTCCTCGGCGGCGAGGAACTCGGTCGGGGTTGCCGCCGCCACCCGTGTGGCCTGCTCCTCGCGGATGCCGCCGGCCACCGCCCGCACGCTCGACGGCCCCTCGCCGCCGGCCGCGGCGTTGACGACGGCCGAGTTGGCACCGGCCGCCGGCGCGGTGGGTTCGGCCTTGGGCGCCGCCGTGCCGGCCCCCGGCTCGCGACTGCCGGGTGCGTTCATGGACAGCCGGGCGCCCCCCTGGGGCGCGCCCGGCAGGTCGGCGATGAGGATCTGGTCCGGCGGCTTGTCGCCCGGCGTCTGGCCGGGCACCGGGGCCAGCAGCATGGGGGTGTCCGAATTCGGTGCCCCCTCCGCGCCCGGCGTGCCGGGTTGGGCGAGCTGCATCGTCTGCCCCTGGCCCGGCGGTTGCAGCGGCTGCGGCGCGAAAGCCTGGCCCTGTCCGGCCGGCTGCAGGGCGCCCTCGCCGGCCGCACCGGCCGGGGCTTGGCCCACCTGCGGACTCGTGCCCTGCCCGCCCGACGGTGCCTGCGCGCCAGCCTGGCCCTGACTGCCAGCCTCGGCCATCGGCTGAGTGGCGCCGCCCCCGCCGGCAATGCGACTGCCGGCCTCGCGCAATTGCTGGGCGAGTTTCTCCAATTCCTCCCGGCTGCGCTCGCGCTGCGAGAGGTCGCGCAGTTTGGCCGCCAGCTCCTTGAACTCCCGCGCGGCGTCAGCCGGGCGACTCTGCTGCAGCGCCTCCCCCGCCCCGAGCACGTGCTCGCCAACCGGCCGCTCGCGATCCTCGGCCTCGGCGCGCTGAGCCACCTCCTGCAGGGCCTGCTGCAGGCGCTCGCCCACCTCGCCCCCGGCCCCCGCCACCTTGCCGGCCAAATCTTCGGACGCCTGAGAGGCCGCCTCCGCGGCCTGAGCGGCAACGGCATCGCCCAGATCAGCGGTGTCGGCCTGGCGACGCAGGGCCTCGATGAGGGCGTCCGAAGCCCAGCGCTCGCCCCCGAGCCGTTCCGCCAGCTTTTCCGCCTCGCGAGCACGCTTCTCCAATTCGGCCAGCACGTCGCGGGCGCTGCGCCCGGCCGGTGCCTGCAACTGTTCGGCGGTCGCCTCCAGCTGGCGCTGCAAGGCCTCCAGCTCGCGTTTCTCGGCCTCGCTCAAGCCCTCGAGGGTCTTTTTCTCCCAGTCCGTGCCTGCAAGTCGCTCGGCCTCACGACGGGCGGCTTCGCGTCCCGCCTCGCCCAGGGCCGGCTCATCCATGCCCCCGGGTCGGCCCAGCTCCGGCACGAAGGGAGCGGCCAGCGCCAGGAGGAGCGGCAGCAGCAGGCGGCGGCGCCAGGGCAGCGGCAACTGGCGGGGCAGGTCCGGCAGGGCGATCGCCAGTCCGGCGCGACAGGTGCCGACGTGGGCAAGCGCCATGGGCGAGAGCTCGCCGCCGCGCACGGCAAACCACCAGGCATTGGCGAAGGCTTCACGCCGGCCCGCGGCCTCGTCCCACAGCGCCAGGGCCGCGTGCGGTCCCGGTCGACGCCACCAGGCCCAGGCCAGGGTACCGGGCAGCCAGAGCACCGGCAGCAGCAGCGCCGCCAGCCGCATCTGCGCTCCACCGCGCCAAAGTGCGAGTGTCATCAGCAGCACCAGCAGCCCGATCAACGGCCCGCAGGTGGTCGCCAGTGCCGCCAGCCAGCGCCGCTGCACGACACGCGCGACGGCCCGTCGGGCGGCGCGGTCAAAGCAGGCATCGTTGGACATGGCGTTCCCTAGACTAACGATTCCCAGCGCCCGGCTTCCAGCAGGAAATGCAGCAACCACACATTCCCGGCCTCAGGCGATCCAGTCGCGGATCACCCGCCCGGAGACATCGGTCAGGCGGAAATCGCGGCCCTGGAAGCGGTGGGTCAGGCGCAGGTGATCGAAACCAAACTGGTTCAGCAGGGTGGCATGGAAGTCATGCAGGTCCACCGGATCGCGGACGATGCTCCAGCCGATCTCGTCGGTCTCGCCGTAGGTGTGACCGGCCTTGATGCCTCCCCCGGCCATCAACATCGTAAAGGCAAAGGGATGGTGGTCGCGACCGCTGACGTTGGAGCTGCCGTTGCGGTTTTCGCCGAGCGGCGTGCGCCCGAACTCGCTGCCCCACACCACGAGCGTGTCCTCAAGCAGGCCGCGCTGCTTCAGGTCCTGAATCAGGGCGGCAATCGGCTGGTCGGCCATGCCGGCGTTGTAGGCGAGCTCGTTGTCGAGGTTGGAATGGTGGTCCCAGCTCGCGTGCATCAGGCTGACGAAGCGGACCCCGCGCTCGACCATGCGCCGCGCCAGCAGGCAGTTCGTGGCAAAGGCCTTGTACTGGCCGGGACCGCCGCCGCGCTGGGCCTTGATCGGCGGGTCGGGACGGTTGACGCCGTAGCGCTCCAGCGTCTTCGCATCCTCGCCCGAGAGGTCGATCAGTTCCGGCGCGGCCGACTGCATGCGGAAGGCGAGCTCGTAGGCGGCGATGCGACTGGCGATCTCGGGATCGTTGAAGTGCGCGAAGCTCGACTGGTTCAACTCAAGCAGCGTGTCGAGTCCCTTGCGCTGCAGGTTCATCGGCAGCCCGGGCGGGTTCTTCAGGTTCAGCACCGGCTCGCCCTGGTTGCGAAACAGCACGCCGGCGTAGGAACTGGGTAAAAAACCACTCTGCCAGAGCGAGGCGCCGCCGCTCGTGCCGCGGCCGGCACTGAGCACGACGTAGCCCGGCAGGTTCTGCGAGGGACTGCCGAGGCCGTAGTTCAGCCAGGAACCCACCGTCGGCAGACCGAACATCGCCCGGCCACAGTGCAGCACCAACTGGCCCGGGTGATGGTTGAACTGGTCGGTGTGCAGGCTGCGAATCATCAGCCACTCGTCTGCCGTCTTCGCCATGTGCGGCAGCAGGTCGCTGAACTCCAGGCCCGACTGCCCGTGTTTGGCGAACTTGCGCGGGCTGCCCATGAGCCGGGCGGTCTCCTTCTTGATGAAGGCAAAGCGCACGTTCTTCGTCATGCTCTCCGGCAGCGGCTGGCCGTGCAGCTCGTTGAGCTTCGGCTTCGGATCGAACAAGTCCATCTGCGAGGGCGCGCCCTCCATGAAGATGAAAATGCAGTTCTTCGCCCGTCCCGGGAAATGCGGCGCTCGCGGCGCCAGTGGATCCGCCGGCGCAGGCGCGGCAATCAACCCCTCTTGGGTGAACAACGCGCCAAGCGCCAGCGCGCCGATGCCGTTGGCGCTGGTCGCCAAAAACTCGCGCCGACTCTGCAGGATCTGGTGCTCAACAGGATGCATGGCCTCTGCCCAGACAAACGCCGCCAAGCCAGCCGCTGTTGCATCTCCCATCTCCCATCTCTACAGCCTCTCCACCTTCACCGCCCGAATCCGCGCCTGGGTGTTCCAGGTGGCGAACCCCAGCGGCAGGCAGTGATCGATGAAGCCGGGTCGCAGACTCACCTTTCGGCCCTTGATGCTGGCGTTGACCACCGGCCGACCCTCCACCCAGGCGCGCAGATCGTCGGGCCGCACTTCCAGGCGGACACGGTACCAGCGACCGTTCTCAAAGCGCTGCTCGCCGCGCGTGCTGTTTTCATGGGCGTCGGCGAAGTCGATGCTGGAAATGCCGGTCACCGTGCCGCCCCAGCCGCCGAGCACGAAGGTGGCATGAGCGCCATGGCTCGCCACCGGGAAGGTCAGCATGCCAAAGATGTCCTCGCCATCCACCCGCATCGCCTCATACTCCACCGCGTAGTCCGTGCCCGGCAGGCCGGTCGCATCCCAGGAGCGAAAAGCAATGCCGGACATCGGCAGGCCCGCCGCGAGACGGATCTCGCCGTCGCGCACCATCGCCTCGCCCTGCTCGGGAATGCCGGCCGCTTGCCAGCCGGCCGCGTGCGCCGGCGACAGCAGATCCCAGCTCGTCGGCCCCGCCGGTTCGGGGACCGACCGACCGCAGCCGGTGAGCAGGATCAGGACGACAAGCCCGAAAAAGCGCATGGCGCAGGCAAGCATTTCCCGCCGCAGGGCGCAAGCCCGTGCCGGCACCGGCCGTTCCCCCTCGCCATGCGCGCCCTGTTCTTCCTCCTGCTCGCCTCGGTGGCCCCGGCCGCGGCACCGCGTCCGAACGTTGTCTTCATCATCGCCGACGACCTCGGCTGGGCCGATGTCGGCTTTCACGGCGGTCGCGCACCGACGCCCCACCTCGACCGGCTTGCCCGCGAGGGCCTGGAACTCACCCGCCACTACGTCGCCCCGGTCTGCACCCCCACCCGTGCCGGCCTGCTCACGGGTCGCTACTGGAGCCGCTTCGGCGTCACCTCGCCGCAGAACGAACGCGCCCTGCCGCCGGACACCGTCACCCTGCCGCGCGCCCTCAAGGCCGCCGGCTACGCCACCTGCCTCACCGGCAAATGGCACCTCGGCTCCAGCCCCGAGGCCGGCCCCAACACCTACGGCTTTGACCACAGCTACGGCTCGCTCGCCGGCGGCGTCGGACCCTACGACCACTTTTACAAGAAGGGCCCCCACAGCGTCACCTGGCACCGCAACGGTGAGCTGCACACCGAGATCGGCCACGTCACCGACCTCATCACCGCGGAAGCCGTGCGCTGGATCGGCGAGCGCGGCGAACAGCCCTTTTTCCTCTACGTGCCCTACACCGCAGTGCATCTGCCGGTCAAGGAACCCAAGGCCTGGCTCGACCGCGTGCCGCCGGAGATCACCGGCGAGGTCGCCCGCCACTACGCCGCCTGCCTCATGCACCTCGACGACGCCGTCGGCCGCCTGATCGAGGCCCTCGAACGCGCCGGCAAACGCGACAGCACCCTGCTCGTCTTCACCAGCGACAACGGCGGCAGCACCGCCGAGAACAACGACCCCAAGTATCCCGCCGACGCCTATCCGCAGGGCAACCTGCCCGGCGACAACCGGCCGCTGCGCGGCCAAAAGGGCGACCTCCATGAAGGCGGCATCCGCGTGCCCACCGTGGTGAGCTGGCCCGGGGTTTTGCAGACCGGGAAATTCGAAGCACCCGTGCACATCAGCGACTGGATGCCCACCTTCTGCGCCCTCGCCGGTTGGAGTCCGGAGCGCGACCTCAAATGGGACGGCCGCAACCTCTGGCCCGCCCTCAGCGGCGCCGAAACCGCGCCCCAGCGCCCGCTGTATTGGGTCGCGCCCGGCTTCCGCGCCCGCGCCGTCCAAGAGGCCGGCTGGAAGCTCATCCACACTCCTGACAAGGGCCAGACCGCGGAAAAGCTCGAACTCTTCGACCTGACCGAGGATCCCCAAGAAACCCGCGACCTTGCCGGCGAACAGCCCGAGCGCGTCCGCGGCCTGCGCACCACTCTCGAACGCCTTGCCGAACGCGACCTCGAGGCGGTCGTTGCGAAGTGAATCCAGACACGCGGATCGTCGGCGCCTGAGGCAGGGCCGGGCTGTCCTCAGCCCGTCGGGCAGCATCCTGGACGCTGTAGCGCGGGGCAGCGATCCGCGAGGCCTGCGGGGTCCCTGCCCCCGCCTGCAGCCGGCCAGCTTGAAACTTGCGATCTGAAACCTGAAACTCCCAATCAAGGTTTGAGATCGAGCAGGCTCGGCAGCCGCTGCAGCGGGTCACCAGGGGGTGTCGGGGCCGTGCGGTTGGGGGATTTCAGGTAGCGCAACAGGTCGGACTCGGTGCTGAGCACGAGGCGGGTGTCGCCGGTCAGGGTCTTCTTCAAGGTCTCCATCGACTTGAGGAAGTCGAACAACTCACGCGCCTCAGGCGTGCCGTCGTAGGCGCGTGCATAGATCTCGGTGGCCTTGGCGTCGGCGGCGCCCTCGATCTCCTGGACCTTGCGGTAGGCCTCGGATTCGATCATCTGCAACTCGCGCTCGCGCTGGCCGAGAATTTTCGCGGCCTCGCCCGCACCCTCGGACTTGTAGCGCTCGGCGATCTGGGTGCGCTCGCTGATCATGCGCTGGTAGATCGTCTGGCTGACGGAGGGGTTGTAGTTGATGCGCTTGAAGCGCACGTCCATGAGCTCGATGCCAAAGCCGGTGACCTTGCCGCGGGCCAGGTCGAAGATCTCCTTCTCAAGCACGCCGCGCCCCTTGCGAATCGGCGGCAGCACGCCGATGCGCGCATCAGCCACGGTGGAGCCGACGCTGGCCTCACGGGCCACGGTGCGATCCTTGGTGGTGCGCACAGCCTCGATGAAATCATGCCGGGCGATGACATTGCGGGTCTCGCTGCCGAGGATGTCCGTCAGGCGCGAGAGGGCACCGCGCTCGTCGCGCAGCTTTTCCAGAAACACGCGCGGGTCGCTGATGCGCCAGCGGGCGAAGGTGTTCACCTCGATGTAGACCTTGTCTCGGGTCGGCATCGGACTGGTCGGGCCATCCCAAGGCAGCAGGCGCTTGTCAAAACGCAGGACCTTCTGGATGAAGGGCAGCTTGACGTGCAGTCCGGCATCGAGCACGGGTTCGCCGACCGGCTTGCCGAACTGGGTGATGACGATCTGCTCGGTTTCGCTGACCGTGTAAAGACTGGCGCCACCGACAACAGCCAGTACCACGCCGGAAACGAGAATGAGAACGGGGAGAAGGGGTTTCATCGCTTGGCGGAGGCATCGAGGTTGAGCAGGGGCAGGAACTGCGGCAGGCGGTCATCGACGATGACCTTGCCGGACAGGCCGGGCAGGATTTCCGCGAGGGTCTCCAGGTAGATGCGCTGGCGTGTCACCTCCGGCGCCTTCTGGTATTCAGCCAGCAGGGCCGTGAAGCGGGTGGCGTCGCCCTCTGCCTCGTTGACGCGTTTGGTGGCGTAGCCCTCGGCCTGGCTGACACTCTGCTCGGCCTTGCCGCGCGCCTCCGGGATGACGCGGTTGTATTCACCGCTGGCGGCGTTGATGGCCGACTCCTTTTCCTGCTGGGCGCGGTTCACTTCGTCGAAGCTGCTCTTCACCTCGGTCGGCGGATTGACGTTGCCGAGCTGGACCTGGTCAATGACAAGGCCCATCTTCAGGTTGCGGGTGAGTTCGTTGAGGCGCTCAAAGGCACGAGCCTCGATTTCCTGGCGACCGACCGTCAGCACCTCGTCGATCGTGCGGTCGCCAACGACCTCGCGCATGACGGACTCCGAGATGTCGCGCAGAGTTTGCTGCGGGGCGAGGAAGTGAAAGAGGTACTCGCGGGCGTCGGCGATGGTGAACTGGACCACCCATTCGACCACGGCGGCATTGAGATCGCCGGTGACCATGTTTTTCTCCAGCGCCTGCTCCTGGCGGTCGGGATTGTGCTGGAACTCGTTCGTGGCGCCGGGACTGGCGTAGCCGAACTCCAACTTGAGCTGGCGGCGCGTCTCCAGCAGGGTCACGCGGTCGATGCCAAAGGGCAGCTTGAAGTTGAGCCCGGGCTGGGCTGTGTCGAGGTACTTGCCGAAACGCTGCACGACGGCGACCGATTCGGCGGGCACCTGGTAAAAACTCGACAGCACACCCGTCACAAGCAGCAAACCCGCGAGGCCGGCGAGTACCTGGGCGGGATTGAAGGAGAGCTGCCCCTGGAAGGGAAAAGCGGGCGGATCGGAGGTGGCCATGCCTATTCTTACGACTGGAATCGACGGTCGGCAAGCCGAGTCGGTTCAGGCCGCGCGTGGACCGACTCGGGCAGCGGGCCGCGAGGGCGGTGTCAGCAGGCCGACAAGCAGGCGTTCCAGCACCACCTTGGCATCAAGCTGGGTGGTCACCAGCTTGGCGTTGGCATCGAGGCAGGCGGCGAGCCCGGCATGCAGTTCCTCGAGACTGAATTTCGTCGCCTCGCCAACCGCGAGGAACACCGGGTAGGCATTGAAGCCGGTGCCGTCCTTCTTGCGCGGGATGTGGGCGACGGCCGCCGGCGGCAGGGCCTCGAGGCTGGTGCAGAAGGCAGGGTAATTGCCGGTGCGGATCTTGTGCTTGGAGGCGAGCTCCTTGGCGATGAGCAGGCTGCGGACACGCGGCACGATGGCACCGAGCAGGATGCCGATCGCGTTCTGCCCTTGGTAGAGCAGCACGTCGAGCAGGTCGAGCGCGCGCGGCAGGTCGCGACTGGCAATGGCATTGCCGATTTCCCAGATGACGCCGGCGCGGCTCATCGAGACCAGCTCACGCACGGTCTTCAACCCGCAGCGACGGCGCTCGCCGAGATAGAGGTCGATCTTCTCAATTTCATTCTCGAGCTGGCGGGTGTCGTCGCCGGCCATCTGCACGAGCAGTTCAAGGGCGCCGGATTCAAAGGTGAGACCAAGCTCGCGCGCCTTCTCCGCCGCCTGTCCCATCACCGCCTGCTCCCAGCCGACCTTGCTGGTGTCGGGCTTGTCGTAAACCTGCATCTCGGCAAGTTTGCCGAGGCGCTTGAAGGCAGTGCGACGCTTGTCGATGCTGTTGGCGCTGAGAACGAATTTGACTTCGGGACCAAGCCCGGCCTCGAGAACGTCGAGCAAGTTCTCAAAGCCCTGCACCGCCGCCTGGGCCCGACCGGTCTGGCTGTCGCCAAGGAAATTGGCCGCGCGCAGCCAGACAATCTTGGCCCCGCCGAAAAACGGCAGTGTCTGCAGGGCCTCGATCGTGCGGGAGCAGATCTGGCCGGCATGCTCGGCATTGTCGGCGTTGCCCTCGAGGATCTCATTGGCGAACTCGCCCGCGTCGGGTGGGGTCAGCCGGCGGACGATCTGCAGGGCCGCCTCCTTGACGCGGGCGTCGTCGCTGCCCAACACAACGTGGATCTGGCTGGAGCTGACGGTTTTTTTCGGGGGCGGCACACGGTCAACACAGCACGGCACGACCGGAAAGCAAGCACGCCTGAAAATCTCAAATCACAGAGCGCAGAACCCTTTGAAATCTGCCAGCTGAAATCTGCCGTCCCACCCCTCCACCGCCTTGCCCCTGCCGGCAATGCGGCTAACCTGAAACCGTGTCCAGCCCGTCCATGCCCTCCTGGTGGCAGCTCCTCCGCGGCCTCCTGCGGCAAGGGCGCAGCCTGGTGCGGGACAGCCTGACCGAAAACGCGCTGGATCCCCTGCCGCTGCGCCGGCACCTGCGCGGCTACAGCCTGCCGTTGTTTCGCGCCGACGCCAAGGCAGGATTCAGCGTGGCCCTGCTCGACATTCCGCAAAGCATGGCCTACGCCGCCGTCGCCGGCCTGCCCCTGCAGTTTGGGGTCATGTGCTCGGCCGTGGCCGCCGTGCTCGGCGCGCTCTTCGGCAGCTCGCGCTTCACCGTGCTCGGCCCGACGAATGCGACGGCCTTCATGATCTTTTCCTACTTCGCCGCGGAGCCTCACCTCGAGCGCCTGGCCCTGATGCCGCTGCTGGTCTTCCTGGTCGGCGCTCTGCTCATCCTCGGCGCCTGGCTGCGCGTGGCGGAACTCACCCAGTACATCAGCCGCGCGGTCATTGTCGGCTACGTCACCGGCGCTGCCGTGCTCATCGTCGCCAACCAACTCACCGGCGTGCTCGGCCTCAGCCTTGCCGTGTCGATGCCCGACGGCACCACCTACCTGCCACGCACCCTGCCCGGAATCCTCTGGCAGCTTGTGCAAAAACTGCGCGATGCGGACCTTGTCGGCCTGGGCCTGGCCGCGGCCACCGCCCTCATCTTTTTCGGTCTGCGACGCCTTCGCCCCACCTGGCCGGCGCTGGCTCTGGCCCTTGTCGCCGGCACCGCGATCGGTGCCGGCCTGCGCTCCCTGAACCTGGAGGTCGTCACCTTCCGCGACACCAGCTTCACCTGGCTCGACCTGCTGCCGCCGTTCCCCGACTTCGCCTCGCCGCGTTTCCTCGGCGACTTTGGCCGGCTCTTTGGCTTGGCGGTGGCGCTGGCTTTCCTGGCCACGCTGGAAAGCTCGTCGATGGCCAAGACCCTGGCCAGCCTCAAGGGGCAGCGGATCGACGGCAATCAGGACATGTTCAGCCTCGGCATGGCCAACCTGGGCTGCGCCTACCTCAGCGGCATGCCTGCCTCGGGATCGCTGGTTCGCAGCACGCTCAATTTCCGGAGCGGCGCGCGCACGCCGCTTGCGGCCCTGATCAACGGCCTGCTCTGCCTCAGCGGCGCGCTCTGCCTCGGACCGGTGGTGGCCGACGTGCCGCGCGCGTGCCTCGGCGTGCTCATCATCTGCGTCGCCGTCTCGCTGATCCACGGTCGCAACATCCGGATCTGCCTGCAGGCCACGGGCTCCGATGCCCTCACCTTCCTGGTCACCTTCGGCGCCACCCTCATGGTGCCGCTGCACGTGGCCATCTTCACCGGTGTCGGCGTCTCGCTGATGCTGTATCTGCGCAAGGCCAGCCGACCCTCGCTCGTCGAGTACGAATTCAACCAGGAGGGACACCTGACGGAGGCTGCCGATCCGGCGCACCGGCAGAACCCCGCGATATCCATCGTCCATGTTGAGGGCGAACTCTTTTTCGGAGCCGCCGAACTGTTCCGCACCCAGGTGCAGCAGGCCTGTGCCGACCCCAACCTGCGCGTCATCATCCTGCGCCTGAAAAACGCCCGACATCTCGACGCCACCTCGGTCATGGCGCTCGACGAACTCGTGCGCGTACTGCGCGCCAAGGGCCGGCATGTGATCGTCAGCGGGGTGATGAAGGACATCTACCGCGTCCTGCGCAACGCCGGGATGGTCGAGGTCATCGGCAAGGACAACCTCTTCCCCGCCAGCCCGAGCAACCCGAACGTCGCCACCCGCAACGCCCTGCGCCGCGCCCAGCAACTGCTCGGCACCACCGAGGCCGAGGTGCGCATCTACGTCGACGCCGGCAAACGCCGAGAGGAGTGACTGCAAAAGCCCTTGCCGGGAACCGACTCCGGTCTTCCGTGGAGGCCATGATCGAGCAGGAACGACGCATTCTCGCCGCGCAGGGCTACTTCGAGCTGGGCCTCCACGCTGAAGCGCGCGAGGAGATGCGCCAACTGCCCCCTGCCGCCTTCGAGCGCAGCGACGTCGTCGAACTCACCCTGCTCTGCCTGATGGGCGAACAGCGCTGGAGCGAAGCCCTGGTGGTGGCCCACAGGCTCTGCGCGCTCGAACCCGAGCAGCCGGGCGGCTTCATTCACGCCGCCTTCTGCCTGCACGAACTCGGCCGCACCCGCGAGGCGCTCGACCTGCTGGCGCGCGGCCCCGCCAGCCTGCGCACGAAACCGGTCTACTACTACAACCTCGGCTGCTACCTCGCCCGCCTCGGCGAGGCGGAAAAGGCGCTACCCCTGCTGCGCCAGTCGTTTGAAATGGATGGCAGCCTGCGCCGCCACGCCCGTCATGATCCCGACCTCGATCCCCTCCGCGACAAATTGGAAAGCGCCTGAAGCCTGATGATGACCGCCTTCACGCCCGATCTCGACGCCGTCCGTCGCGCCTTCAGCGCCAACTTCACCGCCTCCGACGAACTCGGTGCAGCCGTCTCGGTCTGGCAGGATGGCGTCGAAATCCTGTCGCTTGCCGGCGGCCACCGCGACCGCGCCGGCAGCCACCCCTGGAAGGAAACCACCCTCGCTCCCGTGTTCTCGGCCACCAAGGCACCGGCAGCCGTCTGCGCTCTGCTGGCCCTCGACGCAGCCAAGCTTCCCCTCGACGCCCCGGTGGCCGAAGCCTGGCCGGAATTCGCCACTGCAGACAAGACCGGGATCACCTTCGCGCACGTGCTCTCCCACACGTCTGGACTCAGTGCCCTCGACGAGCCGCCACCCGTCGACGACTACCGCGCCGTCATCCGCGCGCTCGAGCAGCAGGCCCCGCTGTGGCCGCCCGGCAGTGCCCAGGGCTACCATGCCCGCACGTTCGGTTTCCTGCTCGACGAGATCGTGCGCCGCCTGACACATGCGGCGTCGCTGGGCGAGTTCTTCCACCACACGCTCGCGCGTCCACTCGAGCTCGATTTCTGGATCGGTCTGCCCGAGGCCGAAGGAGAGCGCATGGCCGAGATGCTTCCCGGCCGCCTGCGCACCGATCCGGCCACGCAGGTCTTCCTGCAGACTTGGAGCAATCCCGCCACCCTGACGCGGCGCACCTTCACCAGCCCTCGCGGCTACAACTCGGCCGCCGAGTACAACCTGCCGGTCTTCCGCAGCGCCGGCTTCGCCGGCATGGGCGGCGTCGCCAGCGCTCGCGGCCTCGCCGGCTTCCACGCCCTGCTCGCCGCAGGTGGCCTGCACCAGGGCACGCGCCTCATCCCCGAACGCGTGCTGTGCCAATTGGAAAACCCGTTGTCGCAGGCCGAGGACCTCGTCCTGCTCACGCCGGCCGCCTTCGCCGCCGGCGTCATGAAGGATCCGGTCGATGCCAGCGGCCGGAAACTCCGCCACCACTTCGGCCCCTCCCTGCGCGCCTTCGGTCATCCAGGTGCCGGCGGCTGCCTCGGCTTTGCCGACCCGGAACACGGGCTCTCCTTCGCCTACGTGATGAACCGGCTTGAGCCCGGCGCCCTGCCGGGTGCCAAGCCGCTCGCCCTCATCGCGGCGCTGTATGCCGGCCTCAGCGCTTGAGCTGCAGGTCGAGCACGTTGTCGCCCTGGCGCAACTCGACGAGCCATGGACCGGCTCCCGACACGGCCTCGACGGCCGTGGCCGTGCCATCGTCAGTCTGCAACCCGGGAACATCGGCGGCGCTGTGGCTTACCGTGAGGCGCAGTCGGCCCACCACCGGACCATTGGCGGCATCGAGGTTGAACTTGCCGCGCATGACCCGCGCGCAGGCCACCGGCAACGACGGATCGTCGGGCGTGAAGACGATGCTGCCCCAGCTCACCGGCGTGCCGTTGACGCTCAGCGAACCGCTCACCGCGGCACGCGCGGCCGGCCGGAAGAACCCCTGGTTGCGCAGCCAGTCGCGCAGGTGTCCGCTCCAGGTGCCGAGCACTGGATCACCGAGGAACAACCCGACCCCGTGAGGCCCGGGGCGGTAACAGTGCAGTTCGGCCGGGACACCGTGCTTGCGGCAGGCGAGATAAAACTGCACGGCGTTCTCGGCAGGCACCACGGTGTCCTCATCAGTCTGGAACAGAAACACCGGCGGAGTCTTCGGCGTGACCCGCAGGTGCGTGCTCACCTGACGCGCCAGCTCGTCGGTGTTCTGCTCCGGCCCCAGAAGGTTCTTGCGCGAGCCGGAGTGGGCAAACTCGTCGATCATCGAAATCACCGCATAGGTCGGCGCTGCCACGTCGGGCCGGGCGCTGAAGGAATCCACCTCGTCGCGGGTCATGCCCGCCGGTTTTTCATCGAACAGGGTCGCCGCCATCGACGAAAGATGCCCGCCGGCTGAGAATCCAATGATGCCGACACGGGCCGGGTCCACCGCATAAGTCTGGGCATGGGCGCGCACGTGCCGGATCGCGCGCTGGACATCGATCAACTGCACCGGGTAGTGATACCCTTGGCTGCCAAGCCGGTAATGCAGCACGAAGGCCGTGACACCGAGGCCGTTGAACCAGCGTGCCACCTGGGTGCCCTCATGATCGGCAGCCAGGCCCCCGTAGCCGCCACCCGGGCAGACGACAAAGGCCGAGCCGTTTGCTTTGTCGGCAG
>JBIJBO010000203.1:0-5639 GCA_044345215.1 Prosthecobacter sp. | reverse complement strand
TAAGTTATAATACCGCTAAACACGGCGCACCCGAATAAAGTGCTGAACATTTAGGGAGAATCTGAACCATCCTTCTGCCCGAATTCTCCTGCCTGAATCATCTGCCGTCTTTCATGCCATCACTCCGCCTGCTCTTCCTCCTCGCTGCCTCAGTGCTGCCTCTAGTCGCCGCCGAGCCGTCAAAGCCGAACATTCTGTTCATCATCGCCGATGACCTCGCCACGCGTCTCAGCTGCTACGGCGACGAGGCAGCCATCACGCCGAACATCGACCGTCTCGCCGTCGAGGGCGTCGTCTTCAACCGCGCCTACTGCCAGGGAGCCGTTTGCACGCCCAGTCGCACCTCATTCATGCTGGGGCTGAACACCCGCCACGCGAAGGCCAACCACTTTATCAAGCACCCGGACACCATGACGCTGGGACGCTGGTTCCGCGAGCATGGCTACCAAACCGCCGCCATCGGCAAGATCGACCACGACGAGCCCAACGACGCCTTCACCGATCCCAAGGCCTGGGATGTGCGCGTGAAGAGTTATGACCTGGTCGCCAAGCTGCCCACCCGGAACACCTCCTTCGATGAAGACCTCGGCCAGCAGCGGAAGCGCGTTTCCCTCATCCGCGTGGCGGACTCGCCGGAAGCGATGGGCGATTGGGTGCGCACGGAGCGGATGATCCAGTTCTTCGACAAGGAACGCCATCCCTCCAAGCCCTTCTTTGCCGCCATCGGCTTTCATTCTCCGCATGTGCCCTGGGACAGCACCCGCGCCATTTACGACCAGCACGATCCCGCCAAGTTCACACCTGAAATCACACCCACCGACGCCACACCTCTGCCGCCCGGCTCTCTGGGGCAAGAACCAAGCATAGAAATGTCCGACGAACAGCAACGCCAAGGCATACGCGCCTACTACGCCGCCGTCACGACACTGGACCAGCAGATCGGTCGCCTGCTGGATCACCTCCGCGCCAAAGGACAACTCGAAAACACGCTCATCGTCTTCACCAGCGACCATGGCTACCACCTCGGCTGGCGCGGCCAGTGGTGCAAACACAGCATCGACGAGCAGGTCATGCGCGTTCCTCTCATCGTGCGTCATCCGCAGGGTGCCAAAGGAGCGAAAGCGGGCGGCATCGTCGAGCTGCTCGACCTCTTCCCCACCTTCTGCGACTTCGCCAGACTCCCCGCGCCGGGGGCGCTTGATGGCAAAAGCTTCCTCCCCCTGCTCATGGACCCGAAAGCCGAAGGCAAACCCGGTGCCTTTTGTGAATGGGGCAATGGCCGCACCGTCCGCACCGCTCGCTGGCGCCTCACCGAGCGCCGCGACGGCACCGCCGAACTCCACGACCACAGCACCGACGAAGCCGAGTATCACAACCTCGTCGCCAACCCCGAGCACGCTCCGCTGGTGAAGCGTCTGCATGGCATGCTGGAGGCCGAGTTTGGGCCGATGCGAATCGTCGGGACAGATTCACGCTGACAACCTGCTTTGGCGCATTACTTTTTTGATTCACCAGTCGTTGCACATGGATCATTCATTTCACACCACCCGCTGGAGCCTGCTTTCGCAAGTTCGCTCCTGCGAGGATTCCGGTGAAGCCAACCGTGCTCTCGCCGAGCTTTGCCAGATGAACTGGTTTCCGGTTTATGCCTTTGTGCGCCGGTCGGGCTACACGGCGGACGATGCCGAAGACCGCGTGCAAGGATTCTTTCAGCATGTGCTGACCCATCGACTGCTTGAGCGGGCGGATCGTGGTCAAGGTCGCTTTCGTTCCTTCCTTCTTGGCTGCTTGAAAAATTATCTGGGCAATGAACATCAGAAAGAGAAGGCGCAACGCCGCGGCGGCCATCTTCAGGCCGTCCGTCTGGATGCGCTGGAGGCGGAGGAGCGTTACCGTCTCGAAGTGGAGGCGCTGTCCATGAGCGATCAGCAGACTTTCGATCAATCCTGGGCGCATGCCTTGTTAGACCGCGCCTTGGCGGAACTGCGATTTGAGCAGAAAAACCTGGCGCAATTCGACCTGCTCGCCCCCGCACTGACAGGCAGAGAGGACCGCGCCGAGCTTGCAGCGCGCACCAGCATGAGTGAGCCTGCCTTGAAAGTGGCGATCCATCGTCTGCGCAAGCGCTACCGCGAGATCTTGCGCGGACTCGTTGCGGAAACGGTGCCCACGGCCGCAGAGGTGGAGGATGAACTGGCTTATCTTGTGGCTTGCCTGAGAAATTGAATTTTTTGTGTAACCTCACTCGGCAAACCCAAAAGGAACGGGATGAACCCAAATCCATCCTATCATGAATCCCGAATCCTGTCCCGATTGTGGTGCCGTCTTAAAGTCCGGCACGAAGTATTGCCCCGCCTGCTTTCTCAGTGCCGGGCAGGCCACTGAACCGATGGAGCCCGTCAGCGCGGGTTTGATCTCCCTGCCGTGCGATGTAGGCAACTATCGCCTGGTGAGAAAACTGGGTGCTGGCGGCATGGGCGTGGTCTATGAGGCGGAGGATCGCGCCACCGGACGCCGGCTGGCGCTGAAGGTGCTGCGTCAGGCCATCGACACCGAGGAACAGCGGAAACGATTCCGGCGTGAGGGCCGACTTGCCGCCTCCGTCAATCATCCCAACAGCCTCTACGTGTTTGGCACCGATGAGATCGAAGGCGTCCCCGTCATCGCGACGGAGCTCGCCGATGGCGGCACGCTGCGAGATGAAGTCAAGCGTCGCGGCCCGCTCCCCGTCAGGGATGCTGTGGATGCGATGCTGTCGGTGATCGATGGATTGGAATCCGCCCACTGCCATGGGGTTCTCCATCGAGACATGAAGCCATCGAACTGCTTCGTCTCCAGCGAGGGTGGCACGAAGGTAGGGGACTATGGATTATCCATTTCCCACTTGGAGGAAAACTCGGGCGAAGAATCACTGACTCGCAGCGGGGTCATCATGGGGACACCGGCCTTTTCCCCACCGGAACAGCTTCTGGGTGAGGCACTCGACCAAAGAGCGGACATCTACTCCACTGCGGCCACGCTCTATTATCTGCTGACGGGCAAGGCACCAGTCGAGGCAGAAAATTCTGTCGGCACGGTGGCCGCCGTGCTGGCGGGACGCATCAAGCCGCCGCATGAACTCCGACCGGATCTGCCGCTCAATCTATCGTCGGCAATCATGCGAGGCCTCGCCAAGGACAAAGCAAAACGCCCGGCGAGTCACGCGGATTTCCGGCTGACCCTGGTGCCCTTCAGCGCCGAGGCCCCGCAGCCAGCTCCACTCGGGCTCCGCCTGCTCGCAGGGATCGTGGATGGCACGATCCTGATGTGCCTGAGCCTGTTTCTATGGATGCTGCCCGCACTGGGTGCCATGACGACCGAGGGGCAGATCACGTTGGTGAATCTCGCGACGGCTGCCGCCACGGTGCTGGGCTACACGCTGCTCGAAACGCGGCTCGGAACGACCCCGGGGAAACGCCTTTTTGGGCTTCAGGTCCTGGGCAGTGGTGGCGCTCTTCCCACTTGGTGGCCATGTCTCATGCGCAGCAGCTTGTTTGTTGCCTGTTGGTCGCTGATCAGCTTTGTGCCGGAGACTTGGATGGATTCACGATCCGAAGACGGCTCGATGACGCCTCCTGAGTTCGCCTTTTTCCTGGGGTGTTATCTGCTGGTCTTGAACTTTCAATTTGTTCTCTTCATCCCCAGCCTTCGTCGGACAGACCGGGCCGCATGGCATGATCTGGTGAGCGGTATGCGGGTGACTCGCTGCCGGCGCAGCATGGCTCGCCCAGCCATGAAGAGTGCCGTGCCTGAAAGTCCCGTTGACGGCAGCGGCCTGCTCTGGGGAGGGCTCATTCCAGGGGAGGAAATCAACTCGCAACTGCGCTGGGCACATGATCCTCTTTTGCAACGGCCGCTGCTGCTTCAGCGCCGGTGCGAAGTGTCTGCACCGCCTTCGGCGGCCCGCCGCTTCTGCGCCCGACCTGGGCGCTTGCGCTGGCATCAAACGGTGATTGACCCCGAGGGCGAGTGTTGGGACGTGTGGCAGGCCATTCCCGGCCAACCCTTGGAGGCACTGTCAGCACTTCAACCCGCACCCCGTGCCAGCTTCATAGATCGCTGGATTGGTGAAAACAAAACTCTCTACGGCGCACCTGATGAACCCTGCTGGGACCGTGTTTTGCCCTGGCTGCATGATCTTGCTGTCGAAATGGATGCCGCACAAAAAGATGGCACACTACCCTGTGAGTTCAGTTCCAGCCATATCTGGATCACAACGGGCGGTCATGCAGTGTTGCTCGATGATGCTTGGCCTGCATCCCAACCACCCAGGTTCCGCTCGCAGGAACCGCAGGCGTTTCTGGCTGAGGTCGCGGGGCTTGCAACTGCAACCAGCCGTCCGCTTCATGCGGATCCTGTGCTCAAGTCACTCCAGAAAAACCGATTCGAGAGACTCAGTCACGTTGCCGGAACCTTGTCCCATCTGCGGCAACTTCCCAGTTCGGTGGACCGCGCCAAGCGTGCCGTCTGCCTGCTCGCCCCGACAATCAGCGCCATCGTGGTTGCCTTGGCCTTCGCCACGGTGCTGTTGAATTCGTATCATGAGTGGACTTCGATTTTCCCAGGTCAACCACCACTGCCTGAGGTGATGCAATTGCATTTGGAACAAACCAAAGCCCATGGCGCCGAACACCCCCTCAAAGAGGCAATTCAGCGGCATGTAGCCGGCCATTATGGCCCATACATTCGAGAGCATGGCATGGATTCGCTGCCCCTGAGTCATCGAGATTTTTTTACCGACGCTGTCGAAAATTTTGTGGCACACCAAATCGAGGTCGCACCGGTCATGGATCCTGCTGCCTTGGAGCTTGCCGACGAAGAAATTCGCCAAGCGCTTGAATCCAATACAGTCAAATGGCGCCTTGCCGATGCCTTCAGCGTAGAGGCCAGCCAAGTGAGTGCCGCGCTGCTCATGGGTGGAACATTATTCACGGGTGTCTGCCAACTCATCAGCATCTTGCTGCTTGGCTCCCCGTTCTTGATGCACCTCAGCGGCGTGAGCGTCGTCACAAACACCAAGCGACCCGCCTCGCGTGCTCGAATGGTCTGGCGCTGGTGCCTGGGGTGGAGCGTGATCCTGCTGTTGACGAGTCCTGCCAATGTCTTTGCCATCGTCCTGCCGGAAAAGTTTCCTTCCATTTATGACTCTCTGCACGCTGCCGTTTTTCTCTCTCCCTCCATCCTGCTGCTCCTTTGGCTGAGCATCTTTCCCTTGCTGGGTCGGCGCAGTCTTTTGGATCGCGTCGCGGGCACTTGGCTGGTAGCGCGGTGATGGATCCCTATCGGTGCAAGACAATAGAGAGGACTGAAAAGCCATGAATGGAAAAAACAAAATGATTCAAACTCTTCGCGGCTCCCTGATCTCCCTGTTCATCAGTTGGCTTGCTTGCAATCTTGCCTGGTGGCTCGGAAGCGTTCCCGTCTTGATCGGCACCGAGGTTTGGCAGGCAAAAAACTTTTTCGCGCTCGCTTTGATTGTTGGATTCAACACCGCAGTAGTAATTTTTGGGGTCTGGTTGCTGCTAGCCCTGCCGCTGGAGTGGCTTCTCAGAATGAACTGGTCCCGGCATGGGGCTCGCGGCGGTTTTCTGGCCGCCGTG
>JBIJBO010000202.1:0-5699 GCA_044345215.1 Prosthecobacter sp. | reverse complement strand
AGGATCTTCCACAGATCACGGTCAACCCGACGCCTCTCACGGTCAATCCTGGCGACGAGGCCAGCCTGTCCGTTCAGGCTTCCGGCCAGCAGCCTTTCCAATACCAGTGGCGCCGCAATGGCGTCGATATCCAGGGTGCGACCTCGCAGACGCTGGCCTTTGAATCGGTCGCCGAGGCCGACGAGGGAACCTATACTGTGCTCGTCAGCAATGAATCAGGCCAGGCGCTCAGCACTGGTGCTCTGCTCAGCGTCAACGATCCGGTAAGCTTTGCGCTCGCCCAGCTCAGCCCGTCGCCCGCCTACCTCGGTCAGAACCTCACCTTCAGTGTCAGCCATGACGGCACACCGCAGTCCGGCGGTGCCGCCTTCACGTATCAGTGGCGCAAGGACGGAACGCCCATCAACGGTGCCGGATCCGCCACCCTGAGCATAAGCAGCGCCACTGCCGGCATGGAGGGCAGCTACGATGTGATCGTCACGAATGGGGTCAACTCGCGCACGAGTGCGCCTGTGGTTCTGTCGCTGCGCCAGCCTGCGCCTCTGATCGAGGTTCAGCCGCTCGTGGCCCAGACACTGCTTTCGGGTGAGGTCCTGGCCCTGTCGGTGCAGGCAAGTGGCCGTCCGCCGCTGACCTACACTTGGCGCCGAGCTGGCGCGGTTGTCGCCTCCGGTTTGTCCAACACGCTGCTGATCCCGCAGTCCTCGGTCAGCGACGGCGGTCTCTATGTCTGTGAGGTGTCCAACAACACCGGTGTCATCGCCACCAGCGATCCGGCAGAAGTGGTGGTGGTTGACAGCAGCCTGCGCCTTGCCCCGGCCGGCCTGGGGCAGCCGGTCAGCCTGGCGGCTCGTGTCGCTGCCGGTCCCGACTCCTCGCTCCAGTTCAGCTGGCGTAAAAACGGTCTGCCGATTGATCCGGAGGCGGAGGAAAACGCCCATATCAGCGGCGTCAACTCCGCCACTCTCGTCATCGCCCCGGTGGGCATGACCGATGACGCCGTTTACACCTGCGTGATCCGCGGCAGCGCGGAAAACGAGGTCACCGGCAGTGGCTATGATCTGCGTGTCTCCAGCGGTGCGCCACAGATGGCGGCCTTTGCCTTCCCCGATGCCACCCTGCTTGCGAGCTACGAGTTTGAAGTGCCGTTCAATCGCACCGATCGCTCGCTGACACCGAGCTCGGTCACTGCCACTGGCCTGCCGCCGGGCCTGACGATCGACAGCGTCACCGGCGTCATCCGCGGCCGCCCGACCGTGCTGCGCAAGGGCGGTTACCCGGTGACCATCACCGCCACGAACAGCTTTGGCAGCGTCCAGCAGTCGGCAGTGCTGAATGTCAATGATTTCAGCCGGACCCTTGCCGGTGTCTGGACCGGGGTGGTGAATCGCGGCGGCGCGCTCGACGGCAATCTTGGCGGTCGTGTCGACTTCACGGTCACGGCCCTGGCCGCCTACAGCGGCAAGCTCACGCTCGGCAACCTCAGTTTCAGCTTCAAGGGAGTGCTTGAGGTGGCCGGTGACGACAGCGGCACGGTCAGCGTGCAGATCCCGCGCCCCGGTCGTCCGGCGCCGCCGCCACTGGTCTTGAGCCTCGACCTCGAGGGCAGCGAAATCGTCGGTGGTTCCGTGACCGACGGCACCACGGTTTGCAGCTTGCTCGGCGGTTGGCGCCTGGGCTGGGGCACCAAGGCTCCGGCGCTGCCAGCGACGGCCTACCTCGGCTACCATACCTTCGGCCTCGCCCTGGCCGATGACAGTGGTCTGCTCGAAAATGCCAACGTGCCTCAGGGCTCGGGCTTTGCCGCCTTCACGGCCACCTCCAACGGCAAGCTCAAGCTGGCGGGTCGCATGCCGGACGGCGAGGCGCTGACGATTTCCACCCACCTCGGACCGAACGGTGAAATCGGCCTCTTCCAGCCGATGTACAAGGCGCTCAAGCCCGGCGGGTCGCTGGTGGGTTCGGTCAAAATGGATGACGCCGGCACGCCCAGCTCCGATGACAACACTCTCAGCGGCGATGATCTGACCTGGGTCCGCCCGGCCAGCACCAAGGAAGCGGACCGCCTCTATCGCGCCGGCTTCGGCGTGGCCGGTGCCCCGGTCGCCACGCCGGTGCCGCTGGTCGCCGTCGGCGGCCGCTACCTGGTCCCCGACGCGGCCAACAACCGGGTGGTGCTCGACATCCCGGCCGCCCCGAATGCGCAGACCAACAACGTCCGCATCCGCTTTTCCGATGCGGGCGATCTCGAGAACCGGACGCTGACCCGCTTCAGCCCCGACCTTGAGTTCAGCATCGGGCTTAAGGGCAAGATCACCATCCCGAAGGCGCAGCTGGTGCCGCCGGTCAATCCGACGGGCACCCAGGTGGCGGCCAATGCCAAGACCGGTGCGATTTCCGGTGGCTTCACCCTCAGCGATCGCACGCCGGTGGGCTACAGCCCGGTGAGCCAGGTCAACCGCGGCATCAAGTACCAGGGCATGGTCATCCGCGACAACGGTGCTTGGGTCGGGGTGGGGTATTTCCTCCTGCCGCAACTGCCACAGGTGGGGCCGCCCTACACGACGGTGCGGAACTCGCCGATCTTGTCCGGGCTGCTGCTGCTCGAAGAACTTTGAAACGCGGCGCCGTTCCCACGGGGACGGCGCAAGTTCGTGCGTCTTGGCAGTTGTCAGACTCGGGAGCCCTGCTTAGTTGATCTCCCGCGCCGCATGGCGGCGCGTCATTCCCTCAACACCATGCCGTCGCTCCCTGTGGTCAAGGTCGGGTCCGTGCCAGTCGACGGCACGCAGCCGTTGTTTATTCTGGGCCCCTGTGTCATTGAAAGCGAGGCCTTCCTCTGGAGCGTCGCGGAACGTCTTGCACCGCTCGCCGCCAGCCTGCGGCTGCGCTGGGTGTTCAAGGCCTCCTACGACAAGGCCAACCGCAGTTCGGGACAGTCCTTCCGGGGACTGGGCGTGCGCGAAGGCTGCACCCTGCTGGAGCGCGTCGGTCGCGAGCTCGGCGTGCCGGTGACCACCGATGTGCACTCGCCCGAGGAGGCCCGGATCGCCGCCGATCACATCGACCTGCTGCAGATCCCCGCCTTTTTGAGCCGTCAGACCGATCTCATCAGCGCTGCCGGCGAAACCGGCCGGGCAGTGAACGTCAAGAAGGGCCAGTTCATGGCCCCCTGGGACGTGCGCAACATCGCCGACAAGCTGCTTGCCTGCGGCTGCCAAAACTTTCTTTTTACTGAACGCGGAACCACCTTTGGCTATCAAAACCTGGTGGCCGACATGAGATCGCTCTACTGGATGCGCGAACTGGGCTACCGGGTCATTTTTGATGCCACCCACTCGGTGCAGCGTCCGGGTGGTCTGGGCAATGCCACCGGGGGCGACGGCAAACTCGCTCCGGTCCTTGCCCGCGCTGCAGTTGCCGCGGGTTGCGACGGTGTCTTCATGGAAACGCATCCTGAGCCGGAAAAGGCTTTCTCCGACGGTCCCAACCAGGTCCCGCTCGGCGAACTGGCGCCGATCCTGCGCACGCTCGGCGACCTCCATCAGGTTTTGCAAAAGGGGGGGCTGGCATGAGGGCCGGTCCCCGCCTGCTTGCGCTGGCCCTGGGGTGTCTCGCTCCGGGCATGACCGGCCAGGAAGCGGATGACGGCCTCGCTGGCGTCAGTCGCATGGTGCCGCTCGGCTTTGAGAGCCGTCACGTCGTGATTCCCTCTTTCAAGGACGGCAAGCCCGCTTTCGAGCTGAGCGCCGACACCCTCACCCGCATCGATGACGAACGACTCGTCTGCGGGCCCACGCGCATTGAGATTTATGGGGCCACACCGGCCTTCAATCTCCAGGTCCGCCTGCCCAGCGCCGTGTTTCATCTGGGTGAGCGCGTGCTGCGCAGCGGCGAGCGCTGCCGCATCACCCGTGCCGACCTCGCCGCGGAGGGCGACAGCCTGGTGTTTGACACCGCCACCTCCATTGGCGTCCTCAAGGGGCGCGTGAGCACGGTGATCTTCGACACAGCCGCCTTGACGGGCGCGCCGGCCTCCGGCAAAGCTGAAGGCCGCTCTGCCGACCCTGATTGACATGCGCCTGTCCCTGCCCATTTTTCTGCTGCTGACCTGCCCGCCACTTGCCGGGCTGGCCCAGCAGGTGTCCGGACAGGATCCGTCCCTGCGTGCCGCCGCTGAAAAACTGCGCCAAGTCGGTGGCGGTGAGGCCGCCGGCAAGGCCCTGCGAACCGCCCAAGGATTGGCCGGACAGGTGCCTGAAGGCGTTGCCGAGGCCGCCAGGGCGGCCGTCCAGTCGCCGGAAGTGAAGCGCCAGGCCGTCGATGCCGCCAAGAACCTGCTGCCGGAGGCCAGGAAATGGCTCAAGCCCGCGGAGGCCCCCGCACCGCAGGCGGCTGCCCCGACCGCCGTCGCCTCGACCGACGGTCCGCAGCCCCGGGCCCTCGCCCCCCTTGAGGATCCGGCGGCCAAGCCGCGGGAGCCGACCGTGCTCATCGAGGCTGACGAGGCCGTCTTCAACCTGCGCGAGGCCGTCTTTGTCTACACCGGCCATGTCCGCGCCCGCCATCCGCAGTTCTACATCGAATGCGATGAACTGGTTGTGGAAATGCTCCGCGAGAAACAGCCCGGCGAGGGACAGCCCGAGGCGAAGAAAACCCCGCCCAAGAAGTCGGCCGACGGGGCGATCACGGTCGGCGAGGAATCCCGCGATGGCGGCATCCGCAAGGCGGTGGCGACTGGATCGATGGTGCTGATCGAGAAGCGCAATGCCGAGGGCGAGGTCCAGATGGGAAAGTGCCGCAAGGCCGTGTACGACGGTGTCACCGGCGCCATCACCATGAGCAACTACCCGCAGGTGCAGCGCGGCAACATCCTGCACATGGCCACGCAGCCCGACACCCTGATGGTGTTCGAGAAGGATGGCCGCCTGCGCACCACCGGCCGCCCGCGCACGGTGATCCTGAGCGATGACGAAGGCGGGGGCAAGGATGGCCTGCCAGAGCCAGCACGTTGACACGCACGGCATGACGGCATCCTCTTCCATCGATTCGCCGCCGCACGCGGCCGCCCACGCGACAGCTCCCGCCGGGGGCAAGTCCCCGGGTCTGCTGCTGCACACCGAGGGCCTGAAGAAGGTCTATGACGGTCGCGCCGTGGTCAACGGGGTCGACATCGAGGTCAAGGAAGGCGAGATCGTCGGCCTGCTCGGCCCCAACGGCGCCGGCAAGACGACCACCTTTTACATGATCGTCGGCCTGGTGCGCCCCAACGGTGGGCGCGTCATTTTTGACGGCAATGACGCCACCCATCAGCCGATGTTCAAGCGCGCGCGCCTGGGCATGGGCTACCTGCCTCAGGAGGAATCCATTTTCCGTCGCCTCACCGTCCGCGAGAACATCATTGCGGTCATGGAGACGCAGCGCTACACCCGCCAGGAGCGCGAGGACCAGTGCCGCCAGCTCATGGAAAAGTTCGGCATCGACCATGTCGCCGACAACCTGGCGCTGACCCTCTCGGGTGGCGAGAAGCGTCGCCTCACCATCGCCCGCAGCCTGGTCACCGAACCCAAGTTGCTCATGCTCGACGAACCGTTCAGCGGCGTCGATCCGATCGCCGTCAGCGAGATCCAGGACATCATCCGCATGCTTCGTGCGGCCGGCCTGGCCATCCTGATCACGGATCACAATGTCCGCGAAAC
>JBIJBO010000066.1:0-18455 GCA_044345215.1 Prosthecobacter sp. | reverse complement strand
GGAGCTGAACTTCGCCAGTTCCGCCGCCGGCGGTGTGCGCGTCGAGATCCAGGATGCCAACGGCAAACCGCTGCCGGGGTACCGTCTCGACGAGGCCGAGGAACAATTCGGTGACTCCATCGAGCGCACCGTGGTCTGGAAGGGCGGCAGCGATGTGTCGTCGCTCGCCGGTCGGCCGGTGCGTCTGCGCTTCGTCCTGCGCGACGCGGATCTCTACGCCCTGCGATTCCGCTGAGCTCGCGGCCGGTGCGCACGAATGGCGGGCCATGCTCCGCCTTGCTCTCGCGCTGGCTTTGGCTCAGACTGGGGCATGATGCGCTCCCTTCTTCTTGCCGCCCTCACGCTTGAGGCTCCGGCCGTTGCCCGTGACACGCTGGACCTTTACTGGATCGACTCCGAGGGCGGCGGCAGCACGCTGCTGGTGACGCCGGCGGGCGAATCGGTCCTGATCGACACCGGCAACCCCGGCGGCCGTGATGCCGCGCGCATCCACAAGGTCGTCACCGAAGTGGCCGGGCTCCATCGGCTCGATCACGTGGTGATCACCCACTTTCATATCGATCACTTTGGTGGCCTGGCCGAGCTGGCGCAGCTGCTGCCGGTCGGCACGCTCTACGACAAGGGCATCACCGACGAGGTGCCCGACAAGGGCGGCAACGCCGCGCGCTGGACCCTGACCAGCCGGCCCTACCGCAGCGCGCCGGTGGAGCGTCGCGTCGTGCTGCAGCCGGGCGACAGCGTGCCGCTGCGCGCGGGTGCTGCGCCGCTTTTCCTGCGCTGCCTGGCGGGCAACCAGAAGTTTGTGGAGCCGACGGCGGGTGACCCGGCTGGACCGACCGAACCCGCGGTGGCCGAGAAGGCCCCGGACCTGTCCGACAATGCCAACAGCATGGTGCTCTTGCTCGGCCTGGGCGATTTTCGCTTCTTTGACGGCGGCGACCTGACCTGGAATGTCGAGGCCAGGCTGGTCAGCCCGGTCAACCGGGTCGGCGCGGTCGATCTGTATCAGGTCAACCATCACGGGTTGGATTCGAGCAACCATCCCTGGCTGCTGCGTGCGCTGGATCCGGTGGTGGCAGTGATGAACAACGGCCCGCGCAAGGGGGCCAGCATCACCGCATTTGAGTCGCTGCGGGGCGCTCCGAGCCTCAAGGCCATCTACCAGCTGCACGAGTGCCTGCGCGAGGACGGGAGGAACACCGAGGACAAGACTCGGATTGCCAATGCCGGCGACACCGGCGAGGCCTGCACCGCGCATTACATCCATGGTGCAGTGGCGGCCGACGGCACAAGCTACACCCTGCACGTGCCCTCCACCGGCCATCGCCAGACCTACGCCACGCGCCGGCGCTGAAGTCCCTGACGGATTTCCTCAGGGCCGCGGTTGGGCCGCACCGAGCGTTCCTTGCGGTGACTTTTCTGCTTCAGGGTGTGATCACACGCACCCGCATGAAACGCCGCACGCCGGGACTCACGGGCACGAAGTCGCGCACTTGCAGGAGGGTCGGCGTGTGGGTTTCCACCACGAGTCCCCCGGTGCTCCAGGAAGAGGGATCGCCTGGGTCGCTGGTGGCTTCGACCACGAAGGACAGGTCGGCGGCGAGTGCATTTTTGGGCACGCGCAGGCGCAGGTAGATTTGACCGTCGCTGGGCACCAGGGCGTGGGTCATGAGATCGCCCTGCGGCACGGTCGCGCTGGAGCCGAAGGCGAATTCCAGAAGGTTGTTCCACCCGTCCCGGTCCGGATCCGCCAGCCTTTCGGCGTCGGGATTGACGAGGCCGGAGGCAAAGTTCTCGTCACGCCAGACGTCGTAGGAGGTGAGGTAGCCGCGGAAGGAGAGGTCGGCAAACGTCACGCTGTCGCCATCATCGGCGGTCAGGCGAAGGACGTTCGTGCCGCTTTGCGTGAGGGTGAGCAGGGTGCTTGCGGACTGAG
Source organism: Prosthecobacter sp. (assembly GCA_044345215.1). Lineage (GTDB taxonomy): Bacteria > Verrucomicrobiota > Verrucomicrobiia > Verrucomicrobiales > Verrucomicrobiaceae > Prosthecobacter. Next base: position 16,519 of record JBIJBO010000066.1, on the reverse strand, counting down.
GGTTGGCAAAGGTGGCGTTGCCCGGCCCGCTCAGGCGGAGCCATTGCACATCCACGCTTCCCGGCGGTGTCGGACGGCCATCGTCCGTGACGGTGGCAGCGAGTGAAAACGGCGCCAGTGACGCCACCGTGCCGGGTTGAACCACGGGAGCCGTGTTGAGGGGTTCGATGCTCAGTCCGGTGAAGGTGCCGATGCCGACGTCGGTGAGACTCGTGGTGTTGCTGTCCACGAGGAGGCCGACCAGGAGCGGTCCGGTCAGCGCGGCGGGCAGATTGCCGCTGACCTGGCTCCAGGTGCCGGGTGCACCTCCGACGTGGGTGGCGCGGAAGGCGGCCACGGAGTTGCCCTTGCGCACGAGGCGGATCCAGTTGCCGATGCTGCCGCCGGTTTGCAGGGTGCCGGTGCCTCCACCGGGGCTGCTGCGCCAGTGGGCTTGAAAGCCGTCGATGGTCGTGGTGCCGTAAAATCCGAAGGAGCCGTTGTCCGTGGTGTCGCGCAGGGCCACGCCACTCTGGGCTCCGCGCGTGGCGCCGCTGTGACCCGTGAGACGGGCTGTCACGATGCAGTCGCCCCAGATTTGCTGGTATCGGAAGTGGCTGCCGGTGCCGTCATGGTTGCCGATCGCGGTCACGGTGACTGTTCCTGCACTCTCGCTCGAGTTGCCGGCTGCGGGAGCGTTGCCCAGATCTTCCGAATGCAGTGCCGGGCCCGTGAAGGCGGGTGTGACCGAGACCTGGTCGAACTGGGCCGTGGCCGTGGCTGAGCCGGCGGCGCCCGCGCTGACCACCATGCCCACGCTGAGGTTTTCGCCCATGGTGACCGCCGTGCTGGTGCCGAGCGGCGTCCAGGTGCCCGGGCTGCCGTCGATGTCCGGGGCGCTGCTGGCGCTGATGCTGCCACCCGCGCGCTCCAGCTTCAACCAGAGCGGCAGCGACAGGCCCGTGCGGGTGGTGGCGGTGTCCGCCGTGTTGGCCGTGGTGCGCGTGCGGAATTGCAGGGTGCCGCTGCCGTCCACAACCAGATTGGCCCGGCGTGCACCCTTCCAGGAGGTGTCGCGCACGGTGATCCCGGCGAGACGGGTGGCTGGTCCCGCCAGGCTGACCAGCCTGGCGGTGATCGTGGCGTCGCCGCTGCCGCCCAGCAGTTGGCGGAACATCAGATGACCGCTGTCGTTGGTGCCGCTGTAGCCTGTGCCACTGCCAATCAGGGTGTGAATCCCGCCGGCCGACTCGCCACTGATCCCGCGCACGCCAGGCGGCCCCTGATCGATGCCGACCCAGTTCGCGTAGGCGAATCCGCCGGCCTGAACGACGAGGCTGTCACTGGCGGTGAATTGGCCGTCATCGACGGTGATGCGCAGACCGTACACACCGGGTGCGGAGAAGGTGGCGGAGGTGCCCGCGCTCGCCGGACTGCCAAAGGCGATGGTGCCGGGGCCAAAAAGCTGGCTCCATGTGTAGGCGAGCGGCTGGGGCAGCCCGTCATCCGTGCCCACCGCCTGCAGCATGAGGCCGTTGCTGGCCGCGAGGATCGTGCTCTTGCCACCCGGGCTGCTGATGAAGACACTGGGCGGCAGATCGTCGTCGACGAGGGTGACATTGGCGACCGATCCAGGACCCAAAATGTAACTGCTGCTGGAGCTGAGCGCGAGAACCACCTGTTCATCACCCTCCGTGAGCGCGTCTTGCAAAGGCGTGACAGGGATCGTCACCGAGGCGACATCGATCCCAAAGGTGCGGCTGGTCGTCAGCGACGTGCAGTCGGTTCCGTTCGTGGCGGTTCCGGTGATCGTGTAGTTGACCGTCAGGCTGGCGGTGAGCGGTCCGCTGCGCGTGAGCGTGAACTCACCGGCGTCGCCCGCTTCGCTGGCCGTCGCGTCGGTGGCGCTGACCTCGATGACATTGACGTCATCGTCCGCCAGCGTGACCGTCGCGGTGGCCGGACTGCCGATCACGTAGCCCGTGCCGCTGGCGAGGGTCAGGAGGATCGTTTCATCGATTTCCGGCGTCGTGTCCTGGAGGGGAAGCACCGTGCGTTCCACGCTGGCCTGGCCCGCGGGAAAGGTGATGGAGGTGGCGGGAGCAAAGGCCGTGAAATCGGAACCGCTGGCGGCCGTTCCGGAGCGTGTGAAATTCACCGTCAGCTCGGAGGTGAGGTCGCCGGTGCGGCTGAGGGTGAAGACCCCCGGCGCGCCTCCCTCCACGGCCTGGGCGGTGCTGGCCACCACACTGACGACGGGGGTGTCATCGTCCTGCAGGGTGAAGGTGTGCGAGGTGGTTGTGCTCAGCACGGCATTGGAGGGGGCGCTGAGGGTCAGCACGACGGTTTCCGCCGCCTCGGCCAGCGTGTCGTTGTGGACCGGCAGCTCCAGGTAGCGGAGGGTTTCCCCCGGCACGAAGGTGAGGGTGCCGCTGAGGTCGGAGTAATCGGTGCCACCCCCGGTGGCGGTGCCGCCGGTGACGGCGTAATTCACTTGCACGGCCACACTGGCGGCGGCGTTGAGTGTCACGGGAATCCTGACGGGAGTGACACTCTCGGTTCCGCTCGAGGTGGCACCCGCAAAGCCCAGAACCGGCGAAAACGCTTCAGGGGCATCGTCATCGAGGATGGCGTGCGTGTAGACACTCGGCCCGCCCAGCAGGGCTCCCTGCGGATAGCGCAGCAGGATCGTCGCAAACTCCAGGGGTTCGGGAATCGTGTCGTTGGTGATCGCCAGCTGGATGTGGCGCGTTTGCTGGCCCGTTTCAAACGTCAGCGTTCCGGGTGTCAGCTGGTAGTCCACGGCATTGCCCTCGCCGGTGGTGGTCGAGGACAGGCGCGCGCGGAATTCCGCCGCCGTCGCGCCGCTCCCGGTGAGACCGAACCAGAGCGCGCGGGCACGGTAGTTGGAGCTCTCGCGAACCATGAGCCCCGCCTGGGCACTGGCATGGCCACCCGTGATGCTGGTGAGTCGGGCCGTCAGGATGAAATCTCCCGTCAGGCTGGTCGCCGCCATGTGACCCTCGTCCTCGGTCGAGCCGAAACCGGGCATGAAGCCCGCACCGGAGGCCGTGAGGGTCCATGAGCCTCCGCCCTGCGTCACCAGGCCGGGTTCGTTGACAAAACCGATGCTGCGGCTGGTCAGGGCCCCGCCATTGTTGAGGCTGACATTGTCAAAGACGGCCCGGGTCAGCAACCCGTCCTGGCGCGCCGAGGCGGCCAGTCCAACCAGGCTGAGCGTGCCCATGGGGACGGCCGGGGCCGTGCCTGCGACGGTCCAGGCGATGCCGTCCGCCGAAACCGAGGCCTTGAACACGCCGGCACTGCGTTCCAGGCGCAGCCAGCTTGGCTTCGTCAGGGTGTCCTGTGCGGCGGAGTTGGCGGCGTTGCCGGCGGCGTTGACACGGTAAATGGCGCGCCTTTGTCCCAGGCCGGTGTCCGTCATCATGCTCATGTGCCGGGCATTGTTCGCGGTGCTTTCACGCAGGCTGACACCCGCCTTCATGGAGCCGCCACTGCCGGTGAAGCCGAGAATCCGCGCGGTGACGATACAGTTGGTGGAATTCTGGATGGGAACCTGCAGCAAGCGCCCGCCGTCGCTGGCGCCGCTCCCGCTCAGATCCGGGCCGCCGCAGAGGATGTGGTACACCCCGCCGGATTCGGTAAAACCTCCCGCGGGATTTTCCGTGCCGATGGCCGTGCTGGTGAACGAGCCGGTGCTGCCGCCCGTGTCGAGACCGGTGACGGTCAGGCTGTCCACCTGGATATTGGCCAGGGTGCCGTTCGTGCCCGAGGTCGCGTAGATGCCGGCCAGGTAGCCGTTCGATGTCATGCTGAGGGTCTGCGAGCTGCCCTGCTGGGTGAAATTCACCCCATCGAAGGAATACCAGGCCGAGAAGCTGTTGCCCGTGCGGATCACGCGCACCCACAGGCCGGACAGCAGGGTGGGCGTGCGCGGGCCGCTTTCCAGCAGGTAATCCACATTCACGGGGGTTGTGGCCGGTGTCGAAAGGGTCACCGGAATGCTGATGGTGCCCGCGTTTTCCAGCGCACTGCCACCGCTGGCGGCAAAGTTCACCGTCTGAGCGCCGGCATCGTCATCGAGGATGTACAGGGTGGCATCCGGTCCGCGGCCATAACTTCCGTCGGCCAGGCGCAGGGTCACCGTCTCCGTGCCTTCGAACAGGGTGTCGGAAAGGGTGTTGAAGCTGACATCCGCCCCGGGGGCGCCGGCGGGAATCGTCACCGCACCGCTGAGGTTGCTGTGGTCGACGCCGTTGGTGGCGGTGCCGACGAGGGTGTAATTCACGGTCAGCGGATTGGTGGTGGGACCCGTGCGCGAGACGTAGAATTTCAGCGCCGTGCCGGTGTTGCCCTCGTTGACGCTGGATCCGCTGCCGGTGCCGATCTGGGGATCGACGAAAACGGTTGGCTGATCGTCGTCGCGCAGCAGGTGCGTGGCTGTGCGGCTGACTTCCCAAAGCGAGTAGTCCGTGCTCGACGAGAGGGTGAGGGTGATCGTCTCCAGGTCTTCCAGCAAGGCGTCATTGAGGGGTGTGACCGTCAGATTTTGGGTGACCGTGCCGCCGTTGAGGGTGAGGGTGGCGGTGCCGGTGAGCGTGACCGTGTTCAAGCCGGACAGGTTGTAATCGCTGCCGGCCGTGGCGGTTCCGGAAACGCTGTAGTTGACCGTCAGGCTGCCACTGCCGCCCTTGGCGGTGATGCGGAATTGTCCGTTGGTGGAGGGTTCTGCAGCGATCCCACCGCTGGCAATGACCTCGAGCAGCGGTTTGTCACCGGGCGCGTCCTGAATCGTCACGCTGCCGCTGCTGGCCGTCGGCGAGGTGCGGTAGGCCTCGTTGCCATCGGCCAGTGCCAGAATCACGGTTTCGGCTCCCTCGCCAAAACCGTCGGCGTGCGGCAGGATCGCGACCGTGCATTGGGCGGCACCGCCGGGGAAGATCACCGATCCCGGCAGGGCCTCGTAATCGGTGCCGTGCAGCGCGGTGCCGGCGACGCTGTAATACACGATCAGGGGTTCGCTGACGTCACCGGTGCGGGTGAGCAGGAACATCCCGGGGTCCGGCGCAACGCCCGGTTGGCCGCGCGGGGTCTCCATGGCGGTGGCATCCGTGGCCGCCACGCTGACCACCTGGCCATCGTCATCGACGAGGCTGAGCACAAGCGCGCTCGCCGCCGCATCGGCGATGAAGGAGGCGCCGGTCACCACCGACAGCCGGACGGTTTCCGTGCCCTCCGGCAGGCTGTCATTCACGGGCGTCAGCAGGAAACTGGCGGTGGCGGCACCAATCGGGATCGTCACCGAGGCGGGCAGTTCCTGGTAATCGCCGCCACCGGTCGCCGTGCTGGTGGCCGCCACCGTCAGGGGCACGCTCAGCGCCGAAGTGGTCGCGCCCGTGCGCGTGACGGTGCAGCGGATGCCGGAGGTCTCGCTCTCCACGACCTGGACCGTGGCGGCCGTCAGGGACACGCGGGGCAGTGCGGTGTCATCATCCTGGAGCGTGATTTGGGCATTGGCCGGGGTGCCATTCACGTAGCCGGAATCCATGCCGAGGATCAGCTGGACGGTTTCATGGCCCTCGGACAGTCCGTCGTTGCTCGGCGTGACCACGATATCCAGGCTGCTGCTGTCCGCCGGCAGGGTGAAGGCGTAGTAGGGCGTGTTGCTCACGGCTGTGTAGTCCGGTGCAAACGCATAGTCCGTGCCGCGAACGGCGGTGCCGCGGGCGAGCAGGGTGTAGACGGTCAACGGCAGTGCCGTGGAGCCTGTGCGAGACAGCCGGAAACGTCCGGGCGTGGGACTCGCGGCTTCGCTGGCCACTGCCACGGGAGCGGTGAGGGTCACCACGGGCAGCGGATCGACGGTGAAATCCGCCCCGTCAAAGCTCGGGCCGACGGTGATGCTGTTGTTGAACAGCTCGTTGAATTGCCAGCCATGACCGGCGGGCGTGACCGTGTAGGTGCCGGCCGCCAGATTGGAGATCGCATAGCCGCCATCGCTGTCCGTCAGGGTGCCGTTGGTGCCGCTGGTGGTGACATTGACACCCGGCATGCCGGAGCCATCGAGCGTGATGCGGCCGCGTATCACAAATCGGTTGTTGCCGTTGCCGACGGTGATGACGGAATTGCGCACGGCGATGCCGCCTTTCATGTCGGAAACCACGCAGCTGAGCGTGTACACTCCGCTGCTGGCAAAGCTGCGCGTGACGGAGGCGTTGTTGGGGGAAACCACGGCGTCATGCCAGCGCCAGGAGTAGGACAGGGTGTCGCCGTCCGGGTCACTGGCCGTGGCGTTGAAGGTCACGTTGGCACCGGTGGGAACCACCGGCGAGGAGGGACTGAGGGTCAGCACCGGGCTCTGGTTGTCGGGGAAATCCCCCAGGTTGACCTGAACATCCAGGCTGGGGGGCGTCGTGCCGGGATTGACCGACACGGTGGTGATGTGAATGCCGCTCTCCGTGTCGGAAAACGTGCTGCCGGGGATGATGGGGCTGTCATTCTTGCCGTTGGCGGAGCCCGGCGTGGTGTCGAGAAGCTGCAGGTTGCCACCGCCGTTCAGGGGCCATCGCCATCCCAGAATCAGACCGTTGCTGGCCCAGACATTGGAGGGAAATAGCGTGCGGAATTCGCCCCAGTAGCTGCGCTCCGGATCCTTGAGCACCTGCAGGCCGTACCTTTGCCCGGGAACCAGACGCGGCGTGTCGAAGGCGTGGATGCGGAAAAGGCCGCTGGCCGTGATGGGGGGCGCGAATTCCGGTGGCATCCAGCGCACCTGATTTTTGGCCTGCGCATTGTAATGCCCGGCGGGCGGCGAGGTGCTGCCCATGTTGTCGAAGATGTCGCCATACTCCTCGTTGCCGCCGGGCCCGGCAACGCTGGCGCCGTTGGTCAGCCAGAAGTTGGCGTGGGCCAGCCCGAAAGCGTGGCCGATTTCATGGGCGATGGTGCTGACGTTGTCGTTGCGCATCCAGACGTTGCCGCCCCCCCCGTAGCTGGTGGGCGCACGGGCGCCGCCGTTCGCCCGCACACAGAAGCAGTGGTAATCCTGCCAGTCGTAGCCGGCCGCACGCGCAGCTTCTTTGGCATGGTTCACTTCAGCGCTGAGACCATCAATTTCCTTGATGTGACCGCTGGTCGTGTCCTTGCCGACATACCAGGCTTGGTTGCGCGGCAGCCGCACTGGCGGGATCACTGTGGCCACCAGGGTCAGGCGACCATAGGACTGGGTCTGGTAAAATTCGGCCACTTGGCGCATGCCGTCCATCAGGGTGGCTTCCGTGGCGGGAATCTGGCCCTGGTCGGCAAACAGGGCGGGCACGTAGAGAACCTTGACCACGCCCACGGAGGGGACCGCCGCCGCCGGCATCGCTCCCGTGAAACCCTGGGCGCCGCCCGTGCCGGCTTCAGCGAGGATCAGGCTCTGGGTGTAGGGCAGGAAATGGGCGCCATCACACAGGAAGACAATTTCGTCGCCGGTTTCCACCACCGTGACCTGCTCGGGAACGGCCAGGCTGGCCTGTGCCGCCTCGCGCTCCGTGCTCAGGCCCGAAACCGGGCAGACGTCGACCTGCTTTTTTTGCGCGGGTGGGATTTCGCCCGTTTCCAGGCGGCGCGCCGGATCTTCGCTCAGCGCGAGCTGGCCGTCCACAGCCACGCCGAGCACGTGCAGCCCCGGCAGCCATCGCAGGTCGTGTTCCCGCCGTCCGTAGACGTGCGTCTCGTAGACGCGGCCCTGCTGCGTTTCGACCTGCCGCAGGTAGGGCTTTTCCCCGCGCCCGACACTGTCCGGACTGGCGGCGTAGACGCGCAGTTCGCCGCGGGTCGCCACGCGCTCCTCCAAGAGAGGTTGCACCTCGGCCGGCAGACGCTGCCGTGCCACCATGGGCACCGCCTCCTGCAAGGCGCGACGCGGGTCGCCCAGGATGAGTTGCTTGAAGGCGGTGCGCCGCTCCCGGGCCAGGCGCAGGCCCTCGTCGAGAAGGGCCGGCTTTTCCCCGTCGGTTGCGGCGAAATAGCGTGCGGACCAGTCGTTGAAGGCATCCACTGCCGGAATGCCCGAGTCCGGGGGACGTGCTTGCCGCTTCCCCGCTTCCACCTGCGGGCGTTGGGATCGATGGCCTCTGGCTTCGGAGGTTTCCCCTGCCTCGAATTGGGGGGAGAGGGTGCCCCGGAACATCCACCAACCGGCAGCGCACAGTCCGGCAACGAGCGCCACGGCACCAAGGGACCTGAGAGCTTTCATCAATTTGGAATGGGAGTTAGCCCAGACAGTCAGCAGGGCGTTTTTGCAAAATTTCCCAGGTTAAGCCCCAAGGATACAAAAATGGCCCTCAAGGTCAATCCGCTTCCCCAAGGGGTTGCGGTCGCTGCGGTTTTCACTGCTTGCGCGGGTCCAAAGATGTGGCAGTGTATCTACCCGGCTTTCACGCCGCTTCCCCACTTGGGGCCGAAGTTTGACATGTAGCCCGCCCGTTTGGCGGTGACCCGTCCTGCCGCTGCAGGACGCCTTTACAGCGACAGGTTGCCCGTCTTTTGGAAGCCAACCTGCCGGTTTGTAAGACAGACATGGAAAAGCATACCTTCGCCGAGCTCGGCCTTGCGCCCGAGCTCCTCGCCGCCATCGAAGCCCAGGGCTTCGAACAACCCTCCCCCATTCAAGCCCAGGCCATTCCGGTCGCCCTGACCGGCCGGGATGTCGTCGGCCAGAGCCAGACCGGCTCCGGCAAGACCCTCGCCTTCGGCTTGCCCGCCGTCCAGCGCATCGACGCCGCCAACCGCGCCGTGCAGGTGCTGGTCATGTGCCCCACCCGCGAACTGGCCATGCAGGTCTGCGCGGAGATCCACAAGGTTGCCTCCTTCAAGGACGGCGTGCGCGCCACGCCGGTCTACGGCGGCGCCTCCTACGACCGCCAGATCCGCGCCCTCCAGGCCGGGTCCCAGGTGGTGGTCGGCACCCCCGGCCGCATCCTCGACTTCGTCGAGCGCGGCACCCTGCGCCTCGACCAGCTGCAGACCCTCGTCTTCGATGAGGCCGATGAAATGCTCGACATGGGCTTTGCCGACGAGATCGAGCGCCTCATGGAAGTCGTGCCGGCCGAGCGCCAGACGATCTTCTTCTCCGCCACCTTCGATCCGCGCATCCGCCGCCTCATCGACCGCTACACGAAAAACGCCGCCACCATCACCATCGAGCAGAAGGCGATGACGGTGCCGACCATCGAGCAGCGCTACTACGAGGTGCACGGCCGCAGCAAGACCGAGGTGCTCTGCCGCGTGCTCGACATGGACAGCCCGCGCCTGACCATCGTCTTTGCCAACACCAAGAAGGCCGTCGATGACGTCACCGACGCCCTCGTCGGCCGCGGCTATTCGGCCGATCGCCTGCACGGCGACCTCAACCAGATGATGCGCGACCGCGTCATGCGCAACTTTCGCAACGGCACCATCGAGGTGCTGGTGGCCACCGACGTCGCCGCCCGCGGCCTCGACGTCAATGACGTCGATCTCATCGTCAACTACGACCTGCCCTACGACACCGAGGACTACGTCCACCGCATCGGCCGCACCGGCCGCGCCGGCCGCAAGGGCAGCGCCGTCAGCCTGGTTGCCGGCCGTGAGATCTACCTGATGCAGCGCATCCAGCGCTTCACCAACGCCAAGGTCACGCGCGCCAAGGTGCCGTCGCAGGAGGAGGTCGAGGCCACGCGCATCGACCAGAGCTTCGAGAAGCTCAAGGCCGTCCTGGAAGGCGGCGAATACGCCAAACATGAACACACCGTCCAGCGCCTGCTCGACGCCGGTTTTGAGACGACCGACATCATCAGCGCCGTGCTCGACCTCTGGATGAAGGAGTTTTCGCGCGAGGCGGAGGCCATCGTCGAGGACCGCCAGCCGGCCAAGCCAGCCGCGCCGCGCCGCGAATTCACCCCGCGTGAGGCTCCGCCGCGCGATGTCGCGCCGCGTGAGTTCGCGCCCCGCGAGGAACGCCCCGAACGCCCGCGCGAGGAACCGGCGGTCGACGAGGGGCCAGCCCGCGCCGATGTGCCGCCGCGGGACGACTACGGCCCGGCGCCGATGCGCTCCCGTTCCTTCGTCCAGAAGGGCCCCCGCTCCGGCATGGTGCGCCTGTTCATCAACATCGGCGGCATGGACAACGCCCGCCCGGGCGACATCGCCGGGCTGATCTACAACACCTCGCAGATCCCGCCGGGCAGTGTCGGCACGATCGACGTGTTCGAAAAGTGCAGCTACCTCGAGGTCCCCGAGGACCACGTGCAAGCGGTCATGGAGAGCGTCAGCGGCAGTGAGTTCCGCGGCCGCGCCGTGCGCATGGACCTGGCCGACCGCCAGGACGGCGCGGGGGCCGGGGCCGATCGCCCGCGTCGCAGCTTCGGCGGCCCACCGCGTCGCCCCGGGGGTTTTGGCGGCGGTGGTGGTGGCTACGGCGGCGGCAAGCCCGGCGGCTTCCGCAAGCCTTACGGCGACAAGCCCTATGGCAAGAAGTCGTATGGCGACAAGCCGCCGCGGCGCTGGGAAGACTGAGTCCGCTTGAACCTTTGGCCGCAGGCGTTTGCCTGCGGCCTTTTTCGTTCATATTCACAAATCATCATGCGTTGATATGATGGCTTGACCGGTGGCGGTCGGGGACTATTTTCCACCATGCCCGCCCGCCCGAACTGTCGCCCCGAGCTCGAAGCCGCCCTGCGCCAGCGCATCCTGGTCATTGACGGCGCCATGGGCACGACCATCCGCGGCTACGGCCTCAAGGAGGCGGATGCCCGCGGCGACCGCTTTCTCTCGAACGAGAAGGACCTGCTCAACAACGGCGACATCCTGTCGATCACCCGGCCGGACATCATCGAGGACATCCACCGCCGCTTCCTCGATGCCGGCGCGGATCTCATCGAGACGAACACCTTCTCCGGCACCAGCATCGCGCAGGCGGAGTTTTTCAAGGAGGTGCCCGAGGGCCGGCGCAAGGACCCCGAGTTCTTCCAGGAAGTGCTTGAGGACAAGTTCCTCAACGACCTTGCTTGGGAGATCAATTTCAAGTCGGCCGAACAGTGCCGCAAGTGGGCCGACCGCTTCTCCGAGCAGACCGGCCGCCGCCGCTACGTCGCCGGCGCGATCGGCCCGCTCACCGTCTCGCTGTCGCAGTTCCCCGACCTCGCCGACCTGAGCTTCCGCTACGTCACCTTCGACCAAGTGAAGGCGGCGTACAAACACCAGATCCGCGCCCTCATCGCCGGCGGGGTCGACACCCTGCTGGTCGAGACGATCTTCGATTCGCTCAACGCCAAGGCCGCCCTGGTCGCCATCCGCGAGGTGTTCGACGAGGACGGCGTCGAGCTGCCGGTGCAGATCAGCGCCGCGGTCGGTCCCGGCGGCGAGACGATGATTTCCGGCCAGGTCACCGAGGCCTACCTGAACGCGATGCGCCACGTCAGGCCGCTGTCGATCGGCCTGAACTGCTCGCTCGGCCCCGACAAGATGCGGCCCTTCCTCGAGGAGCTGGCGGCCAAGGCCGACTGCTTTGTTTCGGCCTACCCGAACGCCGGCATGCCCAACCCGCTGGCACCGACCGGCTTCGACCTGCTGCCGCCGGACATGGCGGGCTACGCGCGCGACTTTGCCGGCAGCGGTTTCGTCAATCTCATCGGCGGTTGCTGCGGCAACACGCCCGAGCACATCGCCGCCATCGCCCAGGCGGTGGAACACCTGCAGCCGCGCGCGGTGCCGGCCGACCCGCACACGCTGCGCCTGAGCGGTTCGCAGCCCTTCGTCTTTGAGTCGGTCGCCGTTGCCGCCGCTGCGGAGGAAGCCGCCCCGGCGCCGCGCCCGGCCTTCCTCATGATCGGCGAGCGCACCAATGTCGCCGGTTCGCCGAAGTTCGCCAAGCTGATCAAGGAGAACAAGCTCGAGGAAGCGGTCGCCATCGCCCGCCAGCAGGTCGAGAACGGCGCCAGCGTCATCGACGTCTGCATGGATGAGGGCCTGATCGACGGCGTGGCCATGATGACCAAGTTCCTCATCCTGCTGCAGACCGAGCCGGAGGTCAACCGTGTGCCGATCATGGTCGACTCCTCGAAGTGGGAGATCCTCGAGGCCGGCCTGAAGTGCCTGCAGGGCAAGGGCATCGTCAACTCGATCTCGCTCAAGGAGGGCGAGGCGAAGTTCCGGGAACAGGCGCACAAGGTCCTGCAGTATGGCGCCGCGGTGGTCGTCATGGCCTTCGACGAGCAGGGCCAGGCCGCCACCTACGAGGACAAGATCCGCATCTGCGAGCGCGCCTACCGCATCCTCGTCGACGAGGTCGGCTTCCCGCCCGAGGACATCATCTTCGACCCCAACATCCTGACGGTCGCCACCGGCCTCGAGGAGCACAACAACTACGCGCTCGACTTCATCAACGCGACGCGCTGGATCAAGCAGCACCTGCCGCACGCCAAGGTCAGCGGCGGGGTCAGCAACATCAGCTTCAGCTTCCGCGGCAACAACAAGGTGCGCGAGGCGATGCACAGCGTCTTCCTGTATCACGCGATCCAGGCCGGCATGGACATGGGCATCGTCAATGCCGGCATGCTTGAGGTCTACGAGGAGATCCCGAAGGAGATGCTCGAGAAGGTCGAGGACGTCATCCTCAACCGCCGCCCCGACGCCACTGAAATCCTGGTCGACTACGCCGAGCAGTTCAAGGGCCAGGCCGGCTCCGGCCTCAAGGTCGAGGCCGACCTGAGCTGGCGCCAGGCGCCGGTCGAGAAACGCCTCGAGCACGCCCTGCTCAAGGGCATCACCGACTTCATCAACGAGGACACCGCCGAGGCGCTGGAGAAGTTTGGCAAGCCGCTCTCCGTCATCGAGGGCCCGCTCATGGACGGCATGAGCGTCGTCGGCGACCTCTTCGGCGCGGGCAAGATGTTCCTGCCGCAGGTGGTCAAGAGCGCGCGCGTCATGAAACAGAGCGTCGCCTACCTGCAGCCCGCGATGGAGGCCGAGAAGCTGGCCAATCCGGGCCAGCGCAGCGCCGGCCGTGTCGTGCTCGCCACGGTCAAGGGCGACGTCCATGACATCGGCAAGAACATCGTCGGCATCGTGCTCGCCTGCAACGGCTTCGAGGTCACCGACATGGGCGTCATGGTGCCCTGCGACAAGATTCTCGCCAAGGCGCGCGAGGTCGGAGCCGATGTCATCGGCCTCAGCGGCCTGATCACACCCTCGCTCGACGAGATGGTCCACGTCGCCTCCGAGATGGAGCGACTCGGCTTCACCCAGCCCCTGCTCATTGGCGGCGCCACCACCAGCGCCGCGCACACGGCGATCAAGATCGCGCCGAAGTACCGCGGCCCGATCGTGCACGTGCTCGATGCCTCGCGCAGCGTGCCAGTCACCACCTCGCTGCTCTCCGACGACCAGCGCGACGGCTTCATCCAAACCAACGAGGAGCGCCACGCCCGCCTGCGCGAGGAGTACGGCCGCAAGAAGGACCGCGCCCTGCTGCCGCTGGCCGAGGCGCGGGAAAAAGCCTTCGCCTGCGACTGGAGCACGCAGGAGATCGCCGTGCCGTGCTTCCTTGGCACGCGCGTCCATGACAGTGCTGGCGATGCCAACCTGCTGGCCACCCTGCGCGGCTTCATCGACTGGTCGCCCTTCTTCCATTCCTGGGAACTGCGCGGCCGCTGGCACGCGGACGAGGAGCGCTTCGTCTCCGCCCAGGAGGATCCCGAGCTCAAGGTCCAGGCCGAGACCGAGGCACTGAAGCTGTATCGCGATGCCCAGGCGCTGCTCGACCGCATCATCGCCGAGCGCCGCTTCCAGGCGCGCGGCCTCTTCGGCTTTTTCCCGGCCAACAGCGTCGGCGACGACATCGAGGTCTACACCGACGAAACCCGCCGCGAGGTGCGCCGCGTGCTGCACACCCTGCGCCAGCAGGTCATCAAGAAGGACAAGCCCAACTTCGCGCTCAGCGACTACATCGCGCCGAAGGCCAGCGGCCGTGCGGACTACGTGGGCGGATTCTGTGCCGGCATCCACGGGGCCGACGAACTGGCGAAGGAATATGAGGCCGCTCATGACCCCTACCACGGCATCCTGGCCAAGGCCGTGGCCGACCGCCTCGCCGAGGCCTTTGCCGAATACCTGCACCAGCAGGCGCGCTTTGCCTGGGGTTATGAAAAGCCAGGCGACCTGACGATGGCGGAGACGGTGAAGGAGAAGTACCGCGGCATCCGTCCGGCGCCCGGTTATCCCGCCCAGCCCGATCACACGGAAAAGCCGATTCTCTTCGACCTGCTCGACGCCACCGCCCGGACCGGTGTCGAGTTGACCGAAAGCATGGCCATGCATCCCGGCAGCGCCGTCAGCGGCCTGTACTTCAGCCACCCGGAATCCCACTACTTCGGCATCAGTGCGCTCGGCAAGGATCAGGTCGAGGACTACGCGCAGCGCAAGGGCCTCAGCCTTGAGGCCGCGGAGAAGTGGCTCGGACCCTGGCTGGGTTACTGAGCGCCCGTGGTCTCCAGACCTTCGCTGGAAAGCTGATAGGGAATGCCCTTCAGGCCTTGCTCCAGTTCGGTCAGCGTCCAGCCGCGCGGGCCGGCCGCTTCCGGCGGCGCCGGAAGCGGCTTGAAGTGCAGGATGAACTCGCCGGTTTCGGCATCGATGCGCACCGCCTCCACCCGGTCCTTCCAGGACGCAAACAGCGCGTCCACCCGCTTCGCGTGGTCGGCCTTGGCATAAGCGGGAATGCGCAGCTTCAGGGTCGCCTCATAGGGCGTGCCGTGCAGTGGCACGGCCTCGGTGACGGCGTGGGCGATCTGCTGGGGTGTCACGTGGCGCGGATCGAAGGTGACATTGGCGTAGTTTTCGATGACCTGCCCGGCTTCGACCTCGCTGACATGCTTGAGCTGCTCGATCGCGTAGTTCACCGAGTACGCACAGCTCGGGCACTCGACACCCGCCACGTAAAAGGTCAGCGTCACCGGTTTCGGCTCGGCGGCGAGCAGCGGCAGGGCGGTAAGCAGCAACAGGGCGGGCGATTTCATGCGGCAAACCTACCGTCGCGGGGGCGGTGTCCTTTCATTTGGCAGGAAACCACGGACAGGCGGGTTTCCGCCGCGTAAGCTCGCCCGATGTTGATCCCTCCTCCTGCCGCCGCCCCTCGGGAAGGTGCAATCAGCGTCTTCTGCCTCGCCGTCCTGATCGCGCCCTGGTTGGGGCTGGCCGGCCGCTGGCACTGGATGCTGGATCTCTTCAGCCATTTTCAGGGGCCATACCTGCTCGCCAGCCTGACGGTTCTCGCCTGGGCGGTTTGGCGCCGACGGCGCAGGCTGTTGGCCTGCGCTCTGCTGACCTCGCTGCTGGTGGGTGGGCAGCTCGTCCGCGTGTCCCTGCCGATGACCGCGGACCGTGCGGCAAGCCCAACCCTGCGGGTCATCAGCCTGAATGTCCTGACCGACAACCCCGACAAGGCCCGCGTGCTGGCCTACCTGAAGGCCTCGGAGGCCGAGGTCGTCTTCCTGATGGAGGTCGATGCTGAATGGGCCGCTGCGCTGGAACCCCTGAGGCGCAGCCATCCCCATCATCATCTGGAACCCCGGCAGGACAACTTCGGCCTCGCGCTGTTCAGTCGCCTGCCCCTGCAGAACCTTCGCCTTTTACGGCCGGCCGATGGTCCACCGGCAGTGCAGGCGGAGCTGGTGCACGAGGGACGGAGCTTGGTCTTCCTCGGCGCCCACCCGCCGCCGCCGCTCGGCGGGCGCCTGGCCGCCCTGCGTGATGCCCAGCTGGGGGCATTGGCGCGGCAGGTCGCGGAGCTGGATCGGCCCGTCCTGCTCGCTGGCGATCTCAATGCCACGCCCTGGTCGCAGGCCCTGCGTCTATTGGCCAAAGCCGGTCTCACCTCCCGCCACCCGGCTTGGCCGCCGACCTGGCGCGCCGGCTCGATCTTCGCCCTGCCCATCGACCACGCCTTCGTCACGCCACCGCTGGTTTTGCTGAGTCGCCGCACCGGTCCCAACGTCGGTTCCGATCACCGTCCTCTGGAGCTTGAGCTGGGATGGCCATGAAGGGTCCCGGGATTTCTGGTGGCGTTGGTCACCAGCCGGTGTCACGCATGGGTGCGAGCCTGCATCCAAGAGCCAAGGCAACGCCGCCACCTCCCGACCATGCAGCTCATTGTTTTCGACCTCGAGACCACCGGTCTCTCGCCGCACGACCACGACATCATCCAGATTGCCGCCGCGCGCGTGCAGGTCGGTGAATGGATCGTGCGCGAGCAGTTCGCCAGCTTCGTGCGCCCGCCCGGCGGTCGCGTGCCGGGCCACATCACCGCCCTGACCGGCATTCGCACGGAGCACGTGGCCACCGCCCCGTCACCGGCCGAGGCCCTGCGCGCCTTCAGTCGCTTTGCCGGCGAGGGCGCCCTGCTCATCGCCCACAATGGCCGCCGCTTCGACCTGCCCTTCCTGCGCGCCAGTTGCGAACGTCACGGCCTGGCCGTGCGCGACACGGCCTTTCTCGA
>JBIJBO010000201.1:0-5747 GCA_044345215.1 Prosthecobacter sp. | reverse complement strand
GGGCCTCGTCGACCTCCTGACGGCCTGCGGTGTCAAAGATCGCCACACCGCCGCCCTGCTGGTCAAGCCAAGCCAGCGCGGCACGGGTTGCGCGAACCACGTCGGTTTCCCCCGCGACCGGCGCAAACACCGGCACGCCGAGTTGCTGGCCAAGCACCTGCAGCTGGGTGATGGCGGCCGGGCGGTAGAGGTCGAGAGCGAGCAGCAGCGGACGCTTGCCCTGCTTCTTCAGCCAGGAGGCGAGCTTGGCCGAGGTCGTCGTCTTGCCGGCGCCGTTCAGACCGACCAGCAGGATTCGCTGCGGCGGGGTCAGGTCGAGTTCCTTGGCGCCGCTGCCGAGCAGGGTGACAAGTTCGTCGTGGAAGATTTTGACGATCTGCTGGCCGGGCGAGACCGTTCGCAGGACTTCCTCGCCCAGGGCGCGGGTCTTGACCGCCTCGACGAGGTCCTTGGCTACCTTGAAGTCGACGTCCGCCTCCAGCAGGGCCAGGCGGATTTCGCGCAGGGCATCGGCAATGTTGGCCTCGCTGATTTTGCCGAGGCCGCGGAGCTTGCGGAAGGTGTCTTCGAGTTTCTCAGTGAGGGCGGAAAACATGGAAAGGCTTCTTTAATCCCGGGATGCCGCGAAGCAAGGGCCGTGTACCGACCTGGCACGGCGTTCCTGTTCATCTCACCCGGGCTCAGTGTTCTTTAATTACCACATTTATCATGATTTACATGATATCGAATCTCCACCAGGCCGCCCCTTTCCCAGCGAACCCAGCTTCCGCTTCCAGCCATCCACTCTGCCTGCAGCGTGGATGGGGGAAGTTGATTCGACAATCTCTCAAGCGCCGGCGTTCGACTCCCGCCACTCGCGAAGCTGCCGCAACTGCTGCTTGTTGGGCCGCGCCACCACCTCATGGGCGCGAGGGGTCTCCAGCTCGCGCTGGCGTCGCAGCTCGGCGGCCCGCCGAATCCACTCCTCCGGCGTCAGGTTTTCGCAGAACTCCGCCACCCGCGGCGGACCCAGTCGTTGCGCCGGCAGGGCCAGCACGCGCAGGCGCAGCCGCAGGTCGCCGCGCTCGACCTCGAGCACATCGCCGGCACGCAGGTCGCGCGCGGCCTTGACCATCTGGCCGCCAAGCTTCACCTGGCCCTTCTGGCAGGCCTGGGTGGCGAGTGCGCGGGTCTTGAACACGCGCACATGGTGCAACCACTTGTCGGCACGCTGCGCAGGGGCGGGTTCGGCGGAGGACATCGCGGGATAAATGTGTCGATCGCTCCGCCGCTTCAAGCCACGGCTCGACGCACGAGGCGGGCCGCATAGGCACCGTCCATGCCATCCTTGGGCGGGAAGACGAGCCGGCTTTCCAGCAACTCGAGTTCGGGATGGGACGCCAGCACCGCCTTGACGACGCCCTGGTTCTCCTCGGGATCGAGGCTGCAGGTGCTGTAAACGAGCGAGCCGCCCGGCTTGAGCCAGCGCAGCGCGGCCTCGACCATGCGTCGCTGCAGCGTGGCGAGGCCGGCAAATTCCTCCTCGCACAAGCGCCAGCGCACGTCGACGCGGCGGCGCATGACACCGCTGTTCGAGCAGGGCACGTCGAGCAGGATGCGATCGAACAGCGTGCCGGCGAAGGGCGGCGGCGCCTCGCCGGCAAGGTCGTGACGAAGGATCTCGACGTGGTGGGCGCGCAGGCGCGTCAGGTTCTCGCGCAACCGCGTCAGCCGGACAGTGGCGACATCGGAGGCAATGAGACGTCCCCCACGGAGCATGAGCGCGGCGAGCAGGGCGGTCTTGCCGCCGGGAGCGGCGCAGGCGTCGAGCACGGTCTCGCCCGGCTGCGGCGCGAGCATGCGCGGCGCCACCGCCGTGGCCGGATCCTGGGCGTAGCACCAGCCCTGGCGCAGGGCCTCGCGCGGCGTGCCCTCGGTGCACTCAAAGAAATCGCCATCCTCCCCCCACTCCACCAACCCGGGCAGGCCGGGCACCTTGTCGACCGCCTCCTCGTGCAGGCGGTTGAGGCGGACGAAGACCGGCGCGGGCTTCTGGTTCCATTCACAGAGCGCCTGCGCCTTGTCCTTGCCCATGATCTTGATCCAGCGGCGCACCAGCCACTCCGGATGCGAGTAGCGCACCGCCAGCGGCAAGCTTTCAACCTGGGCAAGCAGGGCCTCGCGCTCGCGTTCGGCGCGGCGCAGCACGGCGTTGACCAGAGCACCGGCGCGACCGGCGGCGGCCACCGTTTCATTGACCGCCGCATGCGCCGGCACCCCGAGCAGGAGCAGCTGGCAGAGGCCGGAACGCAGCGCCCAGCGCGCCGGCGCATCGAGCTTGCGACCGCCGGTGAGCTGGTCCGCCCAGTGGTCGAGCAGTGACAGGTTGCGCAGCAGGGTCAGGACGATGTCGTGCAGGAAAGCCGCGTTGGCGGTGGAGAGATTCTCGCGGCGCACCCGCTCGTCGAGCAGGTCGGCGGCGAAACGGCCGGAAGCCTGCCAGTCAAGGCAGAGATCGAGAACGAGGCGGCGAAGATTGAAGGGGCGATGGCTCAAGGGAAAAGGGGCGCGGGCGCACAGCGGCACCCTGGGGTGAGAAGGTCAACCGCTTCAGCCGCGCGGTTCGACGAGGCCGCGACCAACACCGCGGTATTGGAAGCCGAAGTCGCGGGCGGCCACCGGGTCGAGCAGGTTGCGGCCGTCGAAGATCAGCGGCGTGTGCATGACCTCGCGCAGGGCGGCGAGGTCGACCGCCGCAAAGTCCGCCCACTCGGTGGCGATCGCGAGCGCTTCAGCGCCGCGCGCGGCCTCCAGGGGACTCGTGGCAAATTCGATCGAGGCGGCGACCGGCAGCGCGCGCGCCTTGTCCATGCCCTTGGGGTCGTAGACGGTGACGCGGGCGCCCTCGGCGACCAGTCTCTCGACCATGGCGACGGCGACCGAGGAACGGACGTCGTCGGTGTTGGGTTTGAAGGTCAGTCCCCAGACGCAGATCTTCTTGTCCTTGAGCACCCACAGCGCCTCGCGCATCGCGTCGAGGAAGCGCTCGAGCTGGCGGGCGTTGATGCGCTGCACCTCCTTGAGCAACTGGAAGGGCACGCCGAGCTGGTCGCTGATGGCAATGAAGGCGGCGATGTCCTTCGGGAAGCAGGAGCCGCCGTAGCCGAGACCGGCATTGAGGAAACCGCGGCCGATGCGCTTGTCGGCGCCGATCCCCTCAGCGACCTTGAGAACGTCGGCCCCAGACGCCTCGCAGATCTCGGCGAGGGCGTTCGCGTAACTGATTTTCAGGGCGAGGAAACTGTTCGCCGCGTGCTTGATCAATTCGGCGCTATTGATGTCGGTCACCAGCACCGGGGCAACGAAGGGCTCGTAGATCTTCTGCATGAGCGCCAAGGCGCGGTCGCTGTTGCCGCCAATGACGATGCGGTCAGGCTTCATGAGGTCCTCGACGGCGCTGCCCTCGCGCAGGAACTCCGGGTTGCTGACGACATCGAACTCGACTCCGGGCTTGGCGTAGCGACGAATCGTCTGGGCGACCCTCTCGCCGGTCTTCACCGGCACCGTACTTTTGTCGACGACGACGCGGTAGCTCTCAAGGTACTGGGCGATCTCGCGCGCCACCTTCTCCATGAAGCTAAGGTCGACGCTGCCATCGGGCTGCGGCGGGGTGGGCACGGCAATGAACAGCACCTCGCCATGATCGACTCCCTCCTCGGTCCGGGTGGTGAAGCTCAGACGCCGGGCGGCGACATTCTTCTTCACCAGAGCCTCCAGGCCGGGTTCGTAGATGGGGATCTGGCCGGCCTGCAGTTTTTCGATCTTGCTCGGGTCATTGTCGACGCAGACGACGTGGTGGCCGACTTCGGCAAAACAGGCGCCCGTGGTGAGGCCGACGTATCCGGAACCAATGATGGAAAGCTTCATACTATGAGGAGTGTCCGCCCAACGGACTCAGGATTTTAACCTAGGCCGGGTTTGAAAACCCGTCAAGACGGGTGCCGGCGGCACTTTCCCCCGCATCCGCGCTTGGCAAACCGTCCGGCCGCGCGCACACTGCCGCCGTTCCCAACCTCAACACCCGCTCACCATGCCTCGCAAACTCAGCCACATCGCCCCAGACTGGTGGGACTACACCACGCTCGACTCCGAGCTCATCAACGACGCCGCCCGACTGACGGAGCGCGACCTGCGCCAGCTTTCCCGGCCCGGCTTCAAGGTGGTCATGTATGACACGCTGGAGGATTTTTACCTCGCCGAGGCCCTCGAGTACATCCACGCCTGGAAGCAGGCCACGCCCGACAACCCGGCCGGCATCTGCGGCCCGATCGGGCCGACCGAGCAACTGCCGCTGGTCGCCCGCCTGATCAACGACCTCGGCCTCTCCATCAAGGACGGCCACTTCTGGGGCATGGACGAGTGGTACGACCCGGAGACGAAGAAGGAGGTGTCGATGGAACACCCGCTGTCCTTTGAGCGCGCCGACCGTGAGCTCTGCTTCAACCGCATCCAGAAGAAGCTGGTCATGCCCGACAGCCAACTGCACTTTCCCAAGGCTGACGTCACGGAGTATGTGAAGAGCTGGCAGTCCGGCGTGCGCTGCGTCGTCATGCAGGGCGGCCAGGGCGACATCAAGCACTGGGCCTTCAACGACCCGCTCAAGCGAACCGGCAAGTGGAAGAACGAGCCGCCGCCGCCCGCCGAATACCGCAAGCTCGGCACCCGCATCGTCGAACTGCACCCGGTGACCCTGTCGCAGAACGCCCGTACCTCGGGCGGCGGCAACATCACCATGGTGCCGCAGATGGCGGTCACGGTCGGTCCCAAGGAAACCTGGATGGCGGAGAAGGTCAGCATCTGGCAGGCCGGCATGCACGACAACCCGCTCGGCCAGCGCCTGACCGCGCTGATGATCTCCAAGCGCCTCGCTGATTCGGCCGTGCCGATGTCCCTGCTCGCCGACCATCCGAACGTGCAGTTCAACTACTTCCGCGGTGGCCTCGGCAGCTGCGCGGTGGAAATGCACTGATCAGTAGCGACCGCCGCGCGGCCCCGTCATCCAGCGCCAGGCGCTGTCGATGTGGCTGCGCGGCTCCTTGTATTCCGCCTGCCAGCCAAGCAATTCGCGCGCCCGCGTCGGATCGCAGACCAGCTCGGAAGGATCACCGGCACGGCGGGGACCGAACTCCACCGGGATGCGCCGCCCGGTCACCGCCTCGGCGGTCTTCAAAATCTCGCGCACGGAGAACCCGCGCCCCGTGCCCAGGTTGACCGCCGTCGTCGCCCCGCCGCCGCGCAGGTAGTCGAGCGCCCGGCCATGCGCGGATGCTAGGTCACAGACATGGATGTAGTCGCGGATGCAGGTGCCGTCCGGAGTCGGGTAGTCGGTGCCAAAGACCGTGACCTTGTCAATCTCACCCTTGGCCGCCATCAGGATTCTTGGAATGAGATGGGTTTCGGGGTCGTGATCCTCGCCGATCCGGCCCTCGGGATCGCAGCCGCTGGCGTTGAAGTAGCGCAACCAAACGGAGCGCAGGTCCCAGGCGCGACCGCAGTCGGCCAGCACGCGCTCGAGCATCCACTTCGAGGCGCCGTAGGGATTCACCGGCGCCTGCGGATGCGTTTCATCCATCGGCACCCGTACCGGATCGCCGTAGGTGGCGCAGGTCGAGGAGAAGATGAAGCGTCGGCAGCCGTGGTGCTGCATGGCCTCAAGCAGCACGAGAGGCGCGGCCAGGTTGTTGCGGTAGTACTTGAGAGGGTCGGTG
>JBIJBO010000200.1:0-5769 GCA_044345215.1 Prosthecobacter sp. | reverse complement strand
CAGCAGCCCGAGCGCGAGCGATTCCCAGCCGACCCGGCGCAGGCTGGACGGCGGCGTGTGGCCCAGGTGCAGGGCATCGCGCCTCAGCCAGACCAGCAGCGGGTGCAGGATCCGGCGGAAGGGTCGCAGCAGGGTGGCCTGCAGCCGGCGCTTCTGCCAGAGGCGGTGGAGGTTGCGGTTGATGAAGCGGGCGGGAACGTCCGCGCTGGCGGTCTGTAGAAACGAGGCCGCCTGATTCGTGTCAGGCATCGTTTTCATGGTGGAAGTACAACGCCGGCCGGAGCCGGGATTTGTCAAAAACCCGTCGCCCGGCCGCGCTCCCCGCTCGACAGCACCCGGCTCCCCACGCAGATTGGGGGGATGAAGCTCTCGACCTTCAACGTCAACGGCATCCGCGCCTCGCTGGACAAGGGCCTGCGCGACTACCTGCTCGGCACCGATGCCGACGTCGTCTGCCTGCAGGAGACCAAGGCGCGGCCGGAACAGGTTGACCTGTCCTTCCTCGACGGCTGGCACGCGGTCTGGAACAGCGCGGAAAAGAAAGGCTATTCCGGCACCTGCGTGCTGACCCGCGGCAGACCGGTGCCCGCCGAGTTTGGGCTGGGCCAGGCCGAGCACGACACCGAGGGCCGGCTCATCACCGCCGAGTTCGACGAATTTTACCTGGTCAACGTCTACACCCCGAACAGCCAGGCCGAACTGGCTCGCCTGCCCTACCGCCTGCGCTGGGACGAGGCTTTCCGTGCCCATCTGAAGAAGCTCGAGCAGCGCAAGCCGGTGCTCGTGTGCGGCGACCTCAACTGCGCCCATCAGGAAATCGACCTCGCCAATCCGAAGTCGAACCGGATGAATCCCGGATTCAGCGACGCCGAACGCGAGAGTTTCAGCCGCCACCTCGAGGCCGGCTTTGTCGACGTCTTCCGCGCCTTTGACCCGAGCCCCGGCCGCTACACGTGGTGGACCCAGCGCACCGGCGGCAGCGCCCGTGAAAACAACATCGGGTGGCGCCTCGACTACTGGCTGGCCTCGCCCGCCCTGCGCCCGGCCCTGCACGACTGCCGCATCCGCGCCGACATTTACGGCAGTGACCACTGCCCGGTGGAACTGGTGCTCGATGTCTGATCCCGCGATGAAACCACTCCTCCTGTTCCTGCTCGCCGGTCTCGCCGCCTGCACTCCGAAGCCACAGGCCGGGACCCAGGCCCCTGTTGCCGAGGCCGAGTACGCCGCGCTGGAGTGGCGCAATGAGGTCTACTTCCTCGATGGCAGGGCCTTCACCGGCCTGGCGCGCGACACGCACAAGACCGGCAAGCCCAAGGGCGAGTATCCCTTTCGCGAGGGCCGCCTGCACGGGGTTGTGCGCGAGTGGTGGGACAACGGCCAGCTCTCCACCGAAACAAACTTCGACGCCGGCCAGCGCCACGGCCTCAACCGCTACTGGAACCTTCAGGGCCAGCTCATCAAGGAGCAGGTCTACCAGCACGATGTCTCGGTGAGCGAGAAGCACTTTGACCCGAAGTGAAGCTAACGATGCCGCCGCCGGCACGTTGTGCATAGTCGCCCCTACCTTTTTTTCATGAAGTCCCGCCTTTCCCTCCTCAGCGCCCTCGCCCTGCTCGCCGCATGCGGCCCCAAGCCCGAACCAGCGGCACCGGAAGCGAAGCCGTCTCCCCAGTCAGAGACACCCGCGCCGAAGCCCAAAGCGGCTGAGCCAGCCAAGACCACCGAGGTGACTGTTGACGCGCCGTTTCCGGAAGCGGTCGACCTCAACGGCTTCGGCAGCGACGAACCGGTCCTGCGCAAGGACCTGCCGACGCGCGGGGTCATCCGCCTGACCTCGACCGACTGGAGCTTCAGCCATGGCGCCCACTGGGACACCTACACCGGCACCAGCTTCAAGGCCAAGCGCTGGGGGCGGTACGAGGTGATGATGACCTATCTGCTGCGACGCGGCGCCATCGGCTCTCAGTTCCGCATGGGCGACCTCGTGGTCAAAAAGCAGCTCGCGTCCGCCACCAGCCCGCGCCGGGTCAGCCTTGGCAAACTCTACATCCCCGCCGCTGGCGAGGTCCCCTTCATGCTGCTCACCCCGCCCACCGAGCAGGCGCTGGTGATCCAGGAGATCGCCCTCATCCCGACGACCGAGGGTGAAACGCCGGTGCAGGCTGCCGACGGCAGCCTGACACTGCACGCCAAGGACGCCACCACCTGGTCGGAAAACCTGCGCTATGAGCCGAAGCCGGAAAAGAACTGCCTCGGCTTTTGGACCGATCCCAACGACTTTGCCGAGTGGGAGTTCGACGTCGCCAAGCCCGGCCGCTACCGCGTGGTGGTGCACCACGGTTGCGGCAACGGCAATCATGGCAGCGAGGTCGAGCTGCGCCTGGGCGAACAGCGACTGAAATTCACCACCCAGGACACCGGCGGCTTCCAGAAATGGCAACCGGTCGAAGCAGGCGTTGTGGAATTGCCACAGTCGGGCAAGACGCGCCTCGTCGTGGACCCTCTCAACAAGGTCAAGAGCGCCGTGCTCGACGTGCAAAAGATTGAACTGCTGCCGGTGGCGGGTTGAAAGCCGCTTCACGGCTCAGCAACTCGCGCTTCCGCTCGACGCCCCAGCGGTAGTCGGCTAGACCGCCATCGCTGCGCACGACGCGGTGGCAGGGCACGACCAGCGCCACCGGATTGCGAGCACAGGCACCGGCGACCGCGCGGATCGCCCTGGGCAGTCGCAGCCGGCGCGCCAACTCGGCATAACTGACCGTGGCACCGGCTGGCACCTTTTGAAGGGCCCGCCAGACGCGCCGCTGAAACGGTGTGCCCTGAAGGTCGAGGTCCAGTTCCAACGCCCCCCCGGGTTGCGCCAGCCAGTCGCAGACACGCGCCAGCAGCGGAGCCAGTCCCTTGCGGTCCTCGGTCGGGCAGGCCTGCGGAAAACGTGCCTGCAGGCCGGCGGCACCGGCTTCGTCGCCCAGCAGCAGGGCGCAAACTCCGCGGGCTGTCGCGGCCAGCAAAAGCGGTCCGAGCGGAGTGAGGCTGGTGGCAAAACGAAGGTCGTGAACGCTCTTCATGGCGGTCACGGCTGCGCGCGCTGAATGCGCGCGGGCACATCGTTCACCGAGTATCCGGCACTGCGCAGGGCATCCCAGACTTGCATCAGGACTCCGAGCGCGGTTTCGGTGTCAGCCTCCAACTCCAGCTTGGCCTGCGGCTGTTCGCGCCGCAGGCGGGTGAGCGCCTCGGCCAGCGACTCCGCCGTCACCGGCTGACCGTCGAGAAAGAACCGCTGGTCCTTGGTCACCGTGATCGCCTTGCGCACCTCCTGCACCGGCGCGTTTTCACCGACCTGCCTGGCCTCCGGCAGGGTGATCTTCACCTGCGCCCGATCCTTCCGGAAGGTGGTCGTGGCGACAAAGAAAATGAGCAGGATCACCATGATGTCGACGAGCGACACGATGGGGATCGTGGGAACTGGTCGGCGGCGCGGGCGCAGGTTCATGGGCTGGAGTGCCGCTTCACTTCAAAGTGGGCGAAGAAAGTCTGGATGGTCTCGTGCAGGATCGATTCCATGCGGACGGCGATGCTGTCGAGGCGGCGCACGAAGTAGGTGTGGGCCACCACCGACGGCACCGCCACCACCAGTCCGGCGATCGTGCAACGCAGGGCGACGCCGATCTCTCGGGCGACCTCGACCGTGTCGGGGCCGGCCTCGCCGCCAAAAGCGCTGAACATGCCGACCAGGCCGACCGTTGTGCCCATCAGCCCAAGCAACGGCGCGACGGTGACCATGGCCTCCAGCACCGAGACCCCACGCTCGAGGTGGTGCAGCTCCTCCTTGGCGCGGGCGGAAATCGTTTCGACGCATTCCTCGCGCGAGGCAAAGCTGCCGCTGATCGCCTTGGCGCCCAGGCGCGCCAGCAGTGAGCCGTCGCGTTCGAGAAATTCCTGCAAAGGCTTGATGTCGCCCTTTTCGGCGTAGTCCGGCAGCGAGCGCAGCTGGGCGGCGACGTCATGCGGCAGGACAAAGCGGTCG
Source organism: Prosthecobacter sp. (assembly GCA_044345215.1). Lineage (GTDB taxonomy): Bacteria > Verrucomicrobiota > Verrucomicrobiia > Verrucomicrobiales > Verrucomicrobiaceae > Prosthecobacter. The sequence goes on along the minus strand of JBIJBO010000200.1, from coordinate 1,736 downwards.
CGCAGGCGCAGCCAGACCGAAATCATGACAGTGACCGAGGCCATCGAACAAAGCACGATCAGCAGCATCACACCGCTGCCTGTGACCAGGAATTCGCCGAGGAGTGACAGGGTGCCGCGCGGCGCAGGCGCGGGTTCCGCCGCAAGCAGCAGGACGGGCAGTTCAGTAAACAATGGCTTCATACTCGATTTTCACCCTCCCATCGTCCAGTGTTGGCATCAGGTCGGGCGGAATCGGAGGTATTTGCGCATCCAGAATGGCGCGCAAGGTCAATTCCCGCATTCGCGGGTCGGCATCTCGCGCGTCGGAAAGAATGGTCAGGTCCTGCGGCGTACCGCGGGGATCGACGTAAAAGCGGAAACGCACACGCCCGAAGTTCACCGAATCCTTGGCGAGGCGGACATAGAGGTGCCACTTGCGCTCGACCGCCCCGGTGACCTGGCGCATGTAGCGACCGAGCGGCGTGGCCTCGGCATCCACGGCGTTTTGTCCCGGGTTGAGAATCGAACCGTCGGTTTTGCTGGTGCGGGTGAAGGGCGAAAAGGCATCGCGCTCGGGGCGCGGCGTCGCCTGGGTCACCGAATCCGCGACCGGGGTGGCCTTGACCACCGGTGGCGGCGCCTCGGCGCTCGGGGCACGCACCTGCGGTCCGGCGAGTTCAGGCGGGCGCATCTGCGGCGCCGCCTCAGGAGGACTGTCGGCCGCCAGACGCGGTGATTCTCGGTCGGCCTGCTCCAGAAGGCGCGTCATGGGATCCGGCAAGGGAATGGCCTTGACCACCTCGGGCGGCGCAGCAGCGACCGCCGGAGGCGGACTCGGCGCGGGCGGCGGCAGCATCTGCGCCGGAGCCATCGGCGAAACCGGCGCCGAGTCGTTTTTGATCTCGCCATCCCGATGGTCGCGGTCGGCCATCTCGCGGGTATCCGGCGCCGTGCCATCCAGGGTTGGCATCGGCAGGGTCGATCCAGCCACGGCCGGCTTGGCGCTGGCGGCGACCGTGTCACGGTCGGACTGGAAGGCGGCATTGCGGGGCTTGGTCACCGACGTCTCATTCTGGGTCGTGCGGATGTAAGCCTTCGGCTTGGGCGGGACGACCTCCAGCTGGGCGGGAAAGAGCAGAGTCACCTCGGGTTCCGACGGCTCGTCCGGCTTCGGCAGGTTCTGCTCCAGCAGGCGCCGCGCCGTCTCAGTCTGCAGCGCGCCGACAAAGAGCAGCAACAGCAAGGCGTGAATCAGCAACGATCCCGCGAGGCCGGTCTGCAGATGCCTGTCCTGGAGAAGAGTCACGAAACCCCAAGATGCCTCCGCCCGGCGCGGACGCAAACACACATTTGGCCATCCCCCCGGCATGAAAACTCCTGCACTGAGAGTGCTTTCACACACCATAAAACAAGCCAGGCATTTTCTTGCCTGCACTGAGAGTGCTTTCACACACCATAAAACATGCCAGGCATTTTCTTGACTTAGATGAGAGTTGGGGATTAAGTGATGCCTTATGAAGACGAAGCCAATGGCTGACGCAGAGTCCGTTGAGAGGGAAAATCTGCTTTTGGGTGTGGAGGCCAAGACCCGTCCCTATGCTGCCGCGCGTTCGTGGTCGGGTGGGCGACGCAGGGTGCTGGGAGGGGAGATCTGGGCGAGCAACACCTACCATGTCATGTCGCGCACCTGTGGCGGCGAGGTCTTCTTTGACGACGTCGAGAAGGAGGCGCTGCGCCGACTGCTCTGGAAGATGA
>JBIJBO010000065.1:0-18767 GCA_044345215.1 Prosthecobacter sp. | reverse complement strand
GTGCAAACACGCCGCGCGGAGGCCGACGAACTGCTTGGCCAGCAAGCCTTCTGGCAGGCGCGGCTGGCCTGGCTCGAGGAAAAACAGCCGTTGTACACCCGCCGCAGCGAGGCCGATCTCGGCCTGCTCGAACTCGTTCAGAGCAGTGCCGCCAGACACAACATCGCCCTGACCCAGAACCAGCCGGTCGCCCCCAGTGAACGGCCCGGCCTGACCTCGGCAAACATGAACGTCGAGGCGCGTGCCACCTGGGAGGCCATGAACCGCTGGCTTCACGAACTGCAGCGGCCGGAGACCTTCCTCAGCATTCCCGCCCTGACCCTGACACCGAACGAGGAGGATACTTCGGAAGTCGTCGTCAACATGAACCTGCAGAAGTGGTTCCGCCTGCCGCCGTCATGATTCCCCTGCGCCCGTTCCTGCCCCTGCTCGCCGCCGCCGGCCTTCTGGCCCAGGACGCGCCGCCCGACGCGCCCGCGGACACCGCGCGGGTGGAGCCGACCGCAGAAGCGACGGCCATGCCCACAGCAGACGCGGCCGAGGCGGCCGAGAAGCCGGCCACCGAGGAGGAAGCCATCCCGCACCCTTTTGACGCCGCGCGTTACGAAGCGGCCTGGGCAAAGAATCCGTTCCTGCTGAAAACGGCCGCCGTCGCCCAAACCACCGTCTCGTTTGCCCAGGACTGGGCTCTGGCCGGCATGTACCGCAGCCCGAGCGGCAAGATCACCGTCACGCTGCAGAACAAGCAGACCAACGAGTTCCAGCGTGTCACCAACGAGGACAACAGTGGTGAGTTCCAGCTTGTTGAAGCCAAGTTCAACCGCAACCGCAACGAGGCCTCGGTCGTCATCGCCAAGGGCAGCCAGTCCGCCGAACTCAAGTATGACGACACGCTTGTCTCCAAGCCGGTGACCATCAACAATACCCTGCGCCAGGGCGATGCCACCCAGGGTGGTCAACCGGGCGCAGCCGCCCCCGGCAAACCCGGTGTGCCGGTCAGCGCCACCGGCGCCACACCCGGCCGTCCCGGCCTGCCCATCACGCGCCCCGGCGCCGCCGCAGGTGCCACCGCAGGTGCCACCGCGGGTGCCTCCCCCGCCGTCAACCCGCCCTCGATCTCCCGCCGCCGCCAGCTCATCCCGCCGCCAACCGTGTCCCCGCAGCCCGCGCCCTGAACGCCATGAATCTTCGCCTTCTTTTCGCCCTCGGCCTGCTGACGGCCCCCGCCTTCGCGCAGATCCCGCCGCAGGGCCAGCGCCCGACCAACCCGAACGCCGCACCACCGACCCTGCCCGCCCGCAACGCACCGGCAGGAGCCGCCGCACGCACCGGCGCCGGCGGCACCGATCCCGCCGAACGCACGGCCATCCGACCGGAGGAGGCCATCAAGCCGGGGGGCGGCGTTGAACTGCAGTTTCCCAACACCCCGCTCTCACAGATCCTGCTTGTTTATGAGGATCTGACAGGCCTGAAGATCATTCGCGACGCCAATGCCGAACAGGCCACCGTCTCGATCGAGACCACCGGTGAACTGCCCAAGGACAAGGCGGTCATGTTCATCGAGAAGAGCCTGTTGCTCAACGGCTACTCCTTCGTGCCGGCCGGCGAGGGCATGGTCAAGCTGCTCGCCTTCGACGCCAAGAAGCCGCAGACCGAGGGCGCCCCGCTCTTTGAATCGGCGGCCGACCTGCCGGAGACCGATCAGGTCGTCAGCTACGTCGCCATGCTCAAATTCCTCAACGGCGAGGACGCGGTCAAGGCCATCGACCAGGTCATCCCGCGCCACAGCTATGGGGTCATCACCCCCGTGCCGAACGCCAAGGCCCTGATCATCACCGAGAACAGCAACACCATCCGCTCGATCCTGGCCCTTCTGGAACGGATCGACAACAAACCCTCGGCCACGATCTCGAAAACGATCCAGCTCACCCGCTCCGACGCCGAGGACGTGAAGAAGGCCCTCGATGAAATTCTTGGCCTCGGCGATTCGAAGTCCGGCGGCTCGACCGGGGCACGCACGACCAGCCTGCCGGTGCCGACCGGAAACCAGGGTGGCGGCGCGCCCACTCCGCCACCGGCGTCCGTCAACGCCGCGGCGGCGAGCAGCAGCGGCGGCGCCTCCGCCACCGAGGAGACCCCGCCGAAGATCCACGCCATCGTGCGTCGCAACTGCCTGCTCGTCATGGCCAGCCCGGAGACGATGGCAACCATCACTGCCCTCGTCGAAGAACTTGATGCCGCCTCGGAGATTCGCAATTTCGTCTCGCGCACCCTGAGCTACCTCGGCGTCGAAGCCGCGCTCGGCATCATCAGCGACGCCATCGCCCGCACCGAAGGCGGCGAGGAGGGCTCCGGCTCCACAGGCAGCGGCGGCCTGGTCAACAGCCTCGGCCAGTCGAACAGCACGAACTCGAACACCAACACCACCGGCACGGCCAACAGCGGCGGCCTCTTCGGCAACACCAACAATGGCCTGGGCAATACGGGCTTTGGCGGCAACAGAAGCTTTGGAAGCGGTCTTGGGGGCGGCCTCAGTGGTGGAGGAAGCGGCTTCAGTGGCGGAGCCAACCTTCAGCCCATTCGTCCCAACAACGGCCCTCGTTCACTGGTTGTTGGTAAAACCCTGCTCATCAGTGACCCGGTCGCCAACACTATCTTCGCCTCCGGCCCGCCCGAACATCTGCGCGTTCTGAACGAGATTCTTGACGAACTCGATCGTCGCCCGCAGCAAATCATCATTTCAGCCGTCATTGGAGACTATCAAGTGAAGGATAGCACGGGCTGGAGCATCGAGACCCTGATTCGAGCCAGAAAAGATGGCAACAGCACAACAGCCAAGAGAGGCCTTTTCGGTCAGTTGGGCAGCAGCAAGGGTATTCCATCGGTCGGAGACACCGTTTTGGACCCGCGCAGTGCGGTCAGCGCTGCCGCGGCCGCCGCCTCAGGCAACGCCCTCACCTTCTACGGCGGTGTCCGGGAAGGCCTCGACTTGATTGTGCAAACCCTCAACGAAAACTCCGATTTCAAGGTGATCTCGCGGCCTACGGTGTTCACGATGAACAACACCCCTGCCAACATCAGCAGCGGTTCATCCTTTCCCATTGCCAGCTCGACCCAGGGCCTGATTGGGGGCGGCACCACCGGCACCGGCCTGCTCTCCAATGTCCAGTATCAGGACGTGGTGCTGAGCCTCAACATCGTGCCCCTGATCAATTCGAAGGATGAGCTCACCCTGCAGATCTCCCAACAAAACAGCGAGCAGTCGGGAACCACAACCATTTCCGACAACCCCTACCCGACCTTGACCAAGCAGGAATTGACAACAACCGTCATGTGCAAGAACCGGGAAACCGTTCTTCTTGGCGGCTTGATAAGGGAGCAAAAAGACCTGAAGGCGGGCGGCATCCCCATTCTCTCGAACATTCCCATCATCAGGTACCTGAGCGGCACAAACACGAAGGATTTGAATCGCCGGGAACTCATCATCATGCTGCAGCCCCGGATCGTCGAGGGCATGCATGACCTGCCACCCGGTGTTCAAGACGCCGCCGGCACCAGCCCCTTCGCCACCGAAACCACCGCCTTCATGGTTCAGGAGAAAAGTCGTCCCGCCCAGCTTGAGCCCGTGCGCGAGAACAAGGTCATGACCCTAGTGCGCAAGCTCTTCGGTCGCGCGGCCAGCCCGCAGGCCTCCCGCTGAAGTCAGACGAGTTCGGCCAGCGTGCCGCGAGTGACCCCCAGCTGCGACTGCGCGCGCAGGTCGCGCCACAGGTCCTCACCGCGGCGGCGACCCGCGAGCAGATCCTGGTAGGCACGGATCGTGCGCACGGCTTGGGCGGCGTCCTCCTCGAGCAACTCGATCCGGAAGGCGCGCAAGCCGGCGGCAAGGAGTTCATCGTGGAACTGCGCGCCGGTCTGGGCCACCGCATTGAACAGGGTGTTGCGACAGCCCACATCGGCCTTGAGGGGATGCTCCATGCCCACGCGGTCACGGAGGCGCACGCGGTGCTTTTCGCACGGGCGGCCGCAGTTGGTGAAATCGGTGCCGTCAGACAGGAAGGCGGCGAAGGCACAGTGCTCCATGTGAAACATGGGCATGTGCTGGTGCAGGGTCAGCTCAAACCACTCCGGCGGCGCCGCGCGCAGCAGGTCGAGCACCTGCTCAATGTTGAGATCATAGCTGACCGTCAGCTGCCGCAGGCCGGTGTCCTTGAGAAACTCGGCCGTCAGCGGGTTGGCGACGTTGAGCGAGAAATCGCCGGTAACCGGCAGATCCTCGCCGCGGAAAAAGGCGATGGCCCCAAGGTTGCGAATGAGCACGCCGTCCGGCCGGGCCCTGGAGATGAGCTTGAACAAGCCAGCTTCGCCCGATTTCTGGATGCGCGGGGTCGCCAACCAGATCTCCGCGCCGCCACGGGAGCGAACGCGCTCGACAATGTCGCCATACAGGCGGATGTCCTCGAAGTCGGCATACAGCCGGGTCACGCCGGCGTCGAGCGCGGCATCGATCTGGGCGACATCTCGGCAGAGCACCCTCAGGCTCGGCGCCTCCGCCAGGGCGGCCGGATCCCGGCGCTGCCACACGGCTTCGAGCATCGACGGCACGGAGCAAATCCATCGCTCTCCCAGGACCGTCTCTCCCTGCGACAGGGCGGTGGCCTGATTCACCAGCTCGCGCCTCAGCCGGTTCAACTCGCTGACGGGGAGCATGACGTCGCCCTCCAGCCCTACCTCCAGCCCACCCAGTTCGTAGGCGGTGCCTCCGAGTCGGCCGAGTTGCTCACGCAGGCGTTCCGGGGTCAGGGGTCGCTGTTGCGCTGTCTGCAGCGCCATGGCCGAGGCCAGACGCACGGCGGGGTCGTGACACTCCAGCACCAGCGGCTCACCCGCCCGGCCGGCCACCCGCAGATCCAGCCGCTGACGGCGGCGGCGCGGGATGTCCCCCTGCCAGGTCGCGCGCAATTGCTGCTCCAGCACCTGGTCACCCGTCTTGAAGACGCGCATCCCCGGGCAAAGGCGATTCGTGTCGAGGCGGCCACGCTGGAACTCCAGACGCCGGCCGCGCAGGCCGTAGAGGCGGCCGCCCTGCTCGTCGTTGGTGTCCTGCAGGTTCTCGAACACCACGCCATCGCCCGGTTTCAGATGCGCCGGAACCTCGTCGAGCTCCACTGCATCGGCAGTGATCGCAAGCACCGTGCCCACGTAAACCCCGCGCTTCTTGCCGTAGAGGGCGCCGACCAGACGCTGGTGGTTGACCCCGTGCATCCAGCCGGAAAACAGGCCTCGGGAGAAGGTCATCTCCAGTTCGTAGCGCTCCGCCTCACCGACCACCGGCACTTCCCGCCGGCCCGCCAACGAGGCGTCGAGCGCCCTGCGGTAGACGCGCGTGACCGCCGCGACATACTCGGGCGTCTTCAGGCGCCCTTCAATCTTCAGGCTGCGAATGCCGAGTTCCACCAGCCGTGGGATCTCGTCGACCGCAGCAAGGTCCTGCGGACTGAGCAGGTAGCGCTTGTCCCCCAGGTCGCGCTTGTCACCGTCGACGATCATTTCATAGGGCATGCGGCAGGCCTGCGCGCACTCGCCGCGGTTGGCACTGCGCCGGCCGAGCGATTCACTGGTGAGGCACTGGCCGCTGTAGGCCACGCACAGCGCCCCGTGCACAAAGACCTCCAGCGGCAGCGCCGGATCCTCGCACGCGCGGAAACGCTCCAGTTCGCGCAGGCTGAGCTCACGGGCGAGCACGGCCTGATCGATGCCGAGCCCGCGCGCCAGTTCCAAGCCCTCGGGCGAGGTCAGGGTCATCTGAGTGCTCGCATGCAGGCGGAGCTTTGGCGTCAACGCCTTGACGAGCCGCGCCAGGCCGAGATCCTGAACAATGACCGCGTCGACCCCGGCGACCTCAAGCACGCGCAGCTGTTCGGCGGCATCAGTGAGTTCCCCCGTGAAAACGAGCACGTTGAAGGCGCAATACCCCTTGACCCCGTGGCCGTGCAGAAAGCGCATCAGCTCCGGCAGATCCCCGGCGGAAAAATTGTCGGCCCGCATGCGCGCATTGAAGCGCGGCAGGCCAAAATAAACGGCGTCGGCACCATTGGCGACCGCCGCGCGCGCACATTCCCAGTTGCCGGCGGGAGCGAGCAGTTCAGGCGGAGGAACAGCAGGAGGCATGAATCCTTAATTTAGCACGGACGCGGCCGGGTGAAACCGGATCTGACACGTAAAAAAACTGTTTTTATGAACAGTTTTCACGAAGTCAACGCACTTAAAAAAGTGCAAATACGGCATTGCCTTTGCATCCGCGACCAGATATTAAAGTTATCTTAATTAGCAGCATTTGTGGAATATCATTTGCTGCCGCCTATCTTCCATTCTACCTGCCCGTCAGGTGCCACATGCCTGCATCCGCTCCCAGTTTCGCCCTGTTTCCCTGGAGTGCCTTCCCCCGGAAAGGCACCGCTGAGACGCGGCGGCAACATCCTCGGCGCCGCTGGCGACAGCTTTTCCAAGTGGGTGTTTGGCCCTGGTTTGGAACGACGCAGGCCATGGAGGAACAGATGCCCTGGGGACGCGGCAAATCGACCTCGCGGCCAGGAACCCCTGAGCCCGCGCCGCCGGTCGACCCCGGCGAACGCGCCCTGCCCTTCTACCACCAGCCGGTCCTGCTGCAGGAAGTGCTCGATGTTTTGCAACCCTCGCCGGACAAGCTTTTTTTCGACGGCACGCTGGGCGGCGGCGGCCACACTGAAGCCCTGCTCCAGCATGGTGCCCGCGTCGTGGCGATGGACCAGGATGACGAAGCCCTGGCGCACGCGGGCGCGAGGCTGAAGATTCACGAAGACCGTTTCTGCGCCCTGCGCGGGAACTTCCGCCATTTTGCCCAGGTGCTCGGCGAGGCCGGCATCGGCCGCCTCGACGGCATGCTCATCGACATTGGTGTCAGCAGCCGCCACCTCGATGCGCCGGAGCGCGGCTTCTCATTCGCCAAGGACGGCCCCCTTGACATGCGCATGGACACGAACTCGCCGCTGACCGCGGCGGATATCGTCAACACCTATCCGCAGGAGGAACTCGAGCGGGTGCTGCGCGAGTTCGGCGAGGAACCGCAGGCCCGGCGCATCGCCCGCGCCATCGTTCACGACCGTGCCAGTCGTCCCTTTACAACCACCCTGCAGCTCGCCGGCATGATTGAGCGCGTCTGCCCGAAGCACGGCCGCCGCCACCCCGCCACGCTGACGTTTCAAGCCCTGCGCATCGAGACCAACCAGGAGATCGCCGCCCTGCGCGACTTCCTGCAGGTCGCACCCCAGTGGCTGAAGCCCGGTGGACGTCTGGCGGTGATCACCTTTCACTCGATCGAGGACCGCGTCGTCAAGCAGGCCTTCCAGACGATGAGCACTCCTTGTCTCGACCGACCCGAGTGGCCTGAACCGCGGCCCAACCCGGATTGGCTCACCCGCCTGCTCACCCGCAAGCCGGTCGAGGCCTCGGCCGCCGAGCTTGAACTCAACCCGCGTGCCCGCAGCGCCCGCCTGCGCGCCGTCGAACGCCTGCCCGCATGAGAAACCAGCGCCATCGCAGCAGCTTCAGCATCCCGTGGCTCACCGCGGCGCTGTTGATCTGTGGCGCACTGCTGATGGCGGCACTCAGCGTCGTCGTGAACAAGAACCGCGTCACCTCGCTCGCCGAACAGCAGCGCCAGATCGAGCAGGAAATGAAGATGCTCGACATGGAAATCACCGGTCTCGAACGAAAGATCGCCCAGTTGCTCGACAGCCAGCGCGTGCAGCCCCTGCTCCAGGCCAAGGGCACGCTGCTGCAACCCATCCTGCCCACCGCCAACGCCATCATTCAACTCCGCCGCAGCGAGCCCGACCAGGCCCCCGACGCCTCCTCCCTGTGATTTCCCTGCCCAGCCAGTCCAAACTTCGCCGTGATCATCCACTGTTCCTACGGATGATGGTGGCGACCTGCCTGCTCAGCCTGGGCTTTTCAGCGGTGGCCTGGCGTCTTTACGACCTGCACGTCAAGCGCTCGCCCTGGCTCACGGAACTGGCCGCGCGAAAGTTTCGTGAGGAGCGCACCCTGCCCGCCCATCGGGGCTCCATCCTTGACCAGGGCGGCCGCTACCTGGCGTATGACGAGGAGGTCTTCGAGCTGCGCACCAACCGTGTCCACCTCAACGAGCTGCCAACCATCAAGCCCTGCCTGGCCCGCGTGCGCGGAACCAGCGTGCGCGAGCTGACTCGCGTCATGAGCGACGCCGCCATTCTCGAGGCCTACCACGGGCATGTCGCCCAGGCGCTCGCCGCCAAGACCGGCCGCACCCGCGAAGACCTGCTGACCGTGCTCAAGTCCGGCGAACCCGTGCAGGTGCTGCTCCGCCAGCTCGACGACGACCAGGCTGCCGACTGGCGGACCTACCTGGCCTCACTGCACATCAAGGGTGTCTACATCCTGCCAACCGTCGAGCGCCAATACCCGGCCCGCAACCGGCTGGCGCTGATCGTCGGCGGCATGGAGGAAGGCAAGGGCGGCGCCTTCGGCATCGAGAGGAGCTGTGAGGAACTGCTGCGAGGCACTGCGGGCAGCGTTGTCATCGAGCGCGACAAATTCGGCCGCGAGCTGCCGCTCTACCGCGGCGAGATGAAAGAGCCGGTGCACGGCCGCGACGTGCATCTCACCGTCGACCTGCCCATCCAGGATGCGGTGGACGGCATCCTCGCGCGCGCCAGCGAGACCTGGAAGCCGGGCAAGATCATGGCCGTGGTCACCGAGGTCACCACCGGCTCGGTGCTCGCGATGAGCTTCCTCCCAGACCACGACCGCGCGCTCGCCAACAAGCCCGGCGGGACCAGCTGGAAGAACCTCGCCATCTACGAACCCTACGAACCCGGCTCCACCTTTAAGATCGTCGCCTTCACCGCCGCACTCGACCAACGCAAGCTCAGCCCCGACGAACGCATCGACTGCCATTGGGGACACTACACCGACCCGGTGTTCAAGGCCTCGCTCACCGATCTGAAGAAAATGAGCGTCGTGCCCGCGCGCGACGTCTTCACCTTCTCGAGCAACGTCGGCACCTACAAGGTCTACAAGAAGGTCGGCCAGACCGGCTTCATCGACTACACCCGCCGCTTCGGCTTCGGCCGCCGCACCGGCATCGAACTGTCCGGCGAAAGCAACGGCTACTTCAACGAGGATCGCTGGTCGAACACCACGCATTCGCGCCTGCCCATGGGTTACGAGGTCAAGGTCACACCCCTGCAAATGGCGCTTGCCTACGGCGCCATCGCCAATGGCGGCCTGCTCATGAAACCTCGCCTGATCGACCGCGTCACGGACGCCGAGGGCCGCGTCGAACGGTTCATCGAACCCGAGGTCGCCGGCCAGGTCTGCAGTGGCCGGACTGCCCAGCTCATGCGTGACCTGCTCGAGAATGTCGTCGCCAAGGGCACCGGCACCCGCGCCCAGATCGAGGGCATTGAGGTTGCGGGCAAGACCGGCACCTCGCAGCGCTACGACCCCGAACTCATCGTCGGCCACCGCAAGGACGGCTCACCGCGCAAGGGCGGCTACCGCCGCGACCAATGGATCACGTCCTTTGCCGGCTTCGCCCCGGCCGACGACCCCAAGATCGCCTGCGTGGTCGTAGTCGACAATCCCAAGGCCAGCGATCCGGCCGAAATCGGCGGCGGCAAAGTCGCCGCCCCGATCTTTGCCGAGATCGTCCAGGAGACGCTGCGCCAGCTCTCCGTCCGCCCACAACGCCCGCTCGCCCTGCAAGGAGGCGCCCCATGAAACTTCGCGATCTCGTCCAACGCCTCGACAACCCGGTCACGTCCGGCAACCCTGACACCGAACTCCGCGCCCTTGTCTACGACTCCCGCAAGGCCGGCCCGGGCACCGCTTTCTTCGCCCTCCGCGGCAGCCATGCCGACGGTCACGACTTCATTCCAGTCGCGCTGGCGGCCGGCGCCTCGACCATTGTCGCCGAGACCGCCCCGCCCGCCGACTGCGCCACGCCGTGGGTGCACGTGCGCAGTTCGCGCCGCGCGCTCGCCGCCGCCGCCGCCGCCCTGCACGACGACCCGGCACGCACCCTGGCCATCGCCGGCATCACCGGCACCAACGGCAAAACGACAACCGCTTTCCTTCTTCACGACCTGCTCAACCGCGGCCAGAAACGCTGCGGCCTCATCGGCACGATCGCCTGGGACACCGGTGACCGACATCCGGCTCAGGCCACCCACACGACGCCCGAGTCGCTTGAAATCCACGGCCTGTTCGCTCTCATGCGCAACAACGGACTGCGCGCATGCGCCATGGAGGTCAGCTCGCATGCGCTCGACCAGGACCGCGTTCACGGCTTGGAGTTTGCCGTCGGTGTCTTCACCAATCTGAGCCAGGACCACCTCGACTACCACGGCACCATGGACAGGTACTTCGCCGCAAAGTCCCGGCTGTTCGAGGTCATCGCCGGCCAGAAACGTGGCCACATGGTCATCAACGGCGACGACCTCTGGGGCCGCAAGCTGATCACCCGTTTTGAATCGACCGGGCGCGTCACGCGCTACGGTTTCGGCTCAGGCCTGGAGTTCCGCGCCAACAACGTCCGCTGTGACCCGACCGGCACCACCTACGAACTCGAGGCACTCGGCCGCTCCTTTCTGGTGCGCCTGCCCCTGATCGGAGACTTCAACGTCTACAACTCGCTCGCCGCACTCGCCGCCGGTCATGCCATGGGCCTCAATCTGCGCGAGAGCATCGCCCACCTGAAGACCGCCCCCCAGGTGCCGGGACGCCTGGAACGCGTCACCGAGCAGTCGCGCTTCCAGGTCTACGTTGACTACGCCCACACGCCCGACGCCCTCGACAACGCCCTGCGCACCCTGCGCGCCCTGCGACCCGAGCGCATCATCACCATCTTCGGCTGTGGCGGCGACCGCGACCGCAGCAAGCGCGCGAAAATGGCCGCCGCCGCCGAGGCGGGCAGCGACATCTGCGTGCTCACCTCTGACAACCCGCGCTTCGAGGATCCCCAGGCCATCCTCGCCGAAGCCGCCAAAGGCTTCCGCCGGCCGAAGAGCCAACTGCAGGTGCTCGACCGCCGTGAGGCAATCCGCATTGCCCTCGAAAACACCCGCCCGGGCGACATCGTCCTGGTGGCCGGCAAGGGACACGAAGACTACCAGGACGTGCAGGGCAAAAAACTGCCGTTCGACGACCGCCGTGTCGTTCGCCAGACGCTCATCGAAATTGCCGCCCAGCGCGATGCCGAAACCGCCGCACGCGAAGCTGCCGAGGCTCCGCCCATGCCGCCGCGCGGCCCCCGCCGTGACTGATCCCATGAAACCGATCCCGCTTGACACCCTGCTCGCGTTTGCGGACGGCCCCGTCCCCGGGGACGTGCCTGCGCGTGCGGTGACAAGGGTGGTCACGGATTCACGCAAGGCCGGGCCGGGCGATGTCTTCGTGGCCCTGCGCGGCGAGCGCTTCGACGCCCATGACTTTGTGCCGCAGGTCGCCGCGGCAGGAGCCGCCGCGGTGGTGGTCGCCGAAACGCGCGCCGACTGGCAACTGCCAGCGGGGTGCAGTGTCGTCCGCGTTGCCGACACGTTGACCGCCCTGCAGGATCTCGCGCGCGGCTACCGCGCCTGGCACCAACCGCTCGTGGTCGGCCTCACCGGCAGCAACGGCAAGACCAGCACCAAGGACCTCGCCGCGGCAGTTCTCGGCCGCCGCTTCCAGACCCGCGCCACACTCGGCAACCTCAACAACCACATCGGCGTGCCGCTCACCCTGCTCGCGCTCGAGGACGGCGACGAATGCGCGGTCGTCGAGATGGGCATGAATCACGCGGGCGAGATCAAAACCCTGGTCGACATCGCCCAACCCGACGCCGCCGTGCTCACCAATGTCGGCATGGCCCACATCGAGCACCTGGGCAGCCGCGACGCCATTGCCTGGGAAAAGGGCACGCTGCCCGCCAACGTGCCGGCCAATGGCGTCGTGGTCCTGCCGGCCGGCGACTCCTACACGCCAGTCATCGCCCGCCACTGCCAGGGTCAGGTAGTCACTGCGGGTCTCGGTGCCGGCGAGGTGCGTGCCTTCGACCTGCGAGCCACCGACGCGGGCACGCACTTCCAGATCGACTTTGCCGGTGAAACCGTCCCCGCTTTCCTGCCCGTGCTCGGCGAGCACATGGTCGGCAATGCCGCGCTCGCCGCCGCGCTTGGCTGGTCGCTCGGCATCAGCCCGGCTGAGATCGCCGGGGCACTTGGATCGGTGCGGCTCAGCGGCGGCCGCATGCAGGTCTTCCAGTCGGGCGGCGTGCGCTTCATCAACGACAGTTACAACGCCAATCCCGACTCGGTCATCGCCGCCCTGCGCACGCTGGCCGCCGGCAGCGCGCGAGCCCGATACGCTGTGCTCGGACGCATGGGCGAACTCGGCAACCTCGCCGAGGCCGAACACCGCCGTGTTGGCGCTGCCGCCGCCGAACTCGGGCTCGACGGCGTGCTCGTGGTCGGCACCACCGAGGCCGCCTGGATCGCCGAGGGCGCCGCGGCATGCCCCATGGTGCGCCGCTTTGCCGACCATGCCGCCTGTGCCGAGGTTCTGCGCGAACTGCTTCGCGAGGGCGACGTCGTGCTCGTCAAGGGCAGCCGCTCCTCGGCCATGGAAAACGTCCTCACTCCCTTTCAGCCGTCATGATGTATTGGCTTTACGAACTGCGCGACTGGCTTGAGGCCGGTCAATGGATCAGCGTCGACTCGCTGGTCTACAAGGTGCTCAACATCTTCCGCTATCACACCTTCCGCGCCGGCGGCGCGGCGGTGACCGCCTTTTTCCTGTCGATCTTCCTCGGCGAACACCTCATCCGCCGACTGATCTCGCTGAAGATCGGCCAGCCGGTGCGCAGCGCCGAGGAGGTGCGACAGCTCTATGACCTCCACGGCAAGAAGGCCGGCACGCCGACCATGGGAGGCCTGCTCATCGTTGGCGCCATCGTCGCCTCGACGATGCTCTGGGCCAAATGGGACAACCTGATGGTTTGGATCATTCTCCTCACCACTGTCGGCCTCGGTGCGCTGGGCTTCTGGGATGACTACCTCAAGATCAGCAAGAAGAACTCCAAGGGGGTAAGCGCCCGCACCAAGCTGGTCTGGCAGGGCGGCGTCGCATTCCTCGCCGGCCTCGCCTTCTGCTACCTGGTGCCGCCCGACACAATCATCGACCAGGCCAGCAAGGCCGGTCAGGATGCGCCGCTTGCCCAGCTTGGCGGCACGCCGCTGCTGCGTGCGCTCTACGTGCCCCTGCTCAAGGAACCGCTCATCGCCGACATGGGCTTCTTCGCCGTCCTGCTGTTCACCCTTGTCATTGTCGGCGCCTCGAACGCGGTCAACCTCACCGACGGCTTGGACGGTCTCGCCACGGGCTGCTCGCTGACCACCGCGCTCGCCTATGTCGGCTTCGGCTACGTCTGCGGCAACGCCAACTACTCGGAGTACCTCGGCGTCGCCCACCACTCCCTCGCCAATGAACTGCCCATCATCGCCATGGCCCTCGCCGGCGCCTGCCTTGGCTTCCTTTGGTTCAACGCCCACCCCGCGCGCATGTTCATGGGGGACACCGGCTCGCTCGCGCTCGGCGGCTGCATCGCCACCCTCGCCATCGCCTGCAAGCAGGAGATCGTCCTGATCCTCGTCGGCGGTGTCTTTGTCATGGAGGCGCTGAGCGTCATGATCCAGGTCGCCAGCTTCAAAACCCGCGGCAAGCGGGTTTTCCGCATGTCACCCATCCACCACCACTTCGAACTCGGCGGCTGGCATGAGAACCAGGTGATCGTCCGCTTCTGGATTCTCTCCCTGCTCTTTGCCCTCATGGGCCTGGCCACTCTGAAGCTGCGCTGACCACCATGCACGACCTCACGGGACAGCACCTCGCCATCCTCGGCGCCGGCCGCAGCGGCCTCGGCGCCGCACGTCTCGCCCGGCTGCAGGGGGCCAGGGTCACGGTCTTCGACGAGAGCGAGCCCACCAATCTCGGCACCGCCCTCGAGCGCCTGAGGGCCGAATCGTTCGAAGTCGTGGCCGGTGCGGCGGCCCGCGAACGCAAGCCGCGCGACGGCGAGTTCAGCGAGGCTGTGCTCAGTCCGGGCCTGGACACCGGCTGGCCGCTGCCGCAGCGCTTTGCCGCAGCCGGCACCCCCCTCACCGGCGAGATGGAGTTCGGCTTCCGCGCCAACACCACGCCTCTCATTGCCATCACCGGCACCAACGGCAAGAGCACCTGCACCGAGCTCACGGCGGCCCTTCTCAACGGCTGCGGCCTGAAGTCGCTGCCCTGCGGCAATCACGGCATCCCGCTCAGCGAAGTGGTCGCGTCCGGTGGCGCTCACGATGTGCTCGCCCTCGAGGTCAGCAGCTTCCAGCTCGAAACCATCGAACGCTTCCACCCGCGCGTCGCCGTCTGGCTGAACTTCGCCCCGGACCACCTCGACCGCTATCCGGATCTTGCCAGCTACTTCGCCGCCAAGTCGCGCATCTTCGAAAACCTCACCGCCGACGACCTCGCCGTCGTGCGTGCCGGCGAATCCGTCAGCAGCGGCGCGGCGCGCCGGATCTCCTTTTCGGCAACCGGCGCCCCGGCCGACTGGACCTGGAGCGGGGGCGTGATCCGCCTGCGCGGCACCGAAGTCGGCCGTACCGACCGCATCCGCCTGCGCGGCCGCCACAACCTAGAGAACCTGCTCGCCGCGCTGGCCGCCTGCCATGAGTTCGGCCTGTCCGTCCCGGACATGCTGGAGGCTGCCGCGGCCTACACCCCACCGGCGCACCGCTGCGAACTGGTGCGGGAATGGCGGGGCCGCGAGTTCATCAACGACTCCAAGGCCACCAACCTGCATGCGCTAGAGGCCTGCCTCGTCTCGATGGACCGTCCCATGGTGCTCATTGCCGGCGGCAAGGACAAGCAGCTCAACTACAGCCCTCTGGCCGCCCTGCTGCCCGGCCGTGTGCGCGCTCTGGTGCTGATTGGCGAGATCGCCGCCCAGTTGCAGGCCGACTTCGGACCCCTGCTGCCCTGCGAGACCGCCACCGACATGACCGACGCCGTCCAGCGCGCCGCGCGCCTGTCGCAGGAGGGCGACCTCATCATCCTCAGCCCCGGCACCTCCAGCTTCGACATGTTCAGCGGCTACGCCCAGCGCGGCGAAACTTTCCGCCAAGCCACCCTCGCCCTCTCCTGATCTCCACCACTCACCACCGCCAACGCCATGAAAAGCCAGCCCAAAATGAAGCTCCCGAAACCCCCGCGTCGCCCGAAAAGCGGTCGCATCTACATTCCGATGACCATCACCGATGAGGGTGTGTTCAACCAGCATGAGCCCAACGTTGGGATGGCCAGGCTGTTTGTCGTCATGGTGATGATCCACGTCGTCGTCATCGGCGGCATCATCGTCTACGATTATCTCAACAGCCCGGTCGCCGCCCAGCGCCCGGCGCGCGCCCAGCCGGTCAAATCCCACGCCAGCGCACTGCCGCCGCCGGCAATCAGCGACTCGACGCTCGAAAAGGAACTGCCGATCGAGGACTACGCCACCTACGAGTGGCGCTCCGGCGACTCGATCCCGAAGGTCGCTGAAAAGCTCAAGGTTCCCCAGGACGTGCTCATCCGCCTGAACATGCTCGACAAGGGCGCGCAACTCGACCAGAACACCATCCTGCGCTACCCGCGACAGCCGGTTGTCCGGGCTGTGAGCCTCGCTGCCAGCGTGCCGCCCGCCGAATCACTGACCCGGGCCACGCAGTCGGTCGATCTGCCGCCCGCCGCGGCGCCCAAGTTCAGCTTTGCTCCGACGATCGTCGGTGAACTCGCCCGTGCCCCGGAACTCACCCCGGGCCGCCTGGTCCAGTCGACTCCGCCTGCTCCCGCCGAGCCCGTTGCTGCGCCGCAGGTTCAGGACCAGCCGCCAGCCGCCGCACCGGTGATCGTCGACAGTGTTCCAAAGGCCATCCCCGTCCAGCCCGAGCAGGTTGCCGCCCAGCGTCCGAAACCGACCCAGCCCGCGGCCAAGCCCACCGCGGTCGCCGCCAAGCCGGCGGCAAAGGCCAGCCTGCCGCGCACCGCCGCAACGCACACCGTCAAGCTGGGCGACAACCTGCACCGCATTGCCAGCCGCCATCAAATCAGCGTCAAGGCGCTGCAGGAAGCCAACAAGCTGAGCGATCCGAACCACATTCGCGAGGGCATGAAGCTCGTCATTCCCACCCGCTGATCCCCTTCCTGCCATGGCCCGGCGCTCCATCCTTTTTCTCCTGCTGGCAGTGCTGCTGCTGGTGAGCCTGGGCATCACCATGCTGGCCAGCACCAGCTTTCACACACGCGAGGGCGGCGGCGAGGCTTATGTCACCGTCTGGAAGCAGGCGGTCTGGGTCGGTCTGGCCGGTCTCGGCGCCCTGGTCACCGCCTGCATCCCCTTCCATTGCTGGCTGCGCTGGCGCTGGTGGCTGCTGGGCACCGCCGCGGCCGCGCTGCTGCTTTGCTTTGAGTGGCATCTGGCCCAGTGGCTCGGCTATTCGCCTCTCATCGGCACCCGCGTCAACGGTGCCAGCCGCTGGCTCAGCCTCGGACCGGGCGACATGCGTGTCCAGCCTTCGGAGTTTGCCAAGATCGCCCTCGTCATCGCTCTTGCCGGCTGGTTCGCAAGACATGAAGGCCGCGAGAAAAACTTGCGCGAGGGTTTCCTGCTGCCCGGCCTGCTCCTCGCCGGCATTGTCGGTCTGATCGGGGCCGAGGTCGACCTCGGCAACGGCTCGGTCGCCGCCGCCGTCGGCATCGGCATCATGTTCGTGGGCGGCACCCGCCTGCGCTACATCGCCAGCCTGATTGGCGCCGGCGCCGGCGCCCTGTCCGCCGGGATCCTGCTCGCTCCCAACCGGATGGCGCGCGTCCTGGCGGTCTTCGACCTCGAAAAGCACAAGGATGGCATCGGTCTGCAGCAGTGGGTATCCTGGCTTGCCTTCGGCTCCGGCGGACTGGAAGGTCGCGGCCTCGGCGAAGGGCGCATGAAACTTTCCTACCTGCCCGAAGCACACACCGACTTCATCTTTCCCATGATCGGCGAGGAATGGGGCCTCTGGGGCAGCCTCGGCACCCTGCTGCTCTTTGTCGTCATCGCCGTCTCCGGCATGTGCATCGCCGCCTACGCGCCCAACCGGTTTGGCAAACTGCTCGGCTTCGGCCTCACCTTCATGCTTTGCCTGGAGGCGCTCCTGAACATGGGCGTGACCACGGCCCTGCTTCCCAACAAGGGGCTGCCCATGCCCTTCGTCTCGTACGGGGGATCCAGCCTGATGGCCGCCATGATGGCGGTGGGCATCCTCGCCAACCTCCACCTCCACGGCATCCACCTGACGCGCGATCAACTGCCCGTGATCCGCCGTGGCCGCCGCTGGACGCCCCAGCTCTGAATCCTCTCGTGAACACTGCCCCTCCAAAGTCCGCCCACGTGCTCATCGCCTGCGGCGGCACCGGCGGCCACCTCTTTCCCGGCATTGCTGTCGGCGAAGTTCTCGCCGCCCGCGGTCACCGCGTCACGCTGCTCATCAGCGAGAAGAAGATCGACGCCATCGCGGCCTCCGGCCACCCCGGCCTGCGCTTCAAGAAGATGCCCTTCCTTGCCATGCCGCGGCCCTGGTCGCCGCGCATGCCGCGCTTCCTGCTCGGCCTCTGGCGCGGCATCCGCGACTGCCGCCGCCTCATCCGCGAGGAACACGTAGAAGCCGTGCTTGGCATGGGCGGCTTCACCTCTTTCGCGCCGCTCTATGCCGGCCGCCGCGAGCACTGCCACACCCTCATTCACGAAAGCAACGCCGTCCCCGGCAAGGCCAACCGCCTCAATGCACGCTATGCCGACACCGTGCTCTGCGGCATGGCTCCCTGCGCCGGCCACTTTGCCGGCCACCGCGATGTGCGCGTCACTGGCACTCCCGTGCGCGCTGCCATGAAGTCCGATGCCGGGGACGAACCGCACGCCTTTTTCAAGCTGAATCCCCAGCTTAAAACCCTGCTCGTCATGGGCGGCAGCCAGGGCGCGCGCGGCGTCAACCGCGCCGTCGGTCTCTGCCTCGACGCCTTCGAAGCCATGGGTCTGCAGGTTCTGCACATTGCCGGCCCCGGCGATTACGAGGAGGTGCGCGATGCCTATGCCCGCCATCCACAGCTCGCGCAGCATGTCGCCGCCTTCTG
Source organism: Prosthecobacter sp. (assembly GCA_044345215.1). Classification (GTDB taxonomy): domain Bacteria; phylum Verrucomicrobiota; class Verrucomicrobiia; order Verrucomicrobiales; family Verrucomicrobiaceae; genus Prosthecobacter. Next base: position 512 of record JBIJBO010000065.1, on the reverse strand, counting down.
CCACCGCATGGACCTCGCCTGGCGCGTCGCCGACCTTGCCATCGCCCGCAGCGGCGCATCGACCATGGCCGAGTTGGCCAGTTTCGGCGTGCCCAGCCTGCTGGTCCCCTACCCGCACGCCGCCGACGATCATCAGACCCGAAATGCGGAGGTCTTTGCCGCCGCTGGCGCCGCGCGCCTGCTTCGTGAGAGCGAGCTCCATCCGGAGCAACTCGCCCAGGCCGTGCGCGAAATCCTGCTGAATCCTGAGCATGAATCCGCCATGCGCCAGGCGGCCAGGGCCCAGGATACCCCCGAATGTGCCGAGCGACTGGCCGATCTGATCGAGGCCGGCCTGCGCCGCTAAGCCGTCCTTTTCAAACTGCCCCCACTGTCGCACGCGGCCGGCTGACAAAAAAGCCGCGGCTCTGGGGAAAGCCGCGGCGCAGTGAAGGCGATCGGAGCGGATCTTATTTCTCCACCCAGCGCACCGCTTCCATGAGCAACTCGCGGGCGGAATCGAGGCCAAGCTT
>JBIJBO010000064.1:0-18897 GCA_044345215.1 Prosthecobacter sp. | reverse complement strand
CCTGCATGACCTGAACTTCGACGAGCTGCGCGCGCGGCTCGTCGCCGACGGTCTGCGCCCGGCACACGCGGCGACGCTGTGGAACGCCCTGCAGTTCCGTGCCGAGACCGATCCCGTCGCGCGACCCGACCTGCCGCCACCCCTGCAGCGTTGGCTGCAGGCCGGGCTCGGCGGTGAACTCAGCCTCGACCTGCCCGCGGTCGCCAGCCTGGTGCCGAGCGGCGACGGTCTGACCCGCAAGTACCTGCTGCGTTTGACCGATGGCCAGGAGATCGAAACCGTGGTCATGGGCTACACCGGCCGCCATACCGCCTGCATCAGCACCCAGGCCGGTTGCGCCATGGGTTGCGTCTTTTGCGCCACCGGCCAGATGGGCTTTGTCCGCCACCTGCGACCGGGCGAAATCGTTTCCCAGGTTTTGCACGCCCGCCGTGTGCTGGCGGCCGAGGGCGCGCGCCTGCGCAACCTCGTGCTCATGGGCATGGGCGAGCCGCTGCACAACTACGACAATGTCATGAAGGCGCTGGCCATCGTCAGCGACACCCGCGGCAGCAACATTGGGCCGGCGAAGATCAGCATCAGCACCGTCGGCGTCGTGCCCGCCATCCGCCGGCTGGCCGAGGAGAACCGGCCCTACAACCTCGCCGTCAGCCTGCACGGCAGCAATGATGACGAGCGTGCGGCCCTCATTCCCGCCAACCAGCGCTGGCCGCTGGCCGAGCTGATCGGGGCCTGCCGCTTCTACGGCGAGCGCACCGGCCGCAAGATCTTCTTCGCCTGGACGCTCATCGCCGGGGTCAACGACACCCCCGCGCACGCCCGCCGCGTCGCCGCCCTGCTGCAGGGGCTCGACGCCCACGTCAACCTCATCCCGCTCAACGAAACTTCCGGTTATGCCGGCCGCGAGAGCGCGGAGGCGGCTGCCCAGGTCTTCCACGGCCTCATCCATGATGCCGGCATACCCTGCACGATCCGCCAGAAGCGCGGCATCGACGTCGCCGCCGGCTGCGGCCAGCTCAAGGCCGAGCGCCGTCATCCGGTGCGCGCAGTGGTGTCTTGAGCCGTTCGTAAGCACGCAGCGGTGTGCCGTTGAGCCGTGCGATTTCAAACACATGGCCGGGATCGAAACTCACCCGGCTTCTGTGGCCCAACGACGGCGAATGCAAGATCAGGTGTCGTCGCCCAGCCAGCGCTGGTAGAGGTAGGAGACGGCGAGCGCGACCAAGGCAACCCCGACCAGCGCGCCGACCCGCCAGCCGCTGTCGATGCGGGCAAGGTCGTGCAGGAACAATTTCAGCACGGTCGCGCCCAGCAGACCAATGCCGGCGTACCGGGTGCCGGGATGGCGCCGCCACAGTCCGAGCACGAGCAGGCCGAAGGCGAACAGTGCCCAGGCGAGGCTGTAAGTCATGTCGCGGGCGAGGTGACCTCCAAAGTCGAAGACGAAGACGCGCTCGCCGGGGGTGGTGAAGGCGTCGGCAATCTCGAAATTGAGCAGCAGGAAAAGCAGCACGCCGGCCAGGCTGCGGAAGACGGAGCGCAGGTTGGCCTCCCCCCAGAGATGGCCGGGCGGGCGCAGCCAGGCGGCGGCGAGGAAGAGTGCGAGCGTTGTCAGGCCGTAGGTGTAGAGGGGCCAGTTGAGGATCGGCAGCGCGCCGCGCACCAGCTCGGCAGAAACCAGGGGCAGCACGGCCAGGCGGGCAAAAGCGGTGACCAGCAGGACGGCGCCGGTGGCGCGCAGGCCGGGGTGCGGCACGCGTCCAAACAGCCAGCACAGGGCGGCGCCCTCGCAGGCCCAGCCGAGGGTCAGCCACTGCCGGTCGAACTGCAGCGGGAAGATCAGGGTCACGAAAAACAGCGTCGTGCCGCCAAACCAGGCGAGCTGATCGAGGCGCGCCGGGTTGTCCAAGGGATGCTGGCGCTTCACGTAGGCCAAGCCGGCCGCGGGCAGCAGCGCGAAGGCGGCCGGCACCAGGCCCATGACCTCGTTCGGCCAGGCGCGAATGACGACCTGATGCATCAGTCCGAACGTGCCAAGGCTGGCGGCGGCGGCAGTGATCCATGGCAGGGTTTCGGTCGCGAAACGGCGACGGAAGACGAAGGGGAAGGCGCTGAACACCGCGAGGTAGCCGAGCTGCCAGAGCACCGCCAGGCCGGCGTGGTCCACCGTGAAGCCGCGCTGCAGCCAGACCTGCTGCAGGGCCAGGGCGCCGGCGAGGGCCGCGGGTGCCAGCACCGTCGCGCCACCGGCGCGCACCAGACCGAGCAGGAAGACCCCCAGCGCCAGGGCCAGGCCAAAGACCGGCGTCGGATCGGCCAGGCGCAGTTCGCCGGTCGCCATGATGAGCAGCAGGAAGGGCAGCAGGGCCGAGCTGGCCGGCAGCAGCGAGGCGGTCGGGGCTTTCGGGAAACGGCGTGCGAGACGCTGGCCGGCGAAGGCGAAAACGGTCGCGCCCGACGCCACCAGCGTCAGGAAGAGGCCCAGAGGCAGCTCCACGCTAGAAGGAGCAACGAACAGCCAGAGAGCGATGGCCAGCAGGGTCAGCGCCAGGGCCGCCAGCACGGGCAGCAGGGCACCGGTCAGCCAGGCCAGACCGATGACCAGCAGGTCGGCGAGCAGCAGTGCCGGCCACAGCGCCAGACCCGGGTTCGGCAGCTGCAAGACCGGCAGCAGCAGCAGGGCCACGGTCAGGAGCGGCAGCCAGCCGGTCAGCGGCATCGGCTGGCGACGCTGCAGCCAGGCGGCGAAGGCACTGTGCAGCACGCCGAAGCCGAGGTAGACCCCCAGGGCCGGCAGCAGCAGCTCGGTCGACAGCCGGTCTGACGTCCAGAGCAGCAGGTGCAGGAAAGTCAGGGTGGCAGTGTAGGTCTGCACCCGGCGCAACGGCGGTTGCCAGGCAACCAGGCCCAGGGCGAGGGCATTCAAACCGAGCACGAGGCTGTAGAGAACCCAGGGCCGCGTGGCGATGCTGGTGACCTGCAGCCAGGAAAAGCCCACCAGGAGAGCGCCGGCGGCCAGTCCGAGCGCAGCCCAAGCCGGCGCCTGACCGGTTTCGCCGCGCCGGCGCATCCACTCGGCCGCCAGCGCGAAGAGCAGGGGGAAACCGAGCAGCAGCCCCACCGGCAGCCAGGTTGCCGAGCCAATCCCGTACTCCGAGGCGCGGAAAAACGACAGCAGCCAGCCGATCAGCGTCATGAGGGTGCCGGCGGCAGCCAGCGGTGTCAGATGCGCCCAGCGCCGCCGCTGGGCCACGGCGAGTACGCCTAGATCGAGCAGGGCGATGTAGCTGAACAGCGCGAACGGCCGGTCCTCGCCGGTCGAGCAGAGCACGGGTGTCAGGAAGCCGCCGAGCATGCCGAGCACCGCCACCACCTGGGCGTGATGACGCACGGCCAGGGTGAAGGCCGCGGCCGTCACCGCCGACAGAAAGGCGAAGGTGACGAGCGGCAGGTGAAAGGGCGGGATGCGCCAGAGCGCGTGGGCGGCGAAGGCAACCCCATACAGGGCGACGATGCCCGTGGCGCAGAGGGTTTGGGCCAGCGCCGTCTGGCGCGGGTTGCGCTGCAGGCGCAGGCCGGCCCCGACCAGGCCGGCGCCGACCGCGAGCCCGGTCCAGGTGCGCAGCGCCGGCGAGATCCAGCCGCGCTCGAGGCTGAGCTTCACAAAGAAGAGGATGCCCAGGAAAAGTGCCAGACCGCCGATCCAGGCGAAGAGCTTGGCACCCATGAAGCGCTCCATGTGCAGGGCGGGCTCGGCGACTGGCAGTGGCGCGGGGTGGTGTTCGCTCTCTGCAACCGGCAGTGGCGCGGGAACGGGGGCGGCGGGTTTCGGGGTGTCGATGGAGGGGGGCGGAGCGATGGCCGCTGCGCCGGGGAGAGGCGGGGGCAGGATCAATGCGGCTGCAGGTTCAGCGGCCGGAGGCGGGGTCGCCCTAGGTTTGGCTTCGTTGGGTGAGCTGGGTTCGGCTGCGGAGCGCACCGGCGTGGACGCTGCGGCAGCGGCGCTGGCGGTGCGCGGCGGTCCCTCCCGACCGGCCGCCTCGAGGTCGGCGATCCGGCGCGCCAGCCGCTGCTCGCGTTCGAGCGCCAGCACCTGCTGCTCGCGCAGACGCTGCAGCTCTTCGCCGAGTTCGCGGCAGCGTCCGCCGGCGTGGCGGGCGGCACTCAGGGCGAGGAAGGGCAGGGCCAGAAAGCCCAGGGCCAGGAGCAGAAAAAAGACCTCGATCATGCCGGCCAGTGTCTCAGGAATGGGGCGTCGCGGAAATCGATATTTCCGGGCCGGGCATTGAGAAAATGCATGGCCGGCCCGCCCGGCCCCGCTTTCCTGTTTGCCGTCGCCCCCTGGCCGCGGCTAGGATAACGACTCCATCCTCCCACGATCATGTACTACCTCGGCATCGACAGCGGCACCCAGAGCAGCAAGGCGATTGTGCTCGACCTCGACAGCGGCGCCATTCTGGCTTCCGGCCACAGCGCCTACGACCTGATCGAAGGTCTGCCGCCGGGTCACTTGGAGCAGCACCCGCAGGCCTGGGTGGATGCCGTCCGTGACTGCGTGCGCCAGTGCCTGGAGCAACTTGGCGCGGAGCGCAGCCGGATCGCCGGCATCGGCGTCAGCGGTCAGCAGCACGGCCTCGTCGCCCTCGGCGCCGACGACCAGCCGGTGCGGCCGGCCAAGCTCTGGTGCGACACCTCCACGCAGGCGCAGTGCGAGGAGATCGCCCACCACTTCGGCGGTCAGCCCGGCGTCATCGCCCTTGCCGGCAACGCCATGCTGCCCGGTTACACGATCCCGAAGCTGCTCTGGATGAAACAGCGCGAGGCGGAGAACTTTGCCCGCACGACCTCCATCCTGCTGCCGCACGACTACCTGAATTTCTGGCTCACCGGCGTCAAGCGCATGGAATACGGCGATGCCTCCGGCATGGGCATCCTCGACGTGCGCACGCGCACCTGGTGCCGTGAGCTCTGCGATTACATTGACCCGCGCGTGCTGTCGATGCTGCCGCCGCTCGGTTCCTCGCGTGCCGTGCACGGTCGCCTGCGCCCGGAGCTGGCGGCGGAATGGGGGCTGTCGGCCGACGTCATCGTCAGCGCCGGCGGCGGCGACAACATGATGGGCGCCATCGGCACCGGCAACATCAAGCCCGGCGTCATCACTGCCAGCTTTGGCACCAGCGGCACGCTCTACGGGGTGGCCGACGCGCCGGTCGTTGACGGCCAGGGCGAGGTGGCGGCCTTCTGCGACAGCACCGACCAATGGCTGCCGCTCGTCTGCACGATGAACGTCACCGTTGTCACCGAGCAGGTGCGCGAGATGTTCGGCTGGGATTTGAAGCAGCTGGAGGCGGCGGTCGCCAGCGCCCCGGCCGGCGCCGACGGCGTCACCTTCCTGCCTTACTTGAACGGCGAGCGCACCCCGAACCTGCCCAACGGCAGCGGCGTGCTGCACGGCCTGCGCACGACCAATCTGACGCCGGCCCACCTTGCCCGCGCGGCGGTCGAGGGCGCGACGCTCGGCCTCGCCTACGGCCTGAAACGCTTCCGCGACCTCGGCATGAACCCCTCCGAGATCCGCCTCACCGGCGGCGGCAGCAAGAGTGGCGTCTGGCGCCAGATCGCCGCCGACTGCTTCAACGCCGAGGTCGTCACCCTCAGCACCAGCGAGGGCGCCGCGCTCGGCGCCGCCATCCAGGCCGCGCATGCGCGCGCCAACGAGAAGATCGCGACGACAAGCTACGACGAACTCTGCGCCCGCCTGGTGCGGCTCGACGAGGCGACCCGCTGCAAGCCCGACCCCGCGAAAGCGAGCCTCTACGCCGCCCAGCTCGAACGCCAGATGGAACTCACCGGCCGGCTCAATCAGACGGGCTGGCTGTGAGACGCGCATTGCGCTTGCCTAAGCGGTCCGGGAGGCGGTGGAATGCAGCATGAGTTCGCTTACCCGCCGTCACTTCCTTGTCGCCAGCGCAGGCGGCATTCTTGCGCGTCGCACGTCAGCGCTCGAGGCAAACCCGGGCTGGAAGGACAAGCTGGAGGCCATCCGTTCCCAGTATGAGCTGCCTGCCTTGGGGGCGGCCATTGTCACTCTGCGGGGCTGTCAAAGCCTGGCGGTGACCGGGGTGCGCAAGAAGGGCGACAAGCCCCCGGTGACCCCCGAGGATCTTTGGCACCTGGGCTCGAACACCAAGGCGATGACGGCCACGCTCGCCGCCATCGCCGTCGAGGAGGGCAAACTGCGCTGGGACAGCACGCTCGGCGAGGTGTTTCCCCGGCAGAGGGATCTGAAAAAGTCCCCGCTTGCCCAAGCGACGCTGACCCATCTGCTCAGTCATTGGTCGGGCCTGCCCGCCAATGCCCCCTGGGGGACGCTCATGCTCGGCGGCGGCAAACTACAGGACCAGCGCGCAGCCGCCCTCGAGCTTGCCACCCGCACGCCCGATCTGCCGACACCCGGTCAAAAACACGAGTATTCGAACTACGGTTACGCCCTTGCCGGTCACATGCTCGAGGAAGTCTGGAATGCCTCCTGGGAGGATCTCATGCGCCGGTGTTTGTTCGCCCCGCTGGGCATCCAGTACGCGGGCTTTGGGGGTGTTGGCAAGCCGGGCAGGATCGACCAGCCCTGGCCGCACAACGGCCAGGGCGAGCCCATGCCGCAGAATGGCCCGCTGGTGGACAATCCCGCTGTGCTCGGCCCTGCGGGCACGGTCCACATGAGCCTGGAGGATTGGAGCCGGTTCATCGCCGAGCATCTGGCGGGACGCGCGGGCAAGGGTCGCCTGCTGACAACCGCCGCGGCCTACCAGCACCTGCACACCGCCACTCGGCCTGGGGAAAACTACGCGTTTGGCTGGCTTGCCGTCGAGCGCCCCTGGGGCGGCAAGGTGTTGAACCACAGCGGCAGCAACACCATGAACCGCAGCGTTGCCTGGCTGGCGCCGGAAAAGGGCTTTGCCGTGCTGGCCTGCACCAACACCGGGACCGAAGTCGCCAACCGAGCCCTCGACGACGTTGCCGGCCTGCTCATCCAGGCGCATCTCAAGGCGAGTTAGCGGATGAGGCGCTGCTCCTTCACAGCAACTCCGCCACGAACCGGCCGGGATCAAAAGGCTGGAAGTCCTCGGCTTTTTCGCCGAGGCCGATGAAGCGGGTGGGGATGCCGAGTTCCTGTTGGATGGCAACGAGCACGCCGCCCTTGCCGCTGCCGTCGAGCTTGGTGACGATGACGCCGGTGAGGGGGATGGCCTTGTGAAATTCGCGCGCCTGCTGAAGGGCGTTGCCGCCGGTGGTGGCGTCGACCACGAGCAGCACCTCGTGCGGCGAGGTGTCGTCCTTGCGGCCGAGGATGCGTCGCACCTTCTTCAGCTCCTCCATGAGGTTGTGCTTGGTGTGCAGGCGGCCGGCGGTGTCGCAGAGCAGGAAGTCGGCGCCGGTGCGGCAGGCGAGGTCGTAGGCTTCAAAGCAAACCGCCGCCGGATCGCCGTTGGGCGGGCCCTTGACCATGGGGATGTTCAGCCGCTGCGACCACACTTCCAACTGCTCGACCGCCGCCGCGCGGAAGGTGTCGGCCGCGGCCAGCACGACCTTTTTGCCGTGGTCGTGCAGGTGCTTGGCCAGCTTGGCGGTTGAGGTGGTCTTGCCAGTGCCGTTGACGCCGACGATGAGCAGGACCTTGGGCCGGCCGTCGAGCGGCGCCAGGGCCGGCACCTGCGCCGGCAGGATGCTTTTCACATGCTCGCGCGCCACCTGGACGATGTCGGCCCCGTGCAGCTTGCGGCCCTGGGCCTTGAGGTCGTCGACGATGCGCAGTGCCAGGCGCGGGCCGAGGTCGCCGGCGACGAGGGCGGCCTCGAGTTCATCCCAGTCGATGTCGGGTTTGGTGAAGCGCTGAAGGAGGGATTTGAAAAAGCCGGCCATGGTCGGACCCCTTGCATAGACGGGATTCGCCGGCCTGCCAGTGCGGAATGGCGGGCTTCAGATCCCCGCCAGGTCGAGGTCAGGGTCGAGGACGGCGCCGTCGAGCAGGTGCGCGACCAGATGCTGAGCCAGCCAGGGGGCGCGCAGCACGCCCTTGGAGGCGAGGCCGTTGAAGCAGGCCTGGTGCGCTCGACCGGACAGACGGCCAAGCAGGGCTTCGCGGCCGCGCACGATGGGACGCACGGCCGTCTGGCGGTCGGTGATGCGGACATCGACGCGCAGCAGGTCGCCGAGTTTTTGCTCGAGTCCGGCCAGCGCCTCCGGCGACGGCGTGTGAGGCTCGGTGAAGGGTACCTCGTAGGTCGGGCCGGCGCGCAGGCTGCCATCGCCGCGCGGCACCAGCCAGCAGGCACCGCTGATGACACGGCTTTCCCCGCGGGTGTCGGCCTGCACGGTGAGGATGCTGCCGCGCGCCGACTGAAAGGGCACGCCGCTCAACTCGGGTTTCTGCGCCGCCTGCCAGCCGGTGCACCAGACCGCGGTGGCGAACTCGGTCTCGCCCCAGCGCACGGCGTCTGCCGTCTCGTCGAGCGCCCCGACCTCGCCCGTGCGCCAGCAGCCGACCGCTTCGAAAAAGGCGCGACTGACCTGCAGGTAGGCGGCCGTGTCGAGCCAGCCACCGGGGCGCTGTTCGAAACCGCCAAAGGGCTGGGCGAAGACCTCTGGATTGACCAGCGGCTCGCGCGGCGGCTGCAGGTAGGGCGCATACTCCGGCCGGTGGCAGCGCTTGGCCCAGATCCCCGCCTGCCACTCGCTGCGCAGCAGGCGCACCACCGGCGTTTCATGGTAGAACGACCCACCGAGTCGTGCCTCCAGGCTGCGGTAAAAGGCGACCGCTTCGGCATGGAAAAGCGCATAGCGCCAGCTCAGCCCCAGGCGCATGCCGGTGATCGGCGTCACCAGGCCGGCGGCGATTTTTGAGGCGGTCACCGGCGCATCACGATCGACCAACAGAAACGGCTGGCCGCGCTCCCAGAGTCGCCAGGCCAGAGTCGTGCCCGCCAGGCCGCCGCCGATGATGAGAAACTCAGTCATGGCAGGTCTTGGGACAGAACAATGAACCATCGCGGGGCACCTGACAGCCTAGCGGCGGGACCGCCGTGCGGCAAGGCGGGCGTGCACGCTTCGGTCGCAAGAATGCGCTTGAGTGCCGGGCGCTGCGCCGGCATGCTGGGGATCTCATGAAACGCTTTTGGATCCTCTGTCTCTGCCTCGCCACGGCGGCCTCGGCCGTCACCCCGGACGGCAAGCGCAAGCTGGTGCTCATTGCCGGCAAACCCTCGCATCCGCCGGGGATGCACGAGTTCCGTGCCGGCACGATGTTGCTCGAGAAATGCCTGGCCGCCGTGCCGGGACTCGTCGTCGAACGCCACGAGATGGGATGGGTGACCGACGAGGCGACCCTGGCCGATGCCGACGCCGTGGTCATCTATGCCGACGGCGGCAAGGGCCATCCGGCGGTCCAGGAAAACCGTTTGGAAACCCTGCGCGCGCTGACCGCCAAGGGCGTCGGCTTTGGCGTCATGCACTACGGCGTCGAGGTCGTGCCCGAACTCGGCGGTCGCGAGTTCCTGCAGTGGGTCGGCGGTCATTACGAAAACGCCCACTCCTGCAACCCGATCTGGCAGCCGAAGTTCGATCGCCTGCCCGATCATCCCATCACCCGCGGTGTCCAGCCCTTCCAGATCGAGGACGAGTGGTACTTCAACATGCGCTTCCGCCCGGCCTTCGGCGACGGCATCGCCCCGGCCGAGGATGCCGGCACGCGTTTCACCCCGCTGCTGGTGGCCGCGCCGTCCGATGCCACGCGCGACGGTCCCTACGTCTACCCCAAGGGTCCCTACCCGCACATCCAGGCGGAGAAGGGTGCGCAGGAGTCGATGATGTGGTGCGTCGAGCGACCCGATGGCGGCCGCGGCTTCGGCTTCACCGGCGGCCATTTCCATCGCAACTGGGGCAATGACAACTTCCGCAAGACCGTCCTCAACGCTCTGGTCTGGGTCACCAAGGCCGAAGTGCCGGCGGCGGGTGTCGCCTCGACGGTGAGTGCCGGGGAACTTGGCCTGAACCTCGATCCCAAGCCGGCGCCGAAGGCGAAGAAAAAGACGGTGCTGGTGACACCGAAGGTCTTTGAACGCGTCGCCGCACGCTGAGTCCGCTTCCCGTCGCCTCTCTTGCGCCTCTCGCTTTCCACCTGCTGGAACAGCCACCGCCACACGGACGGTCGCGCCCTGGCGGCCGAGGCGCGCGAGCTCGGCTTCGAATGGATCGAGGTCAGTCACGGCACCCGGCTGTCGCTGCTGCCCGGCCTGCTTGAGGCCGTCCAGGCTGGTGAAATCCGGGTCAGCAGCCTGCACAACTTCTGTCCGGCTCCCGTCGAGGTGATGATCGACGCGCCCGACGTCTATGAATTCACCTCGGCCAGCGCCGCTGAACGCGAGCGTGCCCTCACCCTGACCCGGCGCACGCTGGAGATGGCGGTGCGCTTTGGCACGGATCGGGTGGTTGTCCACCTTGGCCGCCTGCCGCTGCCGGACTTCACGGCACGCCTCGAAAAGATCGCCATGGACGGCGGGCTGTACTCGCGCGCCTACTGCGCGCTCAAGCTGCAGTTGGTCGCCGAGCGTGCCAAGGTCGCCGAGGCCGGGCTCGATCGCGTGCGCACGGCGCTCGATGCCCTGCTGCCCGATTGCGAGAAGCACGGTGTCCGCCTCGGCCTGGAAACTCGCAGTCACTTCGAGCAGGTCCCGAGCCCGGAGGAATTGCCGCGCCTGCTCGGGCACTACGCCGACTGCCCGTGGATCGGCGCCTGGCATGATTTCGGCCATGTCCAGCGCCAGGCCAATCTGGCCCTGGTCGATCACGCCGCCTACCTCGCCGCTCTTGCCCCGCGCCTGATCGGTTGCCATGTCCACGACGTGCGATGGCCGGCGCGCGACCACCGTGTGCCGCTGAGTTCGGGGGGCGTCGACCTGGCCGGCTTGCTGCCGCTCGTCCCGGCCGACGTGCCGCTGGTGTGGGAGGTCAGCCCCAGCCAGAAGCGCGAGGACCTGCGCGCCGCCCGGGATCTCTGGTCCGCGCGTTTCGGCTGAATCCCGTCGCCCTGCAAGAACCCCGACTTCCTGCCCGTTCGCACCCTCCCCATGAAGCTGCTTCCCGCCCTCGCCCTCCTTGCCCTGCCGCTGTTTGCCGCCCCGCAGGATGATCAATACGTGCTCGGTTCCGATTCCCAGGTGCAGCCCGGCGTGCCGCAGGGCAAGGTCACCCAGATGCCGGCTTGGACGGACTCGAAGATTTTCCCGGGCACCGCGCGCGATTGGTGGATCTATGTGCCGGCCCAGTATGACAAGGCCAAGCCGGCGGCGGTCATGGTGTTCTGCGACGGCGCCGGTTTCGTCAAACCCGACGGCCAGTTCCGCGCGCCGGTCGTCTTCGACAACCTCATCGCCAAGGGCGAAATGCCGGTGACGATTGGCATCTTCCTGCAGCCCGGCGTTTTTCCGACCGATCAGCCCGGCGCCAAGCCGCGCAGCAACCGCAGCTTTGAGTATGATTCGCTCGGCGATCTCTACGCGCGCTTCCTGCTTGAGGAGATCCTGCCTGCGGTGGGCAGGGACTACAACCTGAGCACGAACCCCGATGAGCGTGCCATCTGCGGCAACAGCAGCGGCGGCATCTGCGCCTTCACGGTCGCCTGGGAGCGGCCCGACGCCTTCCGCAAGGTGGTCAGCCACATTGGCAGCTTCACCAACATCCGCGGCGGCCACGTCTATCCGGCCCTGATCCGCAAGACCGACAAGAAGCCGATCAAGGTCTTCCTGCAGGAGGGCAGCAACGACCTCGACAACCAGTTCGGCAACTGGCCGCTCGCCAACCAGGACATGGCCGCCGCGCTGAAGTTCGCCGGCTACACCTACAAGTTCGTCATGGGTGAGGGCACGCACAATGGCAAACATGGCGCCGCCATCCTCCCCGACACCCTGCGCTGGCTCTGGGCCAAGTGATCGCGCCGCATTGTCATCTCAATCCGTTTTTCCCATGCTCCGCACGACCCTCGCCTGCCTGTTCCTCGCCGCGCCGCTCGCCGCCCAGGACACGTCCCTGCACGAATACTTGATCGCCGGCGAACCCTGGCGGGAGGCTGCCTCGGGCTATGACTTCACCGACGGTCTTTGCGTCGACGCCGAAGGGCATTTGTACTTCACCGACGTGAAGGCCGGCAAGGGCATCTACAAGCTCGATGCCACCACCGGCAAGGTGTCGCTGGAACTCGACAACCTGCCAGGCATCAGCGGCCTGCAACTGGGTCCGGACGGCCGTTTTTACGCCTGCCACAACCGCGAGCAGCGCGTCATCGCCATCAGTCGCCAGGGCGAGGTCGAAGTGCTGGTCACCGGGGTGAAATGCAACGATCTGGTCGTCAGCAAAAAAGGCCACGTCTACTTCACCGAGACACCGACCCAGAGCATCCATTGGATCACGCCCGAGAAAAAGCATGCGGTGGCCGACGCGGGCCGGGTGATCAAGCCGAACGGCATCACGATCACGCCTGACGAGGCGACCTTGGTTGTCTCCGAATACGGCGGCAAGCACGTCTGGGCCTGGCAGATTGGGGTCGACGGCAGCCTGTCGGGCGGTGCGCCCTTCATGACGATGTGGCTGCCGGTTGGCAAGGAAAGCGCCGCCGGCGACGGCGCCACCACCGAGGCCCGGGGCCGCATCTTCGTGACCACCGAACTCGGCGTGCAGATCTTTGATCCGGCCGGCCGTCTCGCCGGCATCATCGCCAAGCCCGTCGCCGACGGCAAGGTCGTCAGCGCCGAGTTCGCCGGCAAGGACCACAACATCCTGTACGTCGCCGGCGGTGGCAGCCTGTTTGCCCGCAAGCTCAAGGTCAGCGGGTATTTTCGCTGAAGCCCGGCGGGCGCGGTCATTGAGCCGTGGCTCCCGCGGGACGCTGTGGTCTTCTGTGGACGCAGGCAGTGACCGCGCGATCCCCGCGGGTCGATGCCCCGCGCTACAGTTGAGCTTGCGGGTCTTCTGTGGACGCGGGCAGTGACCGCGTGGTTCCCGCGAGTCGATGCCCCGCGCTACAGTTGAGCTTGCGGGTCTTCTGTGGACGCGGGCAGTGACCGCGTGGTTCCCGCGTCGATGCCCCGCGCTACAGTTGAGCCTGCGGGTCTTCTGTGGACGCGGGCAGTGACCGCGTGGTTCCCGCGTCGATGCCCCGCGCTACAGTTGAACCTGCGGGTTCACGGAAACGCCTTCTCGAGCGCTGCGACATTCGCGGCCATCACCGTGAAGAAATCGCCCTCGTCCGGCCGGTTGCCGCAGGGATCGAAGACGACCGACTGCAGTCCGAGCGCTTGCAGCTTCGCAATGCTGTCTTGGGCGGGTGCGCCCTCCCAGATCATCCACTTCGCCGGGTGTTTGGCGAGCAGGGTCTGCAACTCGGCCAGGGCCTTGTTGTCCGGCACGGTTTCCGGTTCCCAGAGGACGGACTGCAGGTTGAAACCGTAGCGGCGCGCCCAGTAGTGATAGACCGGGTGCGAGGCGACGAGAGGCGCCCTGGCCAGGCGTTTGCCGACCTTGAGCAGGCGCGCGTCGAGGGCCTCGAGTTCTGCCTTCAGGGTGGCAAAACGGGCGTCGATTGCTGCCGCCTGGTCGGGCAGCAGGCGGTCGAGGGCGGCGCGCACGGCGTCGGCCTGCTGCACGGCCTGGCTGAGATCAATCCAGGTGGTGAAAGCGGTGCCGGCGTGGCTGTGCTCACCTTCGGGGCCGTGGCTGTGGGGGGTGGCTTCCTCAATCTGGATGAAGCGGTCCTTGAAGGCGAACGAGGTGTCGACGCTGCGCGCCGTCGGCAGGCTCGCCTTGTCCGCCCACTTGGAATACGTGGCGCCGTTGAGCAGGATGAGGTCGGCCTGCTGAAAGGCCGCGAGCGCCGCGTCATCCGGCTGCCAGAAGGCCGGATCGCCATCGGCGGGTGCGGGGAAGACCGCTTCAATGGCATCGCCGCCGAGGCGGCTGGCGAAGGCGTGCAGCGGATAGTTGGCTGACAGCACCTTCGGTTTGCCGGAGGCCGACGGGGTGGCGGCGGGTTCGGCGGGCTTGCAGGCGGCGAGCAGGAGCAGCGGCAGCAGGAGAACGGCTTTCATGCAGGAAACCAAGCGCGGCGGGCGCGGCATTGCAAGCGCAGGTGGGGCTCGCGCGGCACGCTCAGCGGCCTGTTTTGCCTCAGCGGGTCACCACCAGCACGATGGCGGCCATCATGAGCAGGGCACCGGCCAGGCGCCAGCGCAGCACGCGCGCGCCAAGGTGCTGCTCCTGGTTGCGGAACCAGTGGCCGACCAGCCAGACGAGGGCGACGCTGAGCAGACCGCGCGAGGCGTAGACGACATTGGCCGAGGCGGCCTGGCCATGGATGGCGAGGGTGCTGACGAAGGCGATGCTTTGCAGGCCGAGGATGATCGAGCCGCCGCAGAGCCAGCGCCAGGCCGGCGGGCGGATGGCACTGAGCGGGGCGGAGAAACGGAAGACCAGGCCGAAGGACAGGATGGCATTGATCCAGAACACGCAGGGCAGCAACCGGCCGGCGCCCCAGTGCGGCCCCCACTTCTGCACGAGCACGTCGAAAATGGCGAAGCAGACTGCGCCGAAGCCGCCCGCGGCGAGGGTGATGCCGAGGCCGCGCGGCGAGGCCCCGCCGCCGCTGCGGTTGAGGAAGGTCAGGCCGAACACGCTGAGCACGCAGGCTGCCCACAGCCGGGTGTCGATGTGATCGCCGGTGAGGAAGGGCGCGAGCAGGGCGACCAGCACCACCTTCAGCCCGAACACCGGCACGGCGACCGAGACATCGCCCTTTTCCAGGGCGAGGAACTGCGAGATCTGGCCGGCGAACAGGCAGAGGGCGATGACGCCCGGCTGCCAGAGCAGCTCGCGCTCGATCGGCGGGCCGCCAAACAGCCAGAGGGTCGAGAACAGCACGGCGACAATCAGGTTGGCGACAAACGTCGTGCGCCACAGGCCGATCCCGTACTCGCTGGAGCGCTTCAGGGCGAGGGCGCCGAAGGCGTAGAGCAGGGCGGCGAGGAAGGGATAAACGATCGTCGGGGCGGGCACGGCATCCGATAGCACAGCCTGGCGCGGGTGGCGCGGGAAATCACTCCCGTGCATCATTCCTTTGCGTCCGGCCGGGTTTGCGTGAACACCTGTCGGTCATGTCCACGACTCCCCTCATCCTTGGCACCCGCGGCAGCGAGCTTGCGCTGGCGCAGACGCGCACCGTCACCGAGGGCCTGCTCGCCGCCCATGCCGGCTTGTACGTCGAGCGCAAGATCATCCAGACCAGCGGCGACAAGCGGCAGGACCTGCGCTTTTCCGAGTTCAACGAGGTCGCCCATGTCGACAAGGGCATTTTCATCAAGGAGCTCGAGACGGCCCTGCAGAACGGCGAGGTCGATGCCGCCGTTCACAGCCTCAAGGACGTGCCCTCCGATCTGGCTCCCGGCTTTGTCATCGCCGCCGTGCTGCCGCGCGCGCCGACCGAGGACGTGCTCGTCACTGCGGCGCCACACACGCTTGAAACCCTGCCGATCGGTGCCCGCGTCGGCACCAGCAGTGTGCGCCGCGCCGCCCAGCTGCGCTGGCTGCGCCCCGATCTGCAGGTGGTCGAGATCCGCGGCAACGTGCCGACCCGGGTGAAGAAGGTGCTTGGCGTGGGCGCGCTCGACGCCGTGCTGCTCGCCGCCGCCGGCCTTGAGCGGCTCGGCCTGCTGAAGCAAGATCGCCTCGAACTGGACGGAACCGAACTGCACGCCCACGTGCTGGATCCCGTGTGCTTTTTGCCCGCCGCGGGGCAGGGGGCCATTGCCATCGAATGCCGCGCAGGCGACGAAGCCAGCATCGCCCGCGTGCGCGCCCTGAACCACGCCGACACGGAGGCCCGGGTCACCGCCGAGCGCGAGTTTCTGCGCCTGCTCGGCGCCGGCTGCCAGACGCCGGTCGGTGCCCGCACTTGGATCGAGGCCGGCACCCTGCACATGGCCGTGCGTGTCTTCAACGAGGCCGATCTGTCCGCGGTCCCGGTGGAAAAGCAGGCCAGCCTTTCGGTTGCAGAGCCGCGGCAGCTGGCGGCCAAGCTGGCGAGCGGGCTGGAGAAGTGACCGGCGCGCACGTGCGGCAGCCCCGGCCGGCGGATGCCGCCAAGCAAAAACCGGTCGCCGCCCAGAGGGCGAAGCGACCGGTCGGAGTGTGCAGGGGTGTCTTACTTCAGCACCGGGCGCAGCACCATGTTGCGGTAGTCGACGTTGGTGTGGTCGCCCTGGAGGAAGATCGGGCCGGGCTTGAACTCGTCGCTGGTCAGCGCGCCGCCGGTGCAGCCGAGCACGGGCTGGTTGTCGATGATCGTTGCGCCATTGAGGATGACCGTCAGGTGGCGGTCAACGAGCGTGATGTCGAGGGTCTGCCATTCGCCGATGGGTTTTTCCGCGGCCACGGTCGGCGTGATGCGGCTGTAAAGCGCGCCCATGTGGTGGGAATCGAGCGGCTTGCCGTAGCTTTCCATGATCTGGACCTCGTAGATGCCGCGCAGGTAGACGCCGCTGTTGCTGCCTTCCTGGGTGCGGGCCTCGAGCTTGAGGTTGAAGTCCTCGAACTCGGCGTCGGTGCGCAGGTTGCCGAAGTGTTTGCCGGGTTCCTTGAGGACACGGTTCATCAGCACGCCGTCCTCGACCTTCCAGCCGTTGTGGTCGTCCGCCTTGATCAGGCGCCAGCCGCTGAGGTCCCTGCCGTTGAAGAGCGACACCGGCTCGCCGAATTTCACCTTGGCGAGCTCGGGGCGCGGCGGCAGGGCCGGGATGCGTTTGCCGGTGAAGTCGCCTTGGCCGAAGGGTTTGCCTTCCGGGCGGGTCTTCACCGTGCTGCCGGCAAGCGTGTTGCCATTCGCCTGAACGGTGAGCGTTTCCGTGATCGTCTCGCTGATCTCGGCGCCTGCCTTGTTCTTGCGCTTGGCCTGGGAGAGGCGGGTGACGAGCAGTTTGCCGTCCTTGAGTTCGGCACCCTGAGTGGGCACGACGCTGCCGCCGCCCCAGAGCACGCTGGCGCTGAGTTTGCCTTCTTTTTCCTCGACGCCGAGCCAGCCGGCGCGACCTCCGGGCAGGTCGAGGGCCCAGCGGCCGAGGTAGGCGTTGTCCGCCGCGGCGGCACTCAGGGTGAGAGCGGCGAAGGCCGCGAAGAGTCGGAGGGGATGGATCATGGCAATTGGGGTTGGGTGTGCAGTGTGGACCGCCGCTGCGGGAAGGAAAGCGCAGATCAACGGCGGCGCGCGAACAAAGTTGGCGACAGCGCAGAAATACGCCATAATGCAGCTTCCTCTCACAACATGACCGAACCCGAAGCGACTCCCGAAACGCCTGTTCCTGCCGGACAGGTGGACCTCTCCGATCTGCGCATGATGCCAGCCTGGGTCGCCGGCATGGGCGGCAGCAGCAACTTGGCGAAGTATGAAGAGCGTGAGGAGCGCGGTTCGCGTCCCGGCGGTCGTGACCGCCGCGAGGGCGGACCTCGCCGCGAAGGACCGCCGCCGCGCCGCGATTTCGGTGGCCAGGGCGGCCCGCGCCGAGATGGTCCGCCGTCGCGCCGAGATGGACCTGCCGGTCCGCGTCGCGATGGACCCGCCGGAGAGCGCCGAGACCGTCGCGACGGTCCACCGCGTCGATTCGACGACCGCCCGCAGCGCGAGTGGGTGGAACTTCCGCGTGATGTGCAGGTCATCATTGAGCCGCGCGACAGCGCCGCCGAGGCTCTTGCCGCGCACATCCGTTCCAGCGGCCACGCCTTCAGCATGTTCGACGCCGCCCGCCTCGTGCTGGCCGATCCAGAACGCTTTCAGGCTCGTTTCAGCTGTGCCGCGGAACGCGCTCAGGGGCTGTTCCAGACGACGGCCGACGGGGGACTTTTCCTCAGCCGCGACGAGGCGCTGGCCCATGTCCTGTGCGGACCGGCGCTCGAAAGCTATTATCGGGTCGAGGAGATCGAGCTTGAGGAACCCAAGGGCGATTTCAAGTCGATCGCCGTCTGTGGCTTCTCCGGCGAACTGCTGGCGCCGCCGAACCATCACAGCTTCCAGACCGCGCTCATTCGCCTGCATCGCGAGCGCTTTGCCAATCTGGCGCTCGAGGATTACAAGCGCCGCGTGCGCATCGAGTCCAGCCCGGAAATCGTCGCCCAATGGAAGGAGCAGCAGCGGAAGGGGCGTCGCTGGGTGCACATCCGTGAGGCCGAGGGCGTCGAACCGGCGGCCTTCAGCAACCGCGCCGAGATGGAGGCGCATTTCCGTCGTGTGCACGGCGCCGCCGCCTGTGCCGAGGTTCGCGAAGCTGTGTTTGCCAGCGGCACCGACAAGACCCGGCTGTCCCAGGCTCTCTTCCTGCTGATGCGCCAAGCCGTTGACACTGCCCGCAAGCACCTGTTTGAAATTTCGCAGAAGCTTGGTGGAGGCTTTGAACGCCGCGGCCTGAAGCTCTTCAAGCGCCGCGCCGGCAAACTTTTTGTCAGCCGAGTCAAACCCCGCGCGGTTGACCCCGGCGTCGTGTTCTCGGAACGAGTCGCCCGCATCGTCGAACTGCTGAAAACCGCCCACGGACTGCCGCTCACGGAACTGGTGGAGAAGATCGTGCCCAGTGCCGCCCCCGGCCCCGGCGGTGCCAAGCCGGCGATCACGGAGGATCAGGTTGCGGTCATCAAGGATGTCCGCTGGCTGGCCAACGAAGGCTATGTCATCGAGTATGCCGACGGCATGGTCTTCCTCGGCGTTCAGGGCGAGCCGGCCAAGGCGAAGCCCGAGGCGGAGGGCAAGCCCGCCGTGGCAGAACCTCCGGCCACAGAATCGTCCGAATCCACGGAAGCCTGCAGCGCCGA